>JAEURQ010000003.1:0-300000 GCA_016788425.1 Chthonomonas sp.
CGCTCCCCCCACCTTCGGCCGCTCCCTCCTTACGGTTAGGCCACGGACTTCGGGTGAAAACAACTCGGGTGACTTGACGGGCGGTGTGTACAAGACCCGGGAACGTATTCAACGCAGTATAGCTGACCTGCGTTTACTAGCGATTCCGCCTTCATGCAATCGAGTTGCAGACTGCAATCTGAACTGGGGGCGTATTTTTGGGATTTGCTCCGCCTCGCGGCATTGCGGCCCTCTGTTTCGCCCATTGTAGCATGTGTGAAGCCCCAGGCGTAAGAGCCATGCTGACTTGACGTCATCCACACCTTCCTCCGGCTTACACCGGCGGTCTCCTGTGAGTCCCCGACTTTACTCGCTGGTAACACAGAACGTGGGTTGCGCTCGTTGGCGGACTTAACCGTACACCTCACGGCACGAGCTGACGACAGCCATGCAACATCTGTCTTTGGGTCTCCTTGTGGGAGAGGGTCCCTTTTCGGGGACTTTCCCTCGATGTCAAGCCTGGGTAAGGTTCTTCGGTTAGTATCGAATTAATCCACATGCTCCACCGCTTGTGCGGGTCCCCGTCAATTCATTTGAGTTTCAACCTTGCGGCCGTACTCCCCAGGCGGGATACTTAATGCGTTAGCTGCGACACAAGAGGGGTCGATACCTCTTACGTCTAGTATCCATCGTTTAGGGCGTGGACTACCAGAGTATCTAATTCTGTTTGCTACCCACGCTTTCGCACCTCAGCGTCAGGAGAAGCCCAGTAACCTGCCTTCGCCATAGGAGTTCCTCCCGATATCAATGCATGTCACCGCTACACCGGGAATTCCAGTTACCTCTGCAACCCTCTAGTCTGCCAGTATGCGAAGCAATTTCCGCGTTGAGCGCTGGAGATTTCACTTCACACTTAACAGTCCGCCTACGTGCTCTTTACGCCCAGTAAATCCGGACAACGCTTGCTCCCTACGTCTTACCGCGGCTGCTGGCACGTAGTTAGCCGGAGCTTATTCGCACGGTACCGTCCTAAGTCTTTCCGTGCAAAAGGTGTTTACGACCCTAAGGCCTTCATCCACCACGCGGTGTCGCGTGTTCAGGGTTTCCCCCATTGACAACGATTCCCAACTGCTGCCACCCGTAGGTGTGAGGGCCGTCTCTCAGTCCCTCTCGGGGGGATCATCCTCTCAGACCCCCTATGCGTCGTCGGCTTGGTAGGCCATTACCCCACCAACTACCTGATGCATCATAAGCCGCTCTTGAAGCGAAAAACCATTTAATTGAAAGTAGATGCCCACTCTCAACCACATCCGGTATTTATGGCATTTCTGCGTTTGTCCCGGACTTCAAGGCACGTTGCTTATGTATTACTCCGCCGTTCGCCACTAGACCCGAAGGCCTCGTTCGACTTGCATGTTTTAGGCACACCGCCAGCGTTCGTCCTGAGCCATGATCAAACTCTCCGAAGAAAGTTTTTTTGTCCATCCGAAGATGGTTCATTTTTCATATTTGTCCTACCGATTGCTCGGTAGAGCGTTAAAACTCACGATTGAACTTTGTATTGAGCTTTCAAGGTTCTCGCCAACCACTGCGTGGCTGACAAGGGATATTGTAGGCATGGGCCGTTTCAGATGTCAAGGGGGTCGGACCACTTTTTTCGAAAATCGCGCGGCAAAACCCACGCCAACACCGTCTTTTCCCCTTGCGCGTGCAACTTTTCACGCCCACCCCTGCACTTGCAAATTTTTGCCCGTTTTTGTCGGCAATCCCATCCGCTCCCGGACCCGAGCCGAAAGGCGAGTCAAATCACGGTCTCTAAATTTTCTCTAAAATCTCCTCGCATTTCTGCAAGTCTCTGATATAACTAAGGTGTTCAGTGCGCATTTGAGGGCGCACGGGAGAAAAAAATGAAGTTCATTTCCAAAGTCGTCTTGGCGGTCAGCGCGCTGGTGGGCAGCGTCGCGCACGCCCAGACATCCGAAACCGATGCGGGCTGGGGCTACAGCGCGCAAGGGCCAAGCGGAACCTACAGTACCAACCTGCCGGTTCGCGAAGGAATCTCCATCGGAGGTTTCATCCCCAACAAAATCAAGCCCAAGCTCAAGTACACCGATCCGCCCGCAAACATTCCACCGGTCAACGTCCTTGATGAAAATCCGTTCGGCACCGAATCGCCGCCCTCGGCGTTTCGCAGCTTCATTGGAATCACGGCCACCGGCTGGCGCCCGCCCGATCCCGAAGTCGCGGCCGGCCCCAGCAACCTGGTCGCCGTAACCAACAGCCACTTCGCCATCTTCGAAAAGGACGGCACGAATGGCTATCAGTCGAGCTTCAGCGGGTTCATGAACTCGGACTACTTCCTGTTCGACCCCAAAATCGGTTACGACCCGTTCAATGACCGGTTCCTTATTCTCATGCTCGCCAACAAGTACGACGCGAGCAACAACGTCACCGAGTCGCACTACGTGCTCATGTACTCCGACGACAGCAACGCCTATGGCAACTGGAGTTGGCGGTTCCTGAACGCCAAGTACGATGGCGGCACCTTCGATAACAACCACTGGGTTGACTTCCCGCACCTTGGCTTCGCCAGCGGCGGCATCATGGTCGCGGGCATCAAGTTCCCCACCTTCACGGGTTCGGGAACCTACTCGCACACACGCCTCCTCCGCTCATCGGAAGTCTATGGCGCGGGCGGCACCTATTGGTACGACTACACCAACTTCCAAAGCGATGGTTCGGCGGACTTCCGCCCGGTGCCAGCGCGCCAACTCACCGACCCAGGGGCCTTTTACATGGTCAGCGGTAAAGAAGGTGGCTCGACCAACCTCACCGTTCGACGGTTCACCAACTATACGTTCGGCGGCACCGGTGCTCCCACCGCGCCCACGGTCACGTCAACACTCGTCAATGTGGGTGGCTACACGCCTAACGGCCTTGCCTATCAGCAAGGAGCCGCCACGAAGCTGGAAGTCAACGATGGCCGCATTCTGAGCGTCAGCTACGCCAATGGCAAGCTGTTCTCGGTCAACGGCAGCGCCTACAACTATGGCGACGGCGCGGGCAACCGCTCGACGGTCCGTGCGTACTGCATGGACATTTACAACAGCTACAACTTGCTGATCAACGATACGATCGGCAACTCGGGGCTGGATTACTACTATCCGGCGATCGCTTGCAACCCGTATGGCGACGCGATCATCACGTTTGGCCGTTCCGGGCAAAGCGAATATGCCAGCTCTCGGTACTCCGGTTACAAGTCGGGCGACACCAGCTTCGGCTTCTCCGTGCAAACGCGCGCAGGGGCCGCGGGCTATGTCTCGCTCGTCAATGGCCGCAACCGCTGGGGTGACTACTTCGGCGGCACCTACGATCCATGGGATAACCGATCCTTCTGGATCATCGGCCAATACGCGGTTGGTTCCACCACGTGGGGCACCTGGATTCAGGAAGCTAACTACAAGCCCAACAAGCTTGTGGCCGTGGCGAACGCCAATGCGCCCATCACCGGCGTCGCGACTCTGAGCGCGACCGTCACCAGTTCCGCTGGTGGAGCCGTCTCCGGCGAAACGGTCAACTTCTACATCTCGAACGCATTCGTGGGTTCGGGCACGACGAACGGAAGTGGCATCGCCACTTACAACTACACGGTGCCCTTCGGCACGCCGAGTACGTTCACCATTCGCGCGGACACGCCGGTGACGACCGTTTACAACGCGGGAAGCAGCACGGCGACTCTCACGACGACCAAGGCCAACACCTTGATCCAAGGCTACAACACGTATCCCACCGCGGGTACGACCGTCGCCCTGTACGCCCGCGTGAGCCGCACCACGGATAACGCTTGGGTCAACACGGGCGCGGTGTGGTTCTATGTCAACGGCTCCTATGCGGGCTCGGCAACCCCCGGCAACGATGGTTACGCGACCCTGAACTACGCGGTTCCGACTGGCTATCAAGGGCCGTATGACCTTGATGTCTACTACATCAGTAACATCAACTACAACAGTAGTAGCAACTTCGACGCGACGCTCTATGCCTATCAGCCCACCATCACGAATGCGTGGGATGTGGCGGCGCGCCGCACCGAATCGGTGTACCTGTGGTCGCAGTATCTGCAAAGCAACGGTTCGCCGTTGGCCGGCGGAACTGTGTACTACTACATGGACGGTTCCTACCTGGGAACGGCAACGACCGACTCCAGCGGATACGCCTACTGGTACTACACCATCCCGGCGGCGGCTACGGTGGGCAACCACACGTGGGAAGTCTATTCGTACCCGGCCAGCGGATACTGGGTCAGCGGCTACCGAGCGGCGACGCTCACGGTGAAGCCGGCCTCGTTCACGGGCTACATCACCTATGGTGGACTCGCCTCGTGGGCGGCCTCCGGCGGAACGTACTCCACAAGGGTTCGCATCCGCAACTCGTCGGGCGTGCTCATTCAAAGCAGCACGGTCAACGCCTCCTACGGAACATGGGAAGTGCCGTTCTCCGGCGCAACGGGCACGTACCGCGTGTCGGTGAAGCCGGCGTTCTGGCTGAGCGAATACGAAACGAGCGTGTCCTTCAATGCGGCCACGTACGGATCGAACACGCTCTACACGAGCCATCGTAGCGGCGACTGTAATGGTGACGACATCGTTGACATCGCGGACTACGCGATCCTGGCGGGTGCCTTTGACAAGATCCAGGGCCAACCTGGGTACGCCCTAGGTGCCGACCTGAACGGCGATCAGATCGTGGACATCGCCGACTATACGCAGCTCGCACTGAACTTCGACGCGATCGGCGAAGACTATCCGTAAGCTCCGCTGACCGGAAAGTCAAAAGCCCCCGCCAAGTTTGGCGGGGGCTTTCTCTTTGGCTGTTGGGTTTTAGCGCTCCAAGCGAAGGTCGGGGTTCAGTCCCGGCTCGTCGGTGCGCCCGAGATCGTCGCGGCCATCCGCGCCGCGACTGTAGCAATCGAACTCCACGCCGTTGGTGCGGTACACGAATTCCACGCCGCTAACCGGGTCATTGCGGAGCCACTTTGGCAGCGCCGAGAGGTCGCGAGGCAACGGCTGCTTTTGCGAGGCGAGTGCCTGCATGTGAGCCGTCAGCGCAAGCAGCCGGCATCGCGCCAAGGTCGTGTCCGCTGAGGTGATCACTCCCCGTCCGGCCATGCCGAATGTGCTAATCCAAAGGCGGCCAAACTCGCCGCCCCCAAGCTTGGGATATTGCGGTCGTTTGGCGGCGGGCACCGCGGCGCGCGCCAACTGCCAGGAAAGCTCGGTGTCAATCCGCTCCTTGAGCTTGTCGAAAAGCTCGACGCGCTTCGACGAGGTCGGCTCCATGGCCTTCAGCAACCGGGAGGCATCCCGGCCCACAGTCTCGAAATTGTCCTCCAGCCGCTTCCAATTCTGCGCCGCGTAGGCGTCCTGGAAAAATTGCAGCGCCGCCAACGCCTGGGCAGATTCGTTCTTGAGAGCAGCGTCCGTGAAGCTTGGCGCCGAGCAGGTTTCTTCCACCACGGTCACCAGCTTCTGCAGGTTGCTTGCGCCGAGCGAAACCAGCGCCGGGCCGAGGGCCGCGCGCGAGCCATCGAGCACGTGCAGTCCCATCTGCGCGGTGTTCGCATCGCCCTGCATCATGAGGCGGCAGAAGCGGGCCGCGCCCGTGAACATGCGCACTGCCTCAGCGGGGTTCTTCGCCTTCACGGCGGCTTCGGTTCGCCAGATGAGGCTCTCGCCGATGAGCCGCCAGCCGCCGACAAACTTGGGCCGCTCCAGCGGCGGAGTCGGTCGGAACTCGTAGCGCGGATTCTCGGCCAGAGCCGCGATCATGCGCTCGGTTTGCGGGGCGACTTTGGCGGAATACAGCTCCTTGTCGCGGTCGGTAAAGTTGAATTTCGAAAGCTGTTTGCCGTCGAGAGATTCTTCCACGCCTTGCCCGGCGAGGCACACAGAATCGAAGCCGCCCGCGCCATCGCGAGGCTCGTATTGCGGCAATTGCGGCGACCACGTCGGATAGACCGGCGGCCCGGATCGCGAACAACCGACCAACGTCACGAGGCCGAGGATCATCCAACTTCCCTGTCGGAGCTTCATCACAACTCCAAGGTACCCTGATCCCATATGAAAGGGGTCATTCTTGCCGCCGGAAAGGGTTCACGACTGTATCCGGTGACTCACCACATCGCCAAACCGCTGCTGCCCATGGCCAACCGCATGACCATGGAATATGCGTTCGACCGCCTGAAGGAAATGGGCGTCACCGAGATTTGCATCGTGGTCGGCGAGAACGAGCCGGAGATGCGCCGGGCACTGGGCGATGGCTCGCAGTTTGGCGTGAAGCTCGATTTCGCCCGTCAGCCCGAGCCGCTTGGTCTGGCCCACGCCGTCGGATTCACCAAAGAATTTGTCGCCGGCGACTCGTTTGTGCTTTACCTGGGCGATGCGATTTATGGCGGCGGGTTCGCCGAGCACGCCGCCAAATTCCGCGAGTCGGGCTGCGCCAACCTCAACATCGTCAAGCCGGTGGAAGACCCCCGCCGATTTGGCGTGGCCACGGTGGAAGGCGATCGCATTGTGCGGTTGGTGGAGAAGCCCGCCGAACCCGAAAGCAACCTCGCCATGGCTGGGATGTACTTCTTTGGCCCCGAACTCTGGAGTGTGCTCCCCGACCTGAAACCCTCGGGTCGCGGCGAGTACGAAATCACGGACGCCATCCAGCTAATGATTGACCGCGGCATGGACGTGCGCGCGGGCATCTACGACAACATTTGGTTTGACACCGGCACGCTCGATTCGTACCTGGAGACCACCGCTTTTCTGACCGGCGGGGCGAACATAATCGACGCCACCGCCGACGTGCAAGCCGAAATCGGCGAGAACGTGGTTGTGGGTCCGGGTGCCAAGGTTTCGGCCAAACGGCTGCACGACTGCGTGGTGCTACCGGGCGCGAACGTGTCCGCGCTAGGCGAGATTTCGCGCGCGCTGCTCGGCGGAACCATGACCCTGGAGGGCGACGCGCGCGACACGATTCTTTGGGATGGGGCGCCCGCGTGACGATTGACCAGCAGATTGAGCATCTGCGCCGGGCCACCACCGAGATCATCAGCGAAGCCGACCTTCGCCGCAAGCTGGGCCTCGGACGCCCCCTGCGCGTTAAGCTCGGCGTCGATCCGACCGCCAAAGACGTCACTCTGGGATGGGCGGTGGTCTTGCGGAAGTTGCGCGACTTTCAGCAGCTTGGCCACACGGCTTGCCTGATCATCGGCGACTTTACAGCCATGATCGGCGACCCGAGCGGCAAGAGCAAAACCCGCAAGCAGCTGACTCGCGAGGAAGTGCAGGCGAACGTGGACGGCGTCATGACGCAAGTCCGCAAGATTCTGGACCCCGACAAAACCGAGATCTACTTCAACAAAGATTGGCTTGGAAAAATGGGCTTTGAGGATGTGATTCGGCTCGCGAGTCGGACCACCGTGGCGCGCATCATGGAGCGCGACGACTTCACCAAACGCTGGAACGAAAACCGCCCGATCGCCCTGCACGAGATTCTTTATCCGCTGTGCCAAGGCATGGATTCGGTGGAAATTCGCGCCGATATTGAGCTCGGCGGAAACGACCAAAAATTCAACAACTTGGTGGGCCGAAACCTACAGGAGCAGTACGATCAGGAGCCGCAAGTGGTGATTCTTTCGCCCCTGCTGGTGGGCACCGACGGCAAGGAGAAGATGTCGCAATCGCTCGGCAATTATGTCGGCATTTGGGACGCACCGAACGACATGTACGGCAAAACCATGTCCATTCCCGACGAGCTCATGACCAACTGGTTTGAGCTGTGTACCGACGTGCCGATGGACGAGGTGCGCCGCATTGTCGCCGAGGACCATCCCCGCGATGCGAAGCGCCGTTTGGCGCGCGAAATCGTGACGATGTACCACTCAGCGGCGGACGCGCAAGCGGCCGACGACTACTTCATCAACACGTTTAGTCAACGTCAGCAACCGGTTGAGGCCGAGGAAGCCGCAATTCCGCCCGAGGCGATCGCCGAGGGAACGGTGGGCCTGGCCGCCCTGGTGGTGGCGCTGGGCTTGGCCGAAAGCAATGGCGCGGCGAAGAAGCTGATCCAGGCCGGGGCGGTCTCGCTGGATGGCGAGCGGGCCGCCGACATTGCGCATCGCTATGCGCCCGCCGACTTGGTCGGCAAGGTGCTGAAGGTCGGCAAGCACCAGTTCCGGAGGCTCGCCTGATGGAGCTGCAATTCACCACGTACTTGCACGTGTCGCGGCCTCGCGCCGAGGTTTTTGAGGCAGTGGCCGATCCGGCGCAGCTGTCGCAGTACTTCACCACCGGCGGCGCGCAGGGTCGGCTCAGCTCCGATTCGACGGTGACCTGGGACTTTCACGACTTCCCCGGCCGCTTCCCCGTCGAGGTGGGCGAAGTCGTGGAGGGCGAGAGCATTGTGTTTCGGTGGCCTTCGCCGGATGGTGCCCCGACGACGGTCACCATGCGCTTTAGCGACGTCGGCGAAGGTCGGACCAAGGTGGAAATTTCGGAAGAGGGTTGGCCCTCCACCCCCGCCGGTTTGAACGCCTCGTACGGCAACTGCCAAGGGTGGTCGCAGATGCTCGCCGCCCTCAAGGCGTGGGTCGAGCACGGCATCAACCTGCGCGACGGCGCGTACATTTAGTGCCTTTTTGTGCGGATTCGCGCCGTTTGAGTTATAACCTTTCCATGCGATCTCTTGTTGTGCTCTCTCTTGCCGCGTGCGCGGCCTCGGCGCTGGCGTCTTTTGACATGATGCTGCTGGCGAATGGCATAGACAATCGCATCCACCGCTACGATCCGGCGAATAACGTGGCCCTGGGTAGCTTCCCAGTGAATGGCAGCATCACCGATATCGCTGTCAATCAGAGCGCCAACACCGTTTACACGCTGCTGCCCTCAGGAAGCAGCACCGGAATTGCGAAGTACAACTATAACACCGGCGCTTACCTTGGCGCGACTTTGCTCGCGGGCAGTTATGGCAATGCGCGCAAAGTGCAGTACACCAGCAATGGTGAACTCCTGGTCAGTTACGAACGCGATGTGGTTCGCTACAACGCAGACACTGGCGCGCAAATCGGTGTTCCGCTATTCTATAGTGATCGCAGGTTTATCTTCCACGGAGGATCGGCGTATCTGAGTAACGGCAATTTTGTGCTAGCTGGCGAGAGCGATGGAACGGCTTGGAACAATGACTATCTCATGACCTTTACTCCGACTGGAACACAAACCGGCTCGGTCATGTCAAGCTTACACCAGTCTGTGCACTCCTATGCGGACATCGTGTCAAACCAAAACTCGTCGGCGTTGATGGTGACCGAACAGTCAGGCGGTAGTTCAGTGACATTCACGCGGTACAACGTAAACGGCTCGGCAATCGCGGCGACAAACATTTCGCTGAGTATTGGAGGCACCTCAATCACGGCTCTCGGTAGCGAGTGGGGCCACAACAATTTGGCTTACTGCCTATTTTACAATCCGGGCACCCAAGTTACGACCTGTTATCAATTAGACACGACGTTGAACCTCATTGGCTCGGGCACCACGATTTCCGCGCTGTCGGGCTCCGCAAACGCTTATCGCGGCAGCGCAATGATCCTTGCGCCTGAACCCAGTTCGATGCTAGCCGTGCTGGCTGGGCTTGGGTTGCTCGCTCGACGACGGCGATCATAAACACTCTCAACGTCACTTAAAAACCTATAACACTATGCGAATATTCAGTGTCTCTGTTCTACTTTCTTGCGCCGCAATATCTGCCGCCTCATTTGACATGCTGCTGATCGCCAACGGTGTGGACAATCGCATCCATCGCTGGGACCCGGAAAATGCGGTTTCTTTGGGTAGCTTCTCCGTGCAGGCTCCGATGACTGATATCGCAGTAAACCAGTCGGCTAACGAAGTTTATGCCCTCGTACGTTCCGGGAGCACCTCCGGCGTTCTGCGATATAACTACAATACGGGGAACTATATCGGTACAACCATCTTGAGTGGAAGCTATGGAACCGCGCGCAAGATTCAGTACACAAGAGCTGGAGAGCTGTTAGTGAGCTACGATCGTGATGTAGTTCGATTCGACCCTAGTACGGGGTTTCAGGTAGGGTCGGCACTTTATTACGGCGATCGACGTTTCATCCCTTCTGGGGGAGCCACCCTTCTCAACAATGGTCTTTACGCGATCGCGTCGGATAGCGACGGAACTTTTTGGAGTAGTGATTTCCTTTTAAATTTCAATCCTTCGAATGTCTTGGTCAGTAGTGTGGGCATGGGCCCGCAAGCCGAGACTTCGCTCAAGGACATCGTTGGGAACTCAAGTGGATCAGCCGCCATCGCAAGTTACACCGTGAACTCGACCCATTACTTTTCTCGCTATTACACCACGCCCAGTGGAGTGGCAGCGGCAAATGTTTCGGTCGAACTCACTGGCTCTACCGTAGCTCTAAGCGGGGCCGAGTGGGGCCATGGAGAGCGAGCTTACGGGATGTACTATTCGAACGGTGCCCTGTACTGCCTCCCCATGGAAATGAGTCTTGGCCTCGCCGGCACCGCCCAGACCCTTCCCGGATTTCAGTATTCGACGAACTACTACCGAGGTAGCGCTATTGTGGTCGCACCCGAGCCAAGCTCAATGCTAGCCGTGTTTGCCGGGCTGGGACTGCTCATCCGACGCCGCAAGGCCTAACGCTTAGCCGGGACCCGCCGTCGAAGCACAAGGAACAATCCCGCCCCCAACGCCAGAATCGAGCCGGGTTCCGGGGCGACCACGTTTGCGGCGGTCCAATCGGTCGAGCTGTTCACGGTAAACGCGCTCGTGGTGTAGTTGGCAATCGTGAGGGTGCTCGTACTGTTCGCCGACAAGTGCATGATGCGAGTGAGGTTCGGGTTGGCCGCATCGGCCCCCACGACAAACGCCGAGTTGCCATGCCCGCCCAGCACCGCCTGCGTCGTACCGGCGTTGAGGGTCGAAAACCCGGTCAGCGTGGTCGAATCCGAGAGGGTCGCCGAAGTTCCGGAAAGGGAATACCTTCGCAGCTGAACATCGCCCGCGCTCGTTCGGAGCGTAAACCAGAGTTGCGTGACGCCAGACGAAGAAACCGAAACACCCATGCCCGCCGTGGCGACATTTGCGGGAAGGCTCGCATTCGCCAGCACCACCGCCGAACTCAGCAGGGTTGCCCCCGAGTTCGAATAACAATTCAAGATAAGGTCGCCAGATGCACCGCGACCGACAACCCACTTGTTGGTGCCCACAGCCACAATTCCTCGTGCTTCCGAGATCGTGCTCAGGGCTGACACGATCTGAACCGTGCCATTCGGTAACGTGACCTCCCGAAACGTGGTCGCCGAAGAGAAGGCGAGCAAGGTGCCGGTCGGGGTCATCGTCCCGAAGTCGCCATACGCATTCGTCGTGTTGACGTGCTCGCCGGAGGCACCGTTATACACGCCAATCGCGGTCGTAGTCCCCGACATCACGTACGGGCTGTTGATATGCGCCGCGACAAAACGGGAGTGCGACACGGAGAAGCTGCCGAGGTGAACGCGCGACACCGGATCGAAACGGTGAACGCGGGTGCCGGAGCCCTCGCCAATATAGAGCAGGTCGTACGAGGCCCAAGAGGCCATAGAGGCCACAACTAAAGCAGTTGACACAAACAATCGCATGACTCAGTTATAACGCAACTAAGCGGCTACGGCATTTTTTTAACCGTGGTTTTACTGCGGTTTTCGCGGAGCCGCGACGCGCAAGGCTTTCATCGGCTTTCGCGCGGTGGGGTCCGAATACAGGTCATAGTCTCCCGCGCTCGTGATTTCTACTTCGTGGATTTGGCCCGCCTCAAGCTCGCCCTTCACGTACACCCAGCCGTCAATCTCGGGCGCGTCGCGGTAGGAGCGACCTGCCGACCAGCCATCTTTGACTTCGTCCACGAGTACGCCGAGTTTGCGCCCGACCCAACCCTCGTTGATGCGCCGCGAAATCTGGAGCTGCCGCCGCATCAGGCGCTCGTAGCGCTCCTTCTTCACACGGGTTTGAATCTGGCCAGCCATGTCGTGGCTCGGCGTCCCTGGCTCACGCGAGAACAAGAACGCTCCGACCCGATCGAGCTTGGCGGCATCGCAAAAGTCTAACAAATGCTGAAATTCTTGTTCAGTTTCCCCCGGAAACCCGACGATAAATGTCGTGCGAATCGCCACTTCCGGCATCGCCGCGCGAAGTTTGTCGAACAGCGCCAGGTAGCGGTCGCCATCCCAAGGCCGCTTCATGCGGCGCAGCACGTCGGGGTGGGTGTGCTGCAGCGGAATATCAATGTACGGCAGCACCTTGGCGCTCGTCGCCATCGCCTCGATCACCTCGTCGGTCAGGCGGTTCGGATAAAAGTACAAGATTCTTATCCAATCTATGCCATCTATCTGGTTGAGATCGCGTAAGAGCGAGGGCAGCGTGAACTCCTTGTAGAGGTCAAAACCGTACTGCGTCACGTCCTGCGCAATCAGATTGATCTCGCGGCAACCGGTGCTGGCCAGGTGTCGCGCTTCGTCCAAAATCCGTTCACGAGGCTTGCTTTGGTGCCGTCCGCGGAAGCTCGGGATGGTGCAGAAGGTGCACTTGTGGTCGCAACCTTCGCTGACCTTGAGGTAGGCGCTCCATGGCCGGCCGGTGCGGGCGCGGGTTTCGATGTCGGCCCAGCGGTGGTGCGGCGGCTCCAACTCCAAAATCGTATCGCGCGATTGGCGTGTGTTCTTGACAATCTCATCGAACCGCCCCATTTGGCCAACGCCGATGTAGGCATCCGCGCCGGGCGCCAACCGAACCAGCTCTTCGCCGAGCCTCTGCGCCAGGCACCCAGCCACAATCACGCGGCCCTTGCCCTTGGTGCGCACGGCCTTTTTAATGGCCTCAATGCTCTCTTGCTTACTGGCCTCCAAAAACCCGCAGGTATTGATAATCGTCACCTCGGGCGCCTTGCTGGTGCCGTCCACCACGTAACCGTCGCGGGCCAAAACGCCAGCGATTTCCTCGCTGTCCACGTCGTTTTTGGCGCAGCCGAGGGTCACGATTTTCACTTTGGGGGCGGCATCCGACACAGCATCATTGTACCGGCACAAAATTCCCGCTTCAAATCAAGGGGATTGGCTGAACGCGGGCTACAATAGTTTCATGATCAGGTTCGACGAACAGACCTCGGACTCGTTGCGCGAGCTTTGCCGCAGTTTCGCGGTGCGCCACTTGAAGCTGTTCGGATCGGCGGTCGGGCCGGAGTTTGACGATAACCGCAGTGACCTTGACTTTCTCGTCGAATTCTCCGCGCCGCCGAGCGGGATGGGTTTGGCCGAGCAATATTTTGGATTTCTTGAGGAGTTGCAGGCGCTGTTGGGCCGCTCGGTTGATCTGCTCGAAGAAAGCGCGATCGAGAACACTCGTCTTAAGCGGCAAGCACTTGAGCAAGCGGTGACCCTGTATGCCGCATGACGCGAGCGATAGAGCTTCTCGTTCCAAAAAACTGAAGCGGACTACTTCCCGGAACTAGGTACATTTCCGTCTACCTTTCTGCTAAAATTGGGCATGGCCCAAGAGAAGATCGTGGTGGTGGGTGCCCGCGAAAACAATCTCAAGAACGTAACCGTCGAAATTCCGCGCGACAAGCTCGTGGTGATTACCGGGCTTTCCGGTTCGGGTAAGTCGAGTTTGGCGTTTGACACCATCTACGCCGAGGGTCAGCGGCGCTACGTCGAGAGCCTTAGCGCCTACGCCCGCCAGTTTTTGGGCCAGATGGACAAGCCCGATGTTGACCACATCGAGGGGCTTTCACCAGCGGTGAGCATCGACCAAAAGTCAACCAGCCGCAACCCGCGCTCCACCGTTGCCACCGTCACCGAAATTTACGACTACCTGCGGATTCTCTACGCGCGGGTCGGCATTCCCTACTGCCCCAACGGCCACGGCCCCATCGAACGCCAGAGCACGGACCAGATCGCCGAGGTCGCCGCCAAGTATCCGGTGGGCACCAAGGTGCAGATTCTCGCGCCCGTGGTCCGCGCGCGCAAGGGCGAATTCAAAAAGGAGATTCTCGATATTCAAAAAGCCGGATACGTGCGGGTGCGCGTGGATGGCGAGATGATGGAGGTAACCGACGACATTGAGATGGACCGCTATAAGCAGCACACCATCGAGGTCGTGGTCGATCGCCTGGTCATCAAAGAGGGCGTAGAAAGGCGTCTGACCGACTCGATTGAGGCGGCGCTCAAGATGGGCAAGGGCGTGGTTTCTCTGAGCTGGCAAGCACCCGAGGCGACCGGCGACGAGTGGAATGAGCAGATTTTCAGCGAGCATTACTCCTGCGCCGATTGCGGGTTCAGCATGCCCGAGCTCGAGCCACGCATGTTTTCGTTCAACTCGCCGTTTGGCGCGTGTCCCGATTGCACCGGCCTCGGCACCAAGACCGAGTTTGATGTTGACCTCATGATCCCGGACAAGAGCAAGCCCGTTCGCGATGGCTCGATTCTGCCGTTTGTATACAAGTCGGGCGAGGCGAAAGAGTGGTGGCCAGACGTGCTCGACGGGCTCGGCGCGGCGGTGGGATTTGATGCCAGCGGCCCGGTCTCGGCGCTCACCCCGGAGCAAATGGACGTGCTGCTCAACGGCCATCCAACGCCGATTACGGTGTCCATGCGCTACACCCGCAGCACCCGGCAGTTCAAAACCACGTGGGAAGGGTTAGTCAACACGCTCCGCAAGAAGTACGAAAACACCGAGAGCGAGTGGGTCAAAAACGATCTGGGCCAATACATGAGCTCGCGGCCGTGCCCCACTTGCGGCGGCAAACGCCTGAAGCCGGAAGCCCTCGCCGTCAAAATCGCCGACCGCGACGTGGCGGACATCACCAGTTCGTCGGTCGCCGAAGCATTCCGCTTCTTTGACAATGTAACCGAGAAGCTCAATAGCCGCCAGCGAGTGATCGCCGAACGCGCGGTGAAGGAAGTCATTGAGCGGTTACGGTTCCTCAACGATGTCGGCCTGAGCTACCTGACCTTAGACCGCTCGGCGACGACGCTCGCCGGGGGCGAGGCGCAGCGCATTCGCCTGGCCACGCAGATCGGATCGGGCCTCATGGGCTGCCTCTACATCCTGGATGAGCCGAGCATCGGCCTGCACCAACGCGACAACCGCAAGCTCATCGAGACGCTTTGCCGCCTGCGCGATATCGGCAACACCGTGATTGTGGTGGAGCACGACGAGGAGACCATGATGGCCGCCGATTGGCTGATCGAGATGGGTCCGGCCGCCGGCGAACATGGCGGTAAGGTGGTGGGTCAGGGCACGCCGAAGGAGTTTCTGAAGCAGGATTGCGTGACCGCCGACTATCTGGCGGGACGTCGAGAAATTGAGATTCCCAGGGAGCGTCGCCAACCCCGTGCGCCGCACCCGTTGAGCGCGCCGCCACGCAAAGCCGTGCTCAAGGTCGCCGAGACCGTGACCACGCCCAAAAAGAAAGCGAAGCGCTAAGCTTCGACTCGGGGCCGCGCAAAGAGGTCACGCAGGAATCCGCCAGTGTGACTGCCCGGCGTGGCCGCCACCTGCTCGGGTGTGCCTTGGGCAATGATCTCGCCGCCGCCGGTGCCGCCCTCGGGACCGATGTCAATCAGCCAGTCGGCGCTCTTAATCACGTCGAGGTTGTGCTCGATAATCAGCACTGTGTTGCCGGCATCCACCAGCCGTTGCAACACCACGAGCAGGCGGCGCACATCTTCAAAGTGCAGGCCCGTAGTCGGCTCGTCGAGAATGTAAATCGTCCGCCCAGTAGAGCGCTTGGCCAGCTCTTCGGCCAGCTTCACGCGCTGAGCCTCGCCGCCCGAGAGAGTGGTCGCTGGTTGCCCCATCCGAATGTAACCAAGCCCCACGTCCATCAACGTTTCGAGTTTGCGATGGATTTTCGGGATCGGTTGGAAGAAGTTGCACGCCTCTTCGATCGTCATCTGCAGCACGTCGGAAATCGACTTACCCTTGTACTTCACTTCGAGCGTCTCGCGGTTGTAGCGCTTGCCCTTGCACACCTCGCACGGCACGTAAACGTCCGGCAGAAAGTGCATTTCGATCTTGATAATGCCGTCGCCGCGGCACGCCTCGCAGCGTCCGCCCTTGACGTTAAAGCTAAAACGCCCCGTCTTGTAGCCCCGAATCTTGGCGTCCGGCGTCAAGCTAAACAGGTCACGGATCATGTCGAACGTGCCGGTGTAGGTGGCGGGGTTGCTGCGCGGAGTGCGACCAATCGGCGACTGATCAATGTCAATCACCTTATCCAGTTGCTCAAACCCTTCCAGCGAGTCGTGCGGCTCCCACACCGATCGCGTGCCGTATAGCTCGTACATCAAGCGCGGGTAGAGCGAATCCTGGATCAGCGTGCTCTTGCCCGAGCCGCTTACGCCGGTCACGCAGACCATCAGCCCTAGCGGCACGTAAAGGTCCACGCCGCGCAAATTGTGTCCGCGCGCGTTCTTCAGCACCAGCCAGCCGGAATCTGACATGTAGAAAGAACTATACCTGTTTCAACCGGCGTGTCAAGAGCCCTATTTTGCAACGGCCCTAATTCGGGTAGCGTAGTTTTTGCTCATGAAGTCGCCGTTTGAAGTGAACTACCGAACCGGGTTGTTCTGGATCACGTTCGGCGTTTTGGCGTTGCTTACCTTCCTGGTGTTGCGCCCCTTTTTCCCGGCTATCTTGTGGGCGACCGTGCTCAGCATTCTCATCTGGCCGCTCCATGTCAAGTTCACGCGCAAGCTCGGGCCCAATGGCGGCGCGACCGCCTCGGTGGTGGCGACCATGCTCTTTGTCATCTTGCCGCTGGGCATCGCGAGTCTGCTCGTGGCGACTCAGCTGAAGCCCAAGGAACCGGCACCCGGGCAGCCTACCAAGCAGATCACGATAGAAAGCGTGTTGGCCGACCTCGACGAGCAGTTCGTCGTGCCCAACGCCAAGAAACTGAACTCCGAGTTCTCGCTGAGCGACTATTGGTCCGGACATAAATCCGAAATCGAAGCCGGGCTCGCCGACCCGGTCGGCAAGGCAATTGTTGCACTCGGCACCGGCGCGCTCACCGTGGTCATCGCGCTCCTCACGCAGTTTTTCATGCTCCGCGACGGGCCTGGGTTGCGACCCCAATTCGACCGGCTGATCCCCTTGGCGCGCGACAAGATCGACGTGTTGCTCAACCGGCTCTACAACACCGTGCGCGGGGTGTTCATCGGCGTCATCCTCGTGGCGCTGGTCCAAGGTGCGCTTGCCACTGGGCTCTATTTTTGGGCGGGGACGCCATCGCCGCTCATCTTTGGCGTGGTCACCACCGTGCTTTGCATCATCCCGTTGCTGGGCGCGCCGGTCATCTACATTCCGCTTGGGCTGACGTTCATCATGAGTCGCAACTATGGCTCGGCGGCCATTGTGCTGATCGGCGGGTTCTTGGTCGTGAGTCAGATCGACAACGTGATCAAGCCGTTTCTCATCGGCAACAAAATCGGCATCTCGCCGATGGGCGTGTTTTTCAGCATCCTTGGCGGCATCATCGTGTTCGGGCCAGTCGGCCTCATGGTGGGGCCGATGTTGCTGGCGACAATTCTCTTCTTCCTGGACCTGATCGCCGAGATGCGCAGCCCGCAGGCCGAGCCGGTTGAGGCCTAACGCGGCGGCCCTTCGACGGTAGCCGGAGCCGTGGGGGCGGCGCCCTCTCCGCCGTTCTTCTGCTCCTCTTCAATCTGCTTGCGGACCGCAGCCGGGAGCTGCGCATAGTCCAACAGCGGCGAATCTTTGCCCACGAGCTTGCCACGCGACACGCCAAACACGCCGCGATCGGGCCCGAACATCACCCGGACGTAAATCTCCAGGTTGTTCATCAGGCGATACTTCACCTTCTTGCCAAACCACGGGCCGCGGTTCGGATCCTCGGGCGTGGCATCCTTAAAGTAGTACATCATCATCCCGCCGAAGCCTTCCAGCGGCGACACGGCCAGTTGCGTCTTGCCTTCGTAGGCGGCGATCATTGGCACGGCATTGGTGCGCGCCATAATCTGGCCGTCCATCACGCCGCTCGCCATGCTAAAAGTGGGTTCATCGGGGACCGTTTGGCCGATGTACATGCCGTAGCCGTTGTAGAGCTGGTTCTCCATCGCGGCCTCGCTTCGAGCGTCGCCTTCCTCGCCCATCGCGAGCTTGCGGAACGTTGGCAAGTAACAGAACCCACTTGGATTGCCGTACACCGCTCGCTCCAACGCGATTAGTGCCTTCTTATTGATGGCGCTGACCGACACCGCGTTTCCGCGCAACAGCGAACTCTGCTGGTCGCTACTGAGTTGGCGATACATGCGGCCCAGGGGCGTGTTGCGCGAGGACGCGCCGGGCATGGCGTTGCCAAAAATGCCCATCGCCATGATGTAGCTCATGTCCTCATAGGGCTCCCAGTTGCCGGCATCACCCTGATAGTCGCTGTATAACGATTCGATGTCGGTGGGGTACGCGGCCACGTTGCGCATGAACTTGCCGAGTTCCGCGCGCGACTTAATCATCTCCAAACCGCGCATGCTCACCGGCTTCCAAACCGCCCAGCCCGCTTTGGAATAGTCGGCCTTGGCTTGGCCCGATTGCGCGATGACGTTGAGCATGGACGAGGGGTATACGGTTTCGCTGCCTTCGGACATGTAGAGCGGAATCAATCCCAGAAAGTCACTGGGCGCGGCCACGCCATTGACCTTGCGCCGATCCCAATCGGCGAACAAAATGTCCGCCGCCGAGAAGCTGAGCGGGTCCTTGGTTTCCGGTTGCAAGAACCGCTGGACGATCGGCGCCGGGGCTGGCGTCAGCGTCGAGGTGTCGCCGTTGAACCTCGTCGTGAGGAACTTGCCGAGGTCCTGATCCTCTTTGCTGACGTTCACCGCTTTTTCGCCCGGCTCAGGTTTGCTGGCTTCGGTCCAGTTCTCGTACTCGTTGATGTTGACGCCCTGCATCGGATAGTCCAGCCGCTCGCCTTTGGCATCGAAAAGCTGGAGTTCCATGTTGATGCCCGAGCCCATGCGCTCATCCGCCGTGACCACCAGGTGCGCACGCGCGGCGACGGCATTGCGTATGGCGAACTCGCGACGGCGAATCTCCTTCAGCGTCTCCGGGTCGTCACCAGCGCCCTCCATGTCCACCGACTGCCACATATTGATCGCGTCGGCGTACTTTCGCAGAGCGCGGTTGACCACGCCGATATCCAAGCGGCCCTGCATGCGGGTGGGGCTGGTGCTGAACACTTGCCTCCCGTAGGCATTCACGCTCGCAAGTTCGATGTCCGGCAGAGAAAGAACGATTTCACTGGCCACCGCGCGCATTGGCATCTGCGAATACAGCGTCATGTAGTCGCGCTCCGCGCCGGGAGTCTCCGACGGAGTCTCAAAGGCATTGCGGAGTTCGCGAATTCCGTCGGCGCTCATCGGCACCTTGGTCAACGACTGCACTTCCCTTTTGCGCCATTTCTGAAGCAGGGCAACGCGCCCTTGACGAGCCTCTTCCGCCAGGCCGTTGAGCCGCTTTTCGCTCGGGCTAAAGTAAAGAATGCCGCTGCTCATTCCAGAATCCGTGAGCGAAGCGTCGTTGATCCTAGCGATGAGGTCCTTTAGCGGGACGTCGCGCACCTGAATGACCAACTGGATCGGCATTGTGCCCGCCGCCATGCGCATGGGCACGCCGGTCTTGGTCGAGAGCTCGCTCACGATCTGGCCGAGGTCAGCCCCGCGCGAGGTGAACGACACCTTTTGCTCCATGTCCGGAGCCGCCGAAGCCTGCAAAAGCACGCTCAACGCCAATGTTTGCAGAATCATAGTCCTATTCTATTCAACAACTTCCGCAGTGAAAAGATTCACCGCCAACAAAAAAGGCGTTTAAACTAGTGACATGCTTACCGCCGCGATCGCGCTCCTCAGTTTTCAAACCGTCAACGCCGCCGATTTCAGTCTCACCGACGAGCAGATGTCGCAGTTGAAGACGACCAAGCAGTCGCTCTACCTGCCGACCTACATTCCGCGCGACTTCAAAACCGCGGTCGGCGTGGACACCCACACGGACCCGCATCAGGTGAGCTACCACGTGGACTACGTGCTCGGCCCCAAGGAGTTTTGGGTTCAAAGTGCCAGCGACGGCATCGGCGACATCTTTTTGCAAGATGAGGACGGCAAGGACATTGAGGGCACCAAGTTTGTGGTGGTGCACAAGCAGCTCGGCAAGATTGAGGTGATGATCGGCCCGAAGAGCTTCCGGCGATGGGCGGTGAATTGGATCGAGGTGAGCAAGAGCGGCTTCCCGAAGTACATTTCGCTCGGCGGAAACGGCCTCGAACCCGCCACCATCAAGCGCATTCTCCTGAGCCTGCAAAGAATCCCTTAAAACGCGGCCTGTATACTTGTGGCTGTGACCACCGCCACCCTCGATAGCTTTAAGGACATCGCCATTATCGCGGGCGGCGCCATCGGCTTCATCACGCTTTGGCAGGGGATTTATCAGTACGCCAAGCAGGGGCGGTTTACGCGGGTCAACCAGTTCGTAAGTATGCGACGCCGCTTTTTGGAGGACGAGACCTACCGCCGCATCATGGCGCTGATTCTCGAAGGGTCGCCGGCGGTGGCCGCCGAGCCCGTGCTCGACCGCCGCGCCCTGGCCGGGTTCTTTGAAGAGCTGGCCATCATGATGAATTCTGGCGTGCTGAAGCCCGAGGTGGTGTACTACATGTTTGGCAGCTTCGCGCTGAAGATTGACG
This sequence comes from Chthonomonas sp., assembly GCA_016788425.1. NCBI lineage: Bacteria > Bacillati > Armatimonadota > Chthonomonadia > Chthonomonadales > Chthonomonadaceae > Chthonomonas > Chthonomonas sp. The sequence goes on from JAEURQ010000003.1 coordinate 20,789, forward strand.
AAAGCAAGGGCTTTTGGCACGGCTTGGATCGCGACAGCCACTACTGGACGGTCTTTCGCACGCTGATCGCCGATCTCCGCGAATACGAGGCGAAGCGCCGCCCCGCCTCGTTACGCGGCATTAAGCTTTAAGCCTTCTTTCTGCGTCGCATCAACATTAAGGCGCTAACCGCTAACAAGCCAAGCGAACTCGGCTCGGGCGCGATGATGCTGTAACCGCTCCAAGCACCAGTCGGCACATCCACGGCAGTTGTCGTGTAAGTTCCGATATTTGTTCCGTCGGAGCGGTACCAACTGATTCGCGTAGTTGTCGCCGCCGAGATGTCATCGCCTACTACATAGAATGTGTTGCCGTGTCCGAGCATCATCGAAAGAGTGGCCGTTGAGGAGAACTGCGGTAATGCGCCCAGTGACAAGAACGACTGATTATAATTTATGCCGTCTGTAGATGCAAAAGTTGCGATCACATTGGTGCCGCCCGATTTGCCAATTGTGCGATACGTCATCGAGGATCCAACCTTAAGGCTTTGCGCTCCACCAAAACTACCCGCCGTAAATCCTAGGCCAACCGCAAGGGCCGTACCAAAAGTATTCGTAACGGCATTGTAAGAAATCACAAAGTTATTCAAATTGCTATCGGCATAGCCAATCAAGCAAGAGTTATTGGAGTAGGGTGCAACAAAATTGAATGCCGCCGCGTTAGGCACGTTGGTCGAGTTTTGAGCCAGGGTATCGGGATCGGTGCGGTATATGCGAACACCGTCGACTTCAAAAAGCCGCCCGCCTTCCGGGGAGATTCGCGTGATGCCCGACGGGAAGTTACTTGAGTTGACCGGCGTGCCAGTTCCCGTGTCAAAGCTCGTTGTGCCGCCCGATGTAGTCAGCCAAGAAATCCCGTCCGAAGCACGGTAGTTCACTTGCCCGCGCAGAATCGCCCCATTTGTTGGCCCGTATTGGCCAAGCCCGATCTGGCTAACCGGATCAAAGCGTGCGACGCGACCATTCGAGGTCGGCAGAAGCATGAGTTCGTAGGAGGCAAAGGCCGATCCAGACGCAACCAAAGTAAAAGCAATCAGCGTGAGACAACGCATGTTGCTATTGTAAGGCATACTCCCCGCATCCACACGGGGTTCGCCGAAATTCACCGTAAAATGACGGGGCTACTCGTGCTAGGCGCGGATGATCGCGAGCAGTTCTTCGGTGCGGGCGCGCATCTTCTCGGCGTCACCGCGAGTCTCCACGTTCAGCCGCAGCAACGGCTCGGTGTTGCTGCCGCGCAGGTTGAACCGCCAATCGCCGAAGTCCACGCTCAGGCCGTCCACGTTGTTACGTTCGCCACCCGGAAATGCTTCGGCCACGCGGGCAATCGCCGCCGGAACATCGGCAACCTTGCTATTTACTTCGCCGCTACACGGATAGTTGGCGATCATTTCGCGCACCATTTCGCCCAGCGTTTGGTCGCTCGTGCTCAGCAGATAGCTAATCAACATGTACGGCACCATTCCGCTATCGCAATACCAGTTTTGCTTAAAGTAGTGATGGGCGCTCATCTCGCCGCCATACACCGCGTCTTCGGCGCGCATTCGTTCTTTGATAAAGCTGTGTCCACTCTTGCTCATCACGCCGCGTCCACCCATGGATTCCAGAATTCCTTCGGTGTTCCACGTTAGCCGCACGTCGTAGACAATTGTTTGCGCCGGGTTAATGGTTAAGAACGCTTTTGCGAGCAGGCCGACAATGTAATAACCTTCGATAAAGTCGCCGTTTTCGTCGAAGAAGAAGCAGCGATCATAGTCTCCGTCCCACGCAACGCCAAAATCGTAACCGTTGCCGGCCATGGTCGCCTTCACCGGGGCTTGCGCTTCGGGCAAAATCGGGTTCGGCACTCCGTTCGGAAAGTTTCCGTCGGGCTCGAACAAGAACTTGGTCACCTTATTCGGTAAGAACGGCTCCACTGCGTTCATCGCGAGCGCCGCTCCACCGTTGCCATTGTTGGCAAACACCTTGAGCGGTCGCAATTTGCTTACATCCACAAAACTCAGCAGGTGTTGCACATAGTCGGCGTAGCAATCTTGGGTAGAAACGGTGCCACTTCCGGTGCGAGTAAAGTTCCCTGCCGCAATGCGCTCTTCAATCGCCAACAAACCAGTATCGCCCGAAATCGGGCGGCTCTCCGCGCGCACCATTTTCATGCCGTTGTACTCCGGCGGATTGTGACTCGCGGTGATCATGATGCCGCCGTCGTAACCGTAATGCGCAGTGGCGAAGTACACCATTTCCGTGCCGATGAGGCCAAGATTCACGACGTCCACGCCGGCATCGTTCAGCCCGCGCGTCAGCGCGTCGGCGAGTTCCGGCCCGCTCAGGCGGATGTCATAGCCGAGACACACCTTTTGACAAGGGATCTCGTCGGCAAACGCGCGCCCGATCTTGTAAGCGAGCTCCGGATTGAGCTCCGACGGGACAATTCCGCGCACATCATACGCCTTAAAGCAAGCCAAGTGACGACCCATGCCGCCCAGTTTACTATCTCGGGCGGCTCAGCTTCGTTTGCGGCGCGCCAGGAAGAGCGCAGCCACGCCGAAGGCAAGGAATCCGCCGGGCTCAGGCGCCAGCACAATCGCCATTCCGCCGATGGTGGTGGCACTCCCGAATGGCAGCGTGCTCGTACCGAGATTGAGCGAGACCGTGCTGTTGTAGCTAATGATCTGATTGCCGTTGAGAACGTAAACCAGGGGCCCGTGGCCAGCCACCATGTCGATATTGTTGTTGGTGCTCGCCCCAAAATTCTCGACCAGGCTTACACTGCCGTTGGTGCCTGCGGAGTTGGTCGGGATGGACCACATTTCGAGATTCCCGGCATTAAGCGTGAGGCCCAAAAACTGGTTCGTCACGGAGTACAGTGCAGCCCGCGGGACGTTCGCACCCGTCCACGCAACTGCACTCGGCACAGCCTGCGTCGGTGCGCCGCCACTGAGCGCGTGTTGCTGAACTTCAACCAGTGTTGCGACCGAATTGACGCCCCACGAAAGGCGGTAGACGCTCGCACCGTTTCTGAGGGAGGCGGTTCCCAGGCTGCCCGTGTTGCTTACCTGAGCCACGCCGTTGGAATCGTATCCGCGTCCGGGGCTGGTGCCACTGCCTCCTCCATTTCCGGTAAACAACAGCCCGCTCGTAGAGTCCCACGCAATATTCCCGTATAAGGTCGAAATGGTAAACGTGGACATATAGTCGCCGGTGTTGTAGTTGAACGTGGTGACCCGGCCGTTAGCGGTCAGCACAAACGCGCGGTTGGTGGAGGCATCGGTCGCGATGCCGGTAACGTCGGCGTTCAGGAAACCAGTGCCGAAACTGCCGAGTGCCACGCGACTCACGGGATCGTAGCGCATCACACGCTGCGAGCCGGCCGTCGTGTTGTCGCCGAGCAACATCAGGTCGAACGAAGCCGAGCTCAGGGCCGCGACCGAAACAACAGAAACCAACGCAATCAAACGAAGCATGCTGTAGTTATATCAAACAATCGCCGGAACGGGAGAAAATCCTGTCAATTTTAGGGTCGTCGGCTAGGGGATAATGGAGGGGATGGTCGTCGGCCGTTTTCTCCTTTGCTTGCACTCGCACATGCCCTACGTGTTGAGTCACGGAAAGTCGCCGCACGGCACCGACTGGCTGAACGAAAGCGCGGCCGAGTGCTACCTGCCGATCCTCAACGCGCTCACCCGACTTCGCGACGAGGGCATTCGTCCGCGCTGGACCATCAACATGACGCCGATTTTGGCCGAGCAGCTCGACGATCCCGCGTTCAAGCAAGGCTTCGAAGAATATTGCCAAGAGAAGATCGACTTTGCGATCGAAGACCAAAAGAAGTTTCAAAAAGAGGGGCCCATGTGGATGGAAGGCGTGGCCGCGATGTGGCAACGCTTCTACACCAAGCAGTTGGTGGAGTTCAAACACCAGTGGGGCCGCAGCATCAACGATGGATTCCGGCACTTTCAAGACGAAGGTTGCGTGGAGCTGATTACGTGCGGCGCAACGCACGGATATCTGCCGCTAGCAGGCACCGAAGAGAGCGTCCAGGCGCAGGTGAAGCTCGGCGTGGAGAGCTACCGCAAGCGATTTCGGCGTCAACCGCGCGGCATTTGGCTGCCGGAGTGCGCGTATCGCCCGACCTACGATTGGAAGTCGCCGATGTCGGACGAAGCGCCGTGGCCGCGCAAGGGCATCGAGCATTTTCTGCAGGAAAACGGGCTGGAATACTTCTTCGTGGACTCGCACATGATCCGCGGGGGCGAGCCGCTGGGCACGTATGCGGCCAACTTCCCGCAACTCGCCGAGCTTTTTGCGCGCGGCAAAGCGATGTTCACCCCGCCGGAAGAACTCCGCAGCGAGTACGAGCACTACGCACTGCGCAACGGCGTCACGGTGTTCGCACGCGACCCGCACACCACGGTGCGCGTGTGGTCGGGCGACGTCGGCTACCCCGGCGATCCCGCGTACTTGGAGTTCCACAAGCAGCTGTATCCCGGTCGCCTGCGCTACTGGCGCATCAGCGAGAACAAGTCGGACCTCGGGCAAAAACAACCGTACGATCCGTGGAATGCGTACGAGAAAATCCCGGGCCACGCACACGACTTTGTGCAACTGCTCAAGAGCACGCTCGCCGATTATCAGGGCAAGGCGGGCCGCACGGGCACGCTCGTCGCGATGTACGACACCGAGTTGTTCGGGCACTGGTGGTTCGAGGGCCCCGAGTTCCTGTACGAAGTCGGGCGCGCGATGGCCAACACCCCCGAGTTGCAATCGCTGAGCGGCGGCGATCTCATTGACGCGGAGCCAGCCAAGCACATGATCGACATGCCCGAGGGAAGCTGGGGCGAGGGCGGTTACCACTACATTTGGCTGAACCAGGAGAACTCGTGGACGTGGACGCGCCTGCACGCGTGCCAACGCGAGATGGTGCGCATCGCGAACGAGTTCGCCGGCGGACCAGCGCACGATATTGCGCTGCAAGCAGCCCGCGAATTGCTGCTCGCCGAAGCCAGCGACTGGCAATTCCTCATCTCGACGATGGCCGCGCGCGATTATTCTGAAATTCGCTTCGTGGATCACGTCGAACGCTTCGAGCGGCTCGCCGTACTTGCCGACAAGGTGCACAAGGGCGGGCAACTCACCGTCGAGGAGACCGACTTCCTCAGCGATTGCCAAACGAAGGACGCGCCGTTTAAGCAGATTGACCTGAGCTACTGGGCCAAACTCGACCGTCCGATCATGCCGACACCCGAGGTCACGCTTGGGTAACCCCGTCGCTGGTCACACGTCTGAATACAAGTTCATGAAACACTGGAGTTGGGCCGTTTTTGCGCTGATCGTCGTGGCCGGATGTTCGGAGAAAAAAGCGCCACTGATGGGCGAGGACCTCAACCTCGATGCTCGCACCAAGCGGGTCGAGCGACCGCCCCTGCCGGGCGGAATCACGCCCCCGCCGGTGGAACCCACGCCCGAGATTCAACCGACCGCGCCGAGTGGCCGAGTGACCGAGCAAGGCGTGGAGTCGCGCGGCAAGTTCGAAATCATCAAACCCGGCCAACCCGGCTGGAAGCAAACCCCGCTCACCATCGCCCAAATCGGCGCGAAAGTGGACACCGCGATGATGGGCCTCAAGGGCGCGTTCGCGGAAGGTCGTTTCGACATCAAGACCAAAGAGATGTCCGGCTACCAATCCATCAAGTCCATCTTCCAGGACGCCAACCACTATCGGTTCGAGTTTGTTGACCCGACCGCCCCGAGCGCGGGCAACTATATCATCCGCAACGGGACGCGGCTTGGATTTATGCAACGCAACAGCTGGGTCGGCGAGAAGTTTCCAACATTGCCGGCAGAGACTTTGAAGATTCTGCACCTAGTCCCCGCGTTTGGTATCCAGCCGTTCATCACTCGCAAGCCGTTTTGGGCGCCGTTCCTCGCGCGACTCCAGAAAGAAGGGTTCAAGATCACGCAGGAAACCAAGTCGCTCCCCTTGCCCAACAAGGAACAACGCGACTTCCACCGGATCCTAGCGAGCAAGGCCGATGTCACCGCCGAATTCGTGATCGATGGCAAGCGGTTCGTCCCGGTGACCGTGCGCGTCAACCAGAAAATCTCGGCCAAAGAGTCAGTGTTCAGCCAATGGAGCCCGGGCTGGTCGTGGAATCGGCCCATACCCAAGGAATCTTTTGACCTCCCCGCCAACGTAAAGTAAGCAAGCCCATGATAACCACTATCGCCGCCCTCGCCCTCAGCACCACTCAAACGGCTGCTCTCGTCCAGCGCCGAGGCGACGTGCCCAACCTGCGCGGCATCGCCGTTTGTCCGGGCGCTGGCTCTACGTTCTTTGTCGCGAGCGAAGACAATGTGGTGTGGCATGTGGATGCCGTTACCCGCAAGCGCGTGCGAAGTTTTACCGGCCACCCTCAAGCGGTGTACGGCCTCACCACCAACGCCGCTGGCACGATTCTGGCCACCGGCGATGACAGTGGCCGCATTTGGCTGTGGGATGTGAAGACCGGCAAGAAGATGCGCGAGTTCCCGCGCAACGCCACCACCCACCAACGCGGAATTCAAGCTCTCAGCTTCGCCGCCGACGGCAAGACATTGGCCAGCACGGGCAAGGACGACCAAGTGATTGTGTGGGACGTGGCGAGCGCCAAGCCGATTAAGAACCTGGTCAGCGGCGGCGCGAACGTCAGCAGCGCGGTGGTGACGCCGGGCGGCATGTGGGCCGTCACCCTCGGCAGCGGGCTTTGGTACTACAAAGCGAACGCGCTGACCGCCAAGATTCCCGCTCACGGAAGCCAAGGCGCGATGGACTTTCGGGCCGACCTTAAGGGTACGCGCGGCATCTCCGGCGGCCGCGATGGGAGCGTCATGATCTGGAACCTGACCACGCGCAAGTCCATGTCTAGCCGCCTTGCGCACGAGGATTCGGTGATCAGCGTCGCAATGGCCCCCAACGGCCGGATCGCCGCCAGCAGCTGCAGCGTGGATCGCACGGTGAAAATTTGGGACGTCTCGACCGGCGTCATGGTCAGCAAGTTCGACGATCAAAGCGCCGTCGGCGCGCCGCTGTGCTTCACCATGGATGGCAAGTTCTTCGTCTCGGCCAACGCGGCCGATGCGCCGCTGGTCTATAGCGTGACGCCGCCCGTCGGGGTCGCTCCCGTCAAGGCTCCAGTCAAGAAGAAACGACGATGAAGCGACTGCGCAACACGTTGCTCGGCGCGGGCGTGGGTGCCCTCGCCGGGTACGCCTACCATCTGGTGATGGTGCGCGTCGGCAGCGGCTGAATCAGCTGCAAACAACCGGCGGTGCCGGTTTTGAGCTTAGCTGTGCTGCTAGGGATTGTCGCCCTCATCAGCGAAAAGTGAGTGGGTCTGTAAGCCGGATTCTGTATTTGTGTGACGATTTATCTACGCGACCAACCCGGAGGGTCGGTGAGCCACGTCATCCCCTCCCTATTTGGTCTTGCTTCCAGCGGGGTTTACCAAGCCGATCCGGTTACCCGAACCGCTGGTGAGCTCTTACCTCACCGTTTCACCCTTACCTCGGCGAACCGAGGCGGTCTGTTCTCTGTGGCACTTTCCATGGGGTCGCCCCCTCCCAGCTTGCGCCGGGCGCCGCGCTCGATGAAGTCCGGACTTTCCTCCCTTGACTAGGTCAAAGGCCGCCACCCGACCCACTCAACACCAGTATAGTAGGTTTGTAAACATGGATTCCACCTCGGCCGCCGAGCTGCTTGTCGCCGGAACGCCTCCTCACGAAGTTTCGCGCCAATGCGGACTTCGCGCGGATTTCGTCGATCATGTGCAGTCGGCGCTGATCGATTCCGCGTACATTCGACGCTCGTCGTTCCAGGAATCGCTGAGTAGCGACCAGGTTTTACAGCGATTCCAAGGGCTCGCGAAGCGATACCTCCTCACGATCTTTCTCTCCAGTTTGGGGGTCGGCGCCCTCATTGAAGTTTTCCAATTCCTGCGCGACCGAAAAATGATGATGGACGGCGCGATTGGCCCCGCGATCACCCTGACGTTGATTGCCGCGGTGTTGCTGTTTCAGTGCCTGCTCTTCGCGCACATGGGCGTGGTCCGGCGCGCGCTTTGGGCTTATCCGTTCTTCTATGTCGGCGTCGTTGCGCTGCCCAACTTGGTGACGATCAAAGGCTCCGATTTCATCTCGACGATCGTCGGCGGCTTGCTTGCCTTTGTCGCATTGGCGCCGGTCTACTACATGTTCGCCGTACCGAGCGCGGCCTTAGGTGGCTACGCGCGCATTCGAAACCAGTCGTTGCGGCAGAACAAACTCTCGCGGCAGCAAATGCTGGAGCAGCTGTTCGAACTCCGCGCTCGCCGCTCGGGCGCCGTGCCCAGCGAAGCGCTCGTGAAGTCGCGGTTCACCGGTCCGTTCTTCCAAAAGCTAGGCCGCCAGGTATTCCTCAAGGCGGCGATCATGAGCGCCCTGATTGCCATCACCACGATGGCCCTGGTGTTGCTTTTCGACCCCAAAGGAAACTCGCTTACGGGCGCGCCTTCGTTTTGGCTGGGCATCAGCCAGCTGGTCCTCATGGCGATTTCCGTCACGAGTCTGGTGCTCGTTTCGATTGCCGCCGGTAGCCCTGTTCGTGCGTTGCTGGCGGCGTTCATCTTCTCGGTCGTGCCTCTCGCGGTGTACACAATTCCGGCCAAGCCGTTTGGCATCGGCTACATCACCTCGCCGACGGCCCTCTTCGGGGCGGTGTTCGGGCTGGTGTTTTACAACATCATTGCGCTGGCGACGAGCCTCGCGGTGATGATCCATATCAACTCCAAGCGCACGGAGGCCCTGACGGCCAACCAACCCGACGTGCTCGACCAAGAGATCGGTCGCCTGCAAGAGAGCCTTAGCCCGCCTTCGCGGCGGATCTGCGTGATGGACGTGGACGCCTACCAAAGCTCACGGATGAAGCAAGAAAACGACCCCTTTGAATCCGAATGGAGCTTCCGCGAGTACCAGGCGATGATCAGCCGGGTGGTGGCCCGATACCTCGGGGTGGTGCACTCCACCGCTGGCGACGGCGCGATTGTCGGGTTCCCCACCAGCGCGGATGCGCTGCGCGCGAGCATCGCCTTACAAGCCGAAATCGCGGTGTTCAACGTGCGCGTCAACCGGCTGAATGTGCCGTTCCGCATCCGCATTGGACTGCACACCGGGCAGGTTCAGGGCAGCCTCGACGAGATTCAGTTCACCGAGGTGATTGACGTGGCCGCGCACGTGCAGAAAGCCGTGCCCGTAGGAACAATTGGCGTGACGAATCGCACCATGGAGCACCTCGACCAGCACATGTTTTCGGCGGCGGGCATGAAAGTTGACGGTTACGATGTTTACGTGGTGGATCACGTGAGAGGGCCGCGCCCCTGAGAGTTCTCGACCTCGGGCGGCTCGGCTACCGCGAGGCATGGGATCGCCAGCTCGCCATCCACGAAGAGGTTGTCGAGGGCGCGGAGGACTGCCTGATCTTGGTTGAGCATCCGCCGGTGCTTACGCTTGGCGCTAACTTTCACGCTTCAAACCTATTGTTTTCGGAAGAGCAGTACGCCGCCCGCGGGATTGATGTAGTGACCACCGATCGTGGCGGCGACGTGACCTACCACGGCCCCGGTCAACTCGTCATCTATCCCATTTTTGACCTGCGCCGACACGGGCGCGACGTCCACAAATGGATGCGCGACCTGGAGGAGACCATGCTGTTGACGCTGGCTCATTGGGGAATCGAGGGGCGGCGGGTGCCGCCGCATTCCGGCGCGTGGGTCGGCGATCTCAAGGTCGCCGCCATCGGCGTCAAGATCAGGAAATGGGTAAGTTTGCACGGCTTAGCCTTAAACTGTGACGCCGATCTCGCGGCATTTGGACTGATCATTCCTTGCGGGATTCAAGGCTTCGGCGTGGCCTCGGTTTCGGGGTTAGTTGGCCGGGCCGTCACCATTGAGGAAGCCAAGCCGGTGGTCGTCTCAGCGTTCCACCAAGTCTTCGAGCCGTCCGCCCGGCACGCCGACCGGTAGGGCTGGCGTCACGCCCGTGGTTACCAGAAAGGTGGGGCAGCCTGCCGCTTCGCCCGCCGCGATATCGGTGTCCAAGCGATCTCCTACGCACAGCACGTCGTTGGGCGCAAGCCCCATGTCGGCGCACAGGGCCAGCACGCCCGCCGGATCCGGCTTGCCGTAGGCTCTCGCTGTGCAACCGGTGCAGGCTTCCAGAGCCGCGACGATCGCGCCCGCCCCCGGCGCGAGCCGCCCGCCTTCCAGCGGGAATGTCGTGTCGCGATTCGTGGCGATCAGCTCTGCGCCGCCGCGCACCGCCTGCAGAGCCCGATCCAGCCAGTCGTAGCTGAACTGGCGACAAATTCCGGCGACGACCACCTGAGCGTCGCCGGGTTCGCAGCTGACGATCCCCTGCCGGGCGAGCACCTCCACCAGCCCTGCTTCGCCGACCACGAAGACGCGCTCAACGCCTGCGGCGGCCAGTGCATCGGCCGTTACCGTGCCGCTCGTGGCGATCTCGGCGGGCGCAAATTCAAACCCCATGTGGGCCAGCTTCGCGGCCACGGATTCCGGTGTGGCCGAGGAGTTGTTTGTAAGGCACCGCATGGGCACGCCCCGATCGCGCAGAGTTTGCACCACGTGGGCCGCGCGGGGAATTGGCTCCGACCCGCGATACAGCGTGCCGTCGAGATCGAAAATGACGCCGCGCCAGCTCATTTGTCGCGGTGAACGACGTAGTGCGCGAAGCCGGTGAGGAAGTCGAGCTCCGCCGAGGGCGGCAAATCGGCAATCGCGGCGCGAGCGTGGTTCACATGCTCCAGAGCGAGGGCCTCTACTTCGGCGAAACAACCGCGCTGATCCATCCAGCTCACGATCATCCGCACCTCGTCGTCGTTCGCGCTCCCGCCAAACTTGCTCGCGGCAAACTCGGTCTCCTCGGCGGTCAGCTTCTCGCGAAGAATCAGCAGGGGCAAGGTCGCGCAACCTTCGTGGAAGTCGGTGGCGACGGGCTTGCCCGTCACCTCGGGCTTGCCGCGATAGTCGAGGAGATCATCCGCGATTTGGAACGCTAGTCCGATGTGATGCCCGTAGGTCGCCAACGCGGTTCGGGTCGGCAAGTCTGCGCCGGCCGACATCGCGCCGAGTTCGCAGCACAGCTGAACAAGCACAGCGGTCTTCAGCCGCAAAATCTCCATGTGATCATCGCGCGTCAGTTCAAAATCGCCGCGGACTTCCACCTCGCGAGCCTCGCCCTCAGCGAGATCAATGACGGCTTGACTGACCAGGCGAATGATGTCGAGGTCGCCATCTTCGGCGAGCAACGCCATGGAGCGAGCGAGCAGCACGTCGCCGCTGAGGATGGCCGGCGTGTTGCCGAACACCCGCGCCGCCGTCGGACGACCGCGTCGCAGGTCGGCGTTGTCAATCACGTCGTCGTGGATGAGCGTGGCCATGTGAACCATCTCGAGCACCGCGCTGAGCAACACGGCCCGCTCAACCGAGATGGCGCCGGCGGCTCGCGCCGAGGTCAACACAAGCGCAGGCCGCAGTCGCTTTCCACCCGAGGTAAGCGTGTGGTGCAGCACCTGATGAACCACCGCCACCTTGGATTCCAGGCGGCTTAGAAGCTCGGCTTCCACCAGCGCGAGGTCGCCCTGCACGCGGTCCAAAAGCGCGGCGCTCGGTAGCGGTTTCACGCTTTGCGCCCCCAATGAATGCAAATGTTGCCCATAAACAAATCCTGCATGCGCACGTCAACGAACCCGGCCCGCTCCATGCTCGCGCGCAGCCCCTCGCGATCCAAAAATCGTGCCGTTGATTCCGGTAGATACGTGTAGGCCTCGCGCTTGCGGAAGATCGCGCCGAGCACCGGCAGCACAATCTTGTTGACCACAAAACTGCCGACTCGGGCCAGCGGGTTGCGCGGGCGCGCCATGTCTACGCTGACGAACGTGCCACCGCTTTGCAGCACGCGAAACGCCTCGCGATGGGCGGCGTCAATGTCGGGCACGTTGCGGATGCCCCAACCGACCGTCACGCCTCGGAACAGATTGTCCGCCAGCGGCAGGTTGGTCGCATCACCCAAAACGAGCGTCGCCGCGGGGTCTTTGGGTTGCGATTGGGCGAGCATCGGCTCGCAAAAGTCGAGCGCAGTGATCGCCCCGCCAGGGCCGACCTTCTCGCGGAGAATCGGCAGAAAATCGCCCGTGCCGCAGCACATGTCGAGCACGGCATCGCCGGGGCGCAGGTCGAGTTTGGCCGCCGCGAGCCGACGCCATTTGTGGTGTTGGCGCAGCGACATAATGCCGTTCAGCATGTCGTAGCGCGGCGCAATATCCGCGAACATCTGCTGTACGCGGACTCGTTTGTCCTCGCCTTTTGCTTCCCAAATTGCCGGTTCCGAACCCGCCATCAAGTGTATTTTACCGCACTTTCCAATGTTTTCAGAATAAAGTGAAAACTCGTCACCGCACGCAAAAAAGTTCCCGAGGCAATGCTCGGGAACCCTTGTTATTAGTTGGTGAAGTCCAGCGCCCAGACTCGCACGAGGCGATCCAGACCGGCGGCGCAGAGGCGCGAACCATCGGGGCTGAACGCAATCGCCGAGAGCGGTTGTTGGCTGGCGTTGATCTTGACGTGGTTTTGGCCTTGCAGCACGTTCCACAGTCCGACGCTACCATCGCGCGAGACGCTGCCCAGCAGCATGCCGTTGGGGTGAAACGCCATCGCTTCGACCGGCTTTTCGTGGCCGAAGAAGGTCTTGATGTGAATCATGTCCGACAGGCGGAAAATGCGGATTGAAAGGTCAACCGCAGCCACCGCCATGTAAGCCGAATCCGGGCTAAAGGCGATGCACGAGACCGTCGAGCGGATCGCGGCGAAGGTGTGCAGTTCTTGCCCACTAATGCCCGACCACAGCTTCACGGTCGCGTCGGCGGAACCGGTCGCCACAAAGCGATTGTCCGGCGACCACGCGACGGCGGTCACCGACTGCGTGTGCGAAGTCCCGGCAAAAACGGCGTCGCCGCTCTTGGTGCGACACACCTGCAAGGTGTGATACACGGAACCCATGGCCACGCTGGTGCCGTCACCCGAAACGCCCACGCAGCTCACCCACTCCAGCGGGTTGTTGCGCCAGCTTTCGATGCGCTCGCCATCGAGCGTCCACACGGAAACCACGCTTTCGCTGCTTCCAGCGGCCACCACGCGGTCCTTATCGAGGGCTTGCACGGTGCTGACCACGCCACCTTCGAGCTTGACCTTGCGCATCACTTCGAACGACTTCGGATCCCACCAAATGACTTCGTTATCGAAGCTGCTGGTGACCATGCGGCTACTGTCCGGAGCAAAGCTGACGGCGTAAATCGGGGTGCGGTGACCCTTAAGGCGCTCCAGCAGGCGAATGTTAAGGCGGTTCGCCTCTTCGTATTGACGCTTGTCTTCGCTCGCTTCCTTGGTCGCGGCCGGCGGATTGAGCACTTGGTCGTACTCTTGGCGGCGGACCGGATCGATGAGAGTTTGGTAAGCCGAGTTGATTTCGGCCATGCGCTCGTGGGCCTTCGGATCATCGCTGATGTCCGGGTGGCACTCGCGAGCGAGCTTGCGGTAAGCCGTCTTGAGAGTGGACGGCTTGGCGTTCTTTTCAACGCCCAGAATTTCGTAAAGGGTAGGCACGATTGTTATCCAATTATGTAAGGCGGGGACCTCAAATTTCAACGTTTTGAAGGAGAACGTAGTTCCTTCTTACACAAATACCAGGGCCCTTTATCGCCTTAGCAGTCCCGAGTCCCGAAGAAAATTAAGCACCACCTGTCTCCTCGTCATATATTTCTCTTCGAGTCGCCGCCCGCTCCTCGCGGACCAGGTGACGCTTGGGTCTTGCTTTTCAGACGCAAAAAACGCCGCCATTCGTTCATCGTAATCGCCGATTCCCGCCTCCGCGTCGTACCGGTCGCGGAACCAGATGCGGTCTTGCGACAGGCGCGGCTTCACCGCCGCCGGTTTGGCCGGGTCCGGATAGCCAATGCACAGCCCAAACACGCCGAACAGCCCGCTCGGCATACCCAACAGCTGCGCGATGGCGACGGGGTTGTTGCGGAGCGCGCCGATGTAGCACACGCCCAAGCCCAGACACTCCGCCGCCACAACCATGCGCTCGGCGGCGAGCGCGGCATCCACCACGCCCATCAAAAAATAGTCGGCATAGTCCAGCGAGTCGGCGGAAATCTCCAACTCAGCCAGCTTGTGCCGCAGCCGATGATGATCCACGAAGAACCCGAAGAACCAGGGCGCCAGAGCGACCTGTCGCTGATTGCTGCAGTGCTCGTTGACCTGCGCGCGGAGATCGGGGTCTTCAATGCTAACCACCGAATACAGTTGCAAATTGCTGCTGGTGCTCGCGCTTTGCGCCGCGGCCACCAGACCCGCGATGAGCTCCTCGGAGACCGGTCGCCCGAGGTCAAAGTCGCGCACCGAGCGGTGCTGCAAAAAGTCGGCGAGCCCGTCAATCGCCGGCGCTTCCGCCGACCCATAACGGGCTCGCCACAGTTCTGAAAACTCGGACAACGTTACTTTTTGACGACGATTTTCATCGTCTTGATGGTGTCGCCACGCTGGACCTTCATGATGACATCCATGCCCTTGGTGACCTTGCCGAGCACGGCGTAGTTGCCGTTGAGGAACTCGCTATCCTTGGTCACGACAAAGAGTTGGCAGTCGCCGCCGACTTTGCTGCCCGTCGAGGCAATGCCGACGACGCCCTTCTTGAAACCAACCTTGCTGGCTTCGAACGGCATTTGCTTGCCCGATCCGCCTCCGCCAACGTCCAGGCTCTTGCGGCTACCGGGATCGCCCCACTGCACGACCCAATCTTCCACCCGGTGGAAACGGATGCCGTCGTAGAACTTCTTCTTAACCAGTTCGCCGACGTGAGCCGCCGTCTTCGGCGAGCCCTTGGTGTCCACTTCGATGGTGAACGACTTGCCATTGGTAAACGTGACAACGTATTGAGTGGCGGCCATAGCGGCAGCGCCAACGAGGGTGAGACATGAAGCGATGAGGGCACGATTCATGCCCTCATCTTACCGCTTGTTACTTCAGCGGCTTGGTTAAGGTGGCGTCGGTCGAGAAGTCCTTGCGCCACTTCATGCGGCGGACGATCTCGCTTTCAAATTCGCTCAGGTCCATGACGTCGGTCAGGGCTTCGCGCTCACTGATGTCGGTCAGAACGCCTTCCAGCGATCGGATGTTGCCCGTGTTGACCTTGCGATCCATGAGCGTGGCCATGCCGACTTCCGAGCGCACAATATCGCTCACGCGGACGGTTTCGGCGCGACCCTTGACCGTGACCTTGACGCGGTCGTCGCCGGGGTAGAAACGTTGATACGCCGTGCGCAGCTGCTGCACGCGATAAGAATCGCTGACGCGACCGGCGCGAACGAAAATGGCGGTCAAGCGCTTGTCGTCAATAATCTGCATCGCCGCGGCCGATCCGTTTACGATCTCGCCGCTCTTGATGTTCACGGCATTGAGCATGGTGTCGCTGACATCAATGCCTTTGCTCTTGAAATCTCGATCAAACGTAAACGGGTCGCTGCCCTTACAATCGGCGAGCAGTTCGCCAAGCGAGCCCGCGCCCTCGCTGAGGCACGCAAACTGGATAAACCCAGCCGAAACGTAGCCGGTGTCGTACGTGTTGATGCTGTCGAAGCCGCCTTCCAGCGGGCTAATTGCGTTCATCACGCGCTGCACGCTCATGTTCAGGCGCGCTTGGCGATACAGCCGATTGACTTCCTCGTTCGGAATCTCGGTGATGCTCGTGCCTCCCGAGGAGACGCCGCCGGCGAAACGATAGTACGAGTAGGTCGAGCGGACGGAGACGTTGTCTTCAAACGCGACATTCACCTTGTCGTCAAATGTGATGGTGTGAAGCTTCGGCTCCACCGCCGAAGCGAACATCGGCACGCTCTCCATTTGCAAAAGCAAATCGCCAGGGATGTCGCCAGGATGCGGGACATTGTCAATCTGGGCGGGGAGGTTTTTGCCGTTCTTTTCGCGGCAGACCAAAGCGGCTTGGTAGCGGTCGTAGTCAATCTTGGCCTTCACCCACTGTTCCCAGGTTTGTTGGGCGGGGGTTTTGACACCGGCATCTTGGGTCGGCGAGACCTTGCCGCTAAAGCCCTTGATCTTGGCGTACTTGTGCAGCCACTGCGAACCTTCGGGGGTCAGGCGGACTTGCCAGCGTCCCATGCGCTGCGCCTTGGGGCTATTGGTCACTTCGTAACGAGCCTGGGTGCGCCAGTACTCCTGCACCGAGGCAGCTTCGGACCGGCTGTAGCTCGCGCTCGCGAGCGACGTAGCCAGAAGGATCAGACAAGAATTCCAAAGACGAGTCGCCATAGTGGGAGGATCGGCAGAGTGGTCCGCCGCCATTAGGCCTATTCCAAGGAATCTATCATAATCTCCTTGTGAATTTCACTGATGTCACCATTATTGGTGGCGGTCCGGTCGGACTTTTTGCTGCTTTTTACGCTGGACTGCGCGGTATGAGCGTGCGCATTGTGGATAGCTTGCCCGAGTTGGGCGGCCAGCTCACCGCGCTGTATCCCGAAAAGTATGTGTTCGACATGCCCGGATTCCCGAAGGTGCTCGCCAAGGACCTCGCCCGGGACATGATCGCGCAAGGCATCCAGTTCAACCCGGAAATCTGCCTCGAAGAAACCGCCGAACACCTGGAATCCGTGCCGGGCGGCTACGTGATTCGCACCGCCAAGGGCACCGAGCTCCCGACCCGGACGATCATCATTGCTGCGGGCGCTGGCGCGTTCTCGCCGACCAAAATCGGGGCGGCGGGCGAGGAAGATTTCGTCGGACACGGCCTCAGCTACGGCGTGCGCGACAAGAGCGTGTTCGCCGGGAAGGAAGTCGCCATTATCGGCGGCGGCGACAGCGCATTTGACTGGTGCTGGGAGCTGCGCGACATCGCCAAGTCGGTCAGTCTCATTCACCGTCGCGACCAGTTTCGCGCCCACGAGGAAACCGTTGCCAAGGTCCAGGCGAGCGGGGTCAACTTCATTTTGTGGACTCAGGTCAAGGAGGTTTGCGGCAACGGCGTCGTGCAAAAACTCGTCCTGGAGAACTCGCAAACCAAGGAGCAAAGCGAACTCGCCGCCGACGCGGTGATCGTGAATATCGGGTTCAAGTCGAGCCTTGGCCCAATCAAGGATTGGGGGCTCACCATCGAGAAAAACCAGATCATCGTGGACCACCTTTACGAAACCAATCTGCCGGGCATTTTCGCGGTCGGCGACGTCTGCAACTTCGAGGGCAAACTCAAGCTCATTGCGACCGGCGTAGGCGAGGCGGCAACCGCCGTTTGCATCGCCAAGACGCGACTAGACCCGGAAGCAAAACTGTTTCCGGGCCATAGTTCCGATCGCGATCTTTAGTCTGCCTTTGGCTTCCCAATTAGGCGGCCGCTGATCCATCGCGTGACCTTGCCGATGCCCTCGCTCAGGTCGTCGAGAATCGTGTACGAACACGGAATCACGAGAAGCGTGAGGATGGTCGAGAGCGTGATCCCGCCGATGATGGTGATGCCCAGCGTTTCGCGGAACTCACTGCCGCGACCCACGGCCAGGGCGACCGGCAGCATACCGAGCACGACGGCCATCGAGGTCATCATGATCGGGCGCAGACGAGTCGGGCCTGCTTCCACCAACGCATCATGGCGGTTTTTGCCCCGCTCACGTAGCGTGTTGGTGTAGTCAACCAGCAGAATCGCGTTCTTACCGACCAAGCCCACGAGCGTGATAATCCCGATGAATGACACGATGTTCATCGCCTTATCGGTGAGCACCAGCGCGAGCAACGCCCCGACCAACGCTTGCGGCTGAGCCAGCTGAATGATGAGCGGGTACAGCAGGTTGTTGTACAAACTCGCCAGCAGCAGGTACACCAGCAGGAAGCCGATCCCGAGCGCGCCGAGCAGATAGCCCATTTCTCGAGACTGAGCGTCGGCTTGACCCAGATTTTGCTGGCGGATGCTTGCCGGAACAAGGTTCTCCTTCTTCAGCCAGGCGTCAATTTCGCTCTGGACGGAACCGGCGGCGAAGCCCGGCAACAGGTTTGTTTCGACCCGGATTTCCTCGGCCCGGTTGCGGCGCTCGATCTTGTCGGGCGCACGACCCCGCGTCAAGGTCGTCACGTCGGAGACAAACACCGGCGTGCCCCGCACAAAACGAACAGGCGCCTGCGCGATGATCTCCGGGTTATTGCGGTCTTCGGGTGACATCTGGACGCGGATTTTGTACTCCTTGCCCAGCACACGGAAGCGCGCGTTGTCATCGCCCTCGTACAAGGTTCTCATCGAACTTGCTACTTCCGCCGGAGTGACGCCGAAGTCCGCCATGCGGGTGCGGTCCGGAATCGCGCGAATTTCGGGCTTGCCAGCGCGACCACTCGTTTGCGGGCTAATGACGCCCTTGATAGCGCCCGCGGCCAGACCTTCGCGAATCTTGTCGGTCACGCGCGTAAGCTCGGCCCGATCATCGCCGCTGAACGACATCTGGATCGGCGCGCCGAACCCGAACCCGCTCACGGTGCTGTAGCGAACGGTCGCGCCGGGAATCTTGCCCGTCGCTTCCATCAAGTCGGCGGAAACCGAAACGTCCGTTTTCGTTCGAAGCCTTTCCTTATGCTTCACCCAGAACATCACGCTGTCGAGCAAGGCGCGCTTTTCGAACAGCGTGGCTTGCACGGCGCCAAGGTTGGTGCCGACTGAACCCGCTTCAAAAGCCCCGCCACCGCGCGTTCCCACGCGACCGATCGTGTACTTCACGTCGGGGTGCTTCATCACCACTTGCTCAACCTGAGCGACGACCTTTTCGGTCTCGGCCAGGCTTGCGCCAGGCGGCAACTCAATCGAGGCGGTCACCTGACCGGCGTCCGAGGTCGGAGCGAATTCGAAGTTGAAAATATTCCCCTTCTTGTAATCCTTGGCGTACCAGTTCCCCGCTAGCGCCATGAAAATGAGGAAGACCGAGAAACCGGCGATGCCAATGAGGTTGTTCCAAACCGGTCGCCGCAGGCGAATCAAGTTGATGATGAACGCCACCACGCCAATTTGGACGATCATCATCATTGGTCCTTGCGTCACCGCGGCAATCGCCGCCTTCTTGTCGGGCGCAAACCCGCCGCCAATGAACATAAACAGCCCGATGAGGACCACAAAGCCCGAGATGAACACGAACCAGCGATGCTGCAGCGACCACTCCAGGGCGCGGCGATAGACGTTTTCGAACTTCGTGAACGTGCGCTCAAAAGCTTGGGCAAAGCGACCCTTCGGGTGCTCCACGTCCTCGCCCTTGCGATACCAGCGCGAGGCGAGCATCGGCGTGACGGTGAACGACACGAACAGCGACAGCAGAACCGCGACCACGAAGCCGATGCCGAGCGGTCGGAAGAACTGCCCGACGATGCCACCCATGGTGGCCACAGGAATGAAGACGACGACGTCGGCAAAGGTGATGGCGAGCGCGGCCAGACCGATTTCGGCCCGACCATTGATCGCCGCTTCCACCGGCTCTTCGCCCATCTTAAGGTGGCGATAGATGTTTTCCAGAACGACGATCGCGTCATCCACCAGAACGCCAATGGCGAGCGAAAGCGCCAGCAGCGACATGTTGTTGAGCGTGAACCCAAACAGCTGCATCACCGGGAACGTCGCCATCAGACAGATCGGGATGGCGAGCGCGACGATGAGCGTTCCGCGCCAGTCGTGGAGGAACAGATACACGATCATCGTGACCAGCAAGATGCCGATCACGAGCGTGAGTTGAAGGTCGAACAGCGATTCGCTGATGCGCGTCGCCACGTTTTGGGTGACCACAAACTCAACCGGAAACGCGTTCTGCAACTGCTCGGTCAGTGCCAGCGCGCCCTTGGCAATCTCAATCGCGTTGCCTTCCTTGATCTTTTGAATCGTGATGACGACCGAGTCGTTGCCATCGAGTCGGCTCCAACCGCGGCGCTCTTCGACCGTGTCTTTGACCTCCGCAAGATCGCCGAGACGCACGACTTGCCCTTCGCCGGTTTGCGAACTCGGGTCGTTCACCTTCAAGCGCATGTCGCGGATTTCATCCACGGTGGCAAACTCGCCCTGCATGCGCACGGTGAGTTCTTGGCCGTTGTTCTCCACCCGACCACTCGGAATGTTGAGCGTCGCCGAACGAATAGCGTTGGTGACCTCGGTAATGCCCACCTTGTAAGCGAGCAAGGCGTCCTTACGCAGGAGAATCTGAATCTCGCGCACGTCGCCACCGCTGACCGTGGCCGCGGCTACGCCCGGAATCTGTCCAAAGCGGTCCTTAATCTTGTCGTCAATGAGGTCACGCAGTTCTTGCGTGCTGAGCGTCTTCGACTTCACCCCCAAGGTAAGCACGGCGCTTGATCCCGCATCCACCTTGCTAACGGTCGGTCGCAGCGCGGCTTCCGGCAGGTTGGGAATGACCGTATCCACCTTCGCCCGCACGTCGTTGAGCGCGGCATCCATGTCGGTGCCGATGTTAAAGTTAAGCGTAACGAGGCTGATGCCTTCCTGAGCGAGCGCGGTGACTTGGTACACCCCGTTGACGCCGGAAATCGCTTCTTCCACCGGACGCGAAATGAGCGTGTTCAGCTCTTCCGGACCGGCCCCCGGGTAAGCGGTGCTCACCGTCACGACGCCAAAAGAAACTTCCGGATTTTCTTCCACCCGCATGCTGGTGACCGACCGATAGCCCATGAAAAAGGCGGCGAACATCAGCATGAAGATGAACACCGGTCGGGTAATCGCGACCTTGGTGATGTTGTTCATTCTTTACTTCTTCGCCTCGGCGAGCCGAACCTTGGCCTTGTCGGCGAGTTCTTCATGCCCCACCACAATCACGTCGGCGGTCTTGTCTACGCCCGCGACTTCGATCACATCCTTGGTTTCCAGGCCAGTTGTGACGGTGACTCGCTTGGCGGCGTCGCCCTCCTTGATCATCACGTACTTGCCCTTGCTATCGCTGAGCACGACCGTCTTCGGCAGCACCGTTGCGCCACTCACGACGCGCGTTTCGATCTGACCGCGAGCGAACATGCCCGGCTTCACCTCGGGGGTGATGGCGAGCAAACCGATGCGAACCTTAAAGATGCGGCCCACGCTGTTGGCGCTGGGGCTAACCGAGCGAACCGTGCCGATGAACGTGCGGCCTGCGAGAGAGTCCATCCGCACCGTTACCGAGCGTCCGACTTGCACTTCGCCGAGCTTGAGTTCGGGGACGTCACCCTCGAAGAAGCTGCCTCCTCCGCCGACCATCTTGGCAAACACGGTGCCCGGCCCGAGGTAGGTGCCCACCGGTACCGGCGAGCCCTGAATCTGGCCGCTAAACGGCGCTTTGATCATGGTGCTCGCAAGGTCCACCTGGCCGAGGTTGACCGATTCCTGCGCGCTTTCCACGGCGGCGCGGGCGGCATCGACTCGCATTTGAAGCTGCGGGTCAAGCTGTTTGGCGGCTTGCGCTTGGCGAAGACCTTCTTCAGCCGCACGAACCTGTTGTTCCGCAATCGCGATGTCCTCGGGCCGAGCGCCGGTTTGCTGCATTCGCTGCATTTCGAGCACTTGCTCGTAGCCGCTCAGCGCCTGCGCATACGCCGTTTCGTACTGCTCGACCTCTTGCTTGCTCACCGCGCCTTCTTTGTACAGATTGCGGAATCGCTCCAGCGTCTTCTTGGCGTTCTCCATCGCGGTGCGCGCCGCATCTACTTGCGCTTGCACCTGACGGCGTTGCTCACTTCGATCACCGGCGCGGACTCGTCGCAGCGAAGCCTTCGCTTGGTCGAGTTGCGCTTGCGCCGCGCGAACGCTCGCGGTGGAGCGATTCGGGCTGACGCGGGCATCGGTCAGTGCCTGGGCCAGCTGCGCCTGTGCGGAGCGGAGTCCGGCCAAAGCCTGGCGGTAGCGCACCGTGGATTGGTTGGTGTCCTGCCGAGCAATCACTTGCCCGGCTCGGACGAAATCACCATCCTTGACGTAGCTCGCGACGATTCGGCCCGGCACCTCGGCGGCGATCATGGCTTCTTCGCTGGTGACGATTTGGCCGGTGACCTCGAAGGTTTCGGCGAGATCGCGCACGGTGGGCTTGGCCACTTGGACCGGCACCACGACATCCTGCGCAAACTTCTGCACGCGTTCGGACTGCTTTTGCGCATCGCGATTGACGCACCCGCCCATCAGGGCAAGCGCGATTAACGGAGTAATGAGATGAGAGGATTTCACGGTGTGGTCAGGGTTTTCTTGGCCGGGGATCCGGTGCGGATCGTGTACTCGTCGTTGCCGACCGCCTTTTGCAGGGCGGCGACGGCTACCAAATAGTCGTAGTTGGCTTGCGCCAGTCGGGCGCGGGCCGCGGTGAGGCTATCTTGCGCGGCGATGACATCCAGCAGGATGCCGAGATCGTTGGCGAATCTCACCTCGGCGAGGCGATACGCCTCGCGGGCGACCGTCAAGCCTTCTTCGGTGATCGCGACCTGTGCGCTTGCGTTCTTGAGATTCTGCAGCGCGACGTGGACCTCCAGGCTCACACCTTCGCGGAGTTGCAGCAGTTGAATCCGGAGCGATTCGGTGTCGCGGCGAGCCGCGGCGACTCGCGCCTTGGTCACCCCGCCATCAAAGATCGGGTAGCTCACGCTCACGCCGAGCGTCGTTTGCGAGGCCGGGCTGAAGGAGTTCGGATTGAGGTTGCGCGACTGTTGCAGTTGCACGCCCATGGATGGTTTCAGGCTGTTGCCGGCCACCTTCTCCTGGACTTCGAGGAGGCTCACCCGATTCTTCAGGGAGCGGATTTCAGCCCGTTCGCGATCGGCTGCCATCTTGAGTTCGGGTTCGCTGGTGTTGACCTCGGCGATTTCTTGCACGGGCTGGAGCGTCCATTGCTGCTCAAGCGGCTCGCGCATGGCATTGTTCAACGCGGCGAGCGCCAGATTGCGGCTGAGCTGGGCTTGATCGTATTGCAGGCGCGCTTGTTGCAGGTCGCTCTCCAAACGCGTGAGGTCGAACTTGCTGAGCACGCCCTGGGTGTTCTTGAGGCGGGCGTCATTCGCGCGCTTTTCGGCGGCGCGCAGAGTGGACTCGCGAATCTGCAGCACCCAATCGGTCTGGATCAACCGGAAGTACGCCACCTTGATGTCGTAGCGAGTTGTGTTGCGCGTGGCTTCGACGTTCTCGCGTTGCGCGGCGAGCGCGTATTCCGCCGATCGAACGGCGAGTCGCACCAAACCGCTGATGTCAATCCCGATGCTTGCCGTGGCCGTAAGCGAGTTGCTCCAGTCCGGCGTAAAGGCGTTGCTGCCATCGAGCACCCGGCGACTACTTCCGCCGAGCGTCAGCGAAGGTCCGCTGGAAGCCTTGGCCGCACGGAGGTTGTCGCGATTCTTCACCGCTTCGTTCTGCGCAATCTGGATCGCGAGGCTCCTTTTTTCGCCGCGAGCGACGGCATCTTCCAGTGTAAGAATCGGCGCTTGAACTTGCACTAATGCGGCAAGCACGGCACTCAGCGCAAACGTCATTCCGCATCCTCCACGGCCTTCGCTTGTTCAACTTGAGCGCGGAATTCATCCATAAATCGGTGCATGTGCTCGATCTTGGTGATCACCACCGCGTCCCACGCGATGTGCCGCATCACCAGGAGCTTGTCGCCGGGCTTAAAGTCGAGCTGCTCGCGCGCCTCGGCGGGAATGACGACTTGGCCCCTTTCGCCGACGGTCACGGCGCCGTAAAAGCAGTCGTTGATGTTAGGCGGGCGCGATGACCCGGAATCAGACATGTCTCCATTTTACACAAAGTATGAAAAGTATGCAACGCCCAACATTAGGAAAAAATAAACCCCGCCGCAAAATACGACGGGGTTCGGCGGGCGGTGCCCGCGACGATTACATTCGAACCTTGCTCGTGACCACTTGAACGGCGCTGACGTCCAGGTACTTGGCCATCAGATCGGTGCGACCCTTGTCGGCCGAACCAGCGCAACCGAAGAAGAAGTACTTGCCACCGGCGAAGACCTTGAACTTGGCGCTTTCGCCCTTGGCGTTGCAGCAACCCTTGGCCATCTTTGCGACGGGCTTGGCCTTGGTCGAGGTGCAGCAGGCTTCTTGCTTGGCGGCCTTGGCCACCTTGCCTTCACCGGCGCAACAAGCGCCGCCTTGCTGACCGGCGATCGCGAGGCCGGCGGTTACGATTGAAACGAGTGCAATGAGAGTTTTCATGACGTTGTCCTAAATGATCCTTAGTTGAGTGAGGTTCCCACTAAATTAAACGCCGAGCGCAGGTCGGCGGCCGAAGTCGTTTGTTCCCAGCTGAACGCATCGTTGCCAAAGTGGCCGTTCTTGGCGGTCGGCAGATACTTCTGCGACTTGAGCGCCAGCTCCTTGGCGATACCCGCGGGAGACATATCGAAGCGATCGCGAACGACCTTCTCAATGGTTTCCGGGTCCACCTTTTCGCTGCCGAAGCAGTCGATGTTGATGCTCACCGGTTGGGCGACGCCGATGGCGTAAGCCAAGGCAATCTGCACCTTGTCGGCGAGGCCCGCCGCGACAATGTTCTTGGCGATGTATCGGCACATGTAAGCCGCCGAGCGGTCCACCTTGGTGGGGTCCTTGCCGCTAAACGCGCCGCCGCCGTGCGGGCACATGCCACCGTAGGTATCCACGATGATCTTGCGACCGGTCACGCCGGTGTCGCCTTGCGGTCCGCCAATCACGAAGATGCCGGTCGGGTTGATGTGGCGAATGATGTCGCCGTCCACGTAGTTGCTGTACTCGCGCAGCGTCGGGGCGATGACGTATTCCTCGACGATCTCCTTGACGCCAGCGAGGTCGAGCTTCGGCGAGTGTTGCGTGGAAAGCACGATCGTGTCAATGCGCTTCGGCAAGCCGTTCTCGTAAATTACGCTGACTTGGCTCTTGGCGTCGGGGCGCAAACCAAGGCTCTTGTGATCCTTGCGAACCGCGGCAATGCGACGCGTCATCGCGTGGGCAATGCTCACGGGCAGGGGCATCAGTTCCTTGGTTTCGGTGGTCGCGAGACCAAACATCATGCCTTGGTCGCCGGCGCCGCCGGTGTCCACGCCGACCGCGATGTCCTTCGATTGCTCTTGGATCGCGACCATGACGCCGCACGTGTTGCCATCGAGGCCCAGTTCGGTGTCGGTGTAGCCGACTTCGTTGATCGTGTCGCGCACCGTTTTCGCGATGTCTACGTAGCCATCCACGGTGACTTCCCCGGCGACCACGGCGAGGCCGCGGGTCAGCAGGGTTTCAATGGCGACACGAGCGTTCGGATCCTGGGCGAGACACTCGTCAAGTAAGGCGTCAGAAATCTGATCCGCCAGCTTGTCGGGGTGGCCTTCGCTCACAGATTCGGACGTGAATACACCAAATTTGCTCATCTTTTCAACTCAAAATTGTACCCGGCTTAGTTCAAAAACGACTTGATTGCGTTGACGACGCGCACCTGGTCGGCTTCGCCCAAGGTCGGCCAAATCGGGAGGCTGATGACCTCGGTCGAAAGCTGGTCGCTCACCGGCAACGGACCGTGCTCGGCGTTGAGATAAACCGGCAATTTATGCAGGGCAACCGGGTAGTAAATCATCGTGCTGATGCCCTCGGCGTCAAGCGCCTTTTGCAGCTCGTCGCGCTTGCCGCCCATCACGCGGATCGTGTACTGGTGGAACACGTGCGTGGCGTAATCGGCGGTTTCCGGCGCGATCACCTGGTCGAAACCTTGGAACAGATCGTAGTAGCGCGCGGCCACTTGGCGACGACCTTCGTTCCAGGTGTTGATGTGCCGCAGCTTCACGCGGAGAATCGCCGCTTGCAGCTCGTCGAGTCGCGAGTTCACGCCGACGCGCTCGTTGAAGTACTTCTTCTTCGCGCCGTGGACGCGCATCATGCGCACGTGGTCGGCCATCTCGTCGTCGTTGGTGGTGTAAAGGCCGCCGTCACCAAACGCGCCCAGATTCTTGCTCGGGAAGAAGCTGAACGCCCCGGCGTCGCCGATGGTGCCCGTTTGCTGACCGCGGTAAGCCGCGCCGAACGATTGGGCGCAGTCTTCGAGGATCATCAAGTTGTGCTTCTTCGCGAGGTCCATCAGCGGCTGCATGTCCACCGATTGGCCGTACAGGTGCACCGGCAAAATCGCCTTCGTGCGCTCATTGATGCGCGATTCGACTTGGGTGATGTCCAGGTTGTAGGTCACCGGGTCAATGTCCACGAAGATCGGGGTCGCGCGGAAGTGGCTGATCGCCTCGCCCGTGGCGAAGAACGTAAACGGCGTCGTGATGACCTCGTCGCCCGGCTTGAGTCCCATGGCCGAACAACCCAAGATCAGCGCGTCGGTACCGCTGTTGAGGCCAAGCGCGTGCTTGACGCCCAGGAACTCGGCGACTTCTTGCTCGAACGCCTTGACGTTCGGGCCCATGATGAAGTGGGTAGAGTCGAGCACGCCATCAATTGCGGCGCGAAGCTCCTCGCGAATGGACGCAATTTCGGGCTTGAGGTCAAGAATGGGAATCTTGGTGACGGTAGCGGACATACCCGCTAGTTTACCGGACCCGCGCCTTACGGCCGGAACAGATACTTAATTCCGTTGCCGGATTGCAGGTCGGCGAACACCTGCTCGGCGTCGGCGATCTCGCGCTGACCGCTGATGACGGCCTCGATGTGGAAGTTCGGATCGAGCAACCACTCACGCGCGGTTTGCACGGCCCGCGTCCCAAAGTGGAACGGGCTCAGAATCGTGATTTGCTGATAGTGCAGATGCTGCGTGTCGAACGCCGCGTGAGTCCCCGCCGGACAGCCGCCGAACAGCATCACTCGCCCGCCGCGACGCGCGTAGTGAATGCTCGACTGCCACACCTCGACGTTGCCGGTGCACTCGATGACGACGTCGTAGCCGCGCCCGAGCGAGTGCGGCACGTCGCTCACGTGCAAGGGTCGCGCGCCGAGCTGTTCGCCGACGGCGAGACGCCGCTTATTGCGCCCGGCCAGCGTCACATCGTGAATCCCGAGTTGCCGCAACGCGGCGACAAACATCAGGCCAATCGCGCCGGGGCCAATAATCAAAACGCGGGTGTAGGGCATCAGCGACCCGAGTTCCAGGATGCCCTGGGCCACACAGGCGAGCGGTTCGAGCAGCGCCGCGCGGGCAAAGCTCACGCTGGCGGGTTTTTCAAACACGTTGAGTCGGGCGATGTGCGCCGGAATCAGCAGGTATTCGGCGTAACTGCCCAGCACCTTGGTTTCCATGATGCGCTCGCACAGGTTCTCCTGATTGCTCTCGCACCAAAAACAGGTTTGGCACGGCGCGGAGTGGACACCCATCACATCGGTGCCGATCGCAAACGGCGCGCCTTCGCCCACGGCAACCACCGTGCCGCTGTACTCGTGGCCAAAAATCCCGGGCATCGGAATCTGGGGATGGCCGCGCAAGTAAGCCTTAAGGTCGGTGCCGCACGTCGTGGCGGCGCGCACGCGGATGAGGATTTCGCCGGGGCCAGGCAAAGGGACATCAACCTCGCACACCCGCAAAAGGCCGGGCTCTTCCAACACAAGCGCCGACATTTTCTGACCCACGACGGGCGAGATGGCGGCGGGTTGAGAGGATTCCGGCTGACCCATAACTTGAAGGTTCTACGGCACTGATCAACCGATCAGCATCGACGTGGGGAATTATACTCAGCCCGGCTCGGGCCGATTTTTCGGCGAAGCCATCAATTTTTAGGTTCTTTCGCTTATAACTGTCACATGCGTTCCGTTTTAGTTTGCGAGGCCTGAGTTCCCAGTACCCGCCTGGTTTCACACAACCGAGTAGGTCGGATGTCGGCCCTTTCATATGAGGTTTGAGAGCACAGTGACTATGGACGCTCCAGGAACTTTTTGACAAAATGTCCCCACTTCAAGTTCTCCCTGCGTGAAGCAGTGATACAATGAAAGGACTATGGCGAGTAATCTCCGCCGGGTGCGAAGGGACTTCGTTGTTCCAGTCGCGGTAGAGCCGAAGCGATTCACACGGATCGATGATCCTAAACTTGCGCTTGAGGTTGCTGCCCGTCGTGAGAAGAACAATCTCTCCGCAATACGTTCCGGGTTGCCTGCCGTCGGCTCAAAACTAGTCAATCGATACGGATTGGAGTTTGAAGTTGAGAGCCATGTCCACGTGCCGACTGCGAACTCAGTCCAAAGATGGCGTGAAGGCAGTCAATCCGATGCCGACCTGTTCCCCAGCATCATCCCTCAAAATCTCAGCGCGAAGCTAACAAGCTTTGTTGCAGCGGTGGATCGTTGCACAACCAAGACACTTCTGGTCCTTGATACGATGCCCTATGCCCGCAGAGACTCGGGAGTCCCCGAAGGTCATTGGGTTGATACGATTGGGAACGGCGGAGCCAACCTGCTCTTCATTGATGCCGCTCAGATTCATGAAAACCCACTTTGCCCATGAGATCGGCCACCTTTGGGTCCAGTATGTAGACCAGGCTGAAGATGAGCGAGTGATGGAGGACGTGAGCGATCCCGCCCGCTTGCATCAGCTTAGTTTCGTGCAGTCGTTCGTGACCGACCTTCGAGTCAATCAGATCATCGCGGAGAAGGGTTTCGATGTTTCGGTGATCTTCGAGGACCAGGCGGCGAGCATCGCATCACTAGGCAGGGCGATTGAAGCTGGATATCGACCAGAGAACTCACGCGAAGGGGTCTTCATGGCACTGGCCCTAGCCGCTCAGATTCTCGAGGAACGGAGCACGAGCAAAAACGAACTTGCCAAGCTGGAAGACACCTTGGAGAAGGTCACTCGCCTTGACCCTGAACTTGCGCGCTTGGCTACGGGCTTCGCTGATGCAGTTGTCCGATATGGTTACGAAACCAAAAGTCAGATTCGATCCTCAATTGATGAATGCCTGAAACTCGCATTCGACTACTCGGGCGACGGAATCGACCTAGAGCGAGACTTGGTGATCCCACCAATCTCTGAACCCGACTTTGACAAATATCCACAGTGGATTGAGGGTGCCTCGCCGCAAATGAAGTGCGAGGTGGGCCGGATCATGGCTCGGGAAGATATTCCCGACGGCTCAACGTGGTCTATATCGCCAGGGCCAGTCAACGCCAGCCTACTCTCCTTTGAGCTACCCGACGGAACGATTAGTGGGCCATGGACACTTGAACACTCGCAAACCTTTGCGACAGACATAGATAACATCCGGCGAATAAATGAAATGAATCGTCAAAACAGAGAACGACAAATGAAACACCCAACCAACGGAATGCCAAACTTTCCTGGCCAACCCCGCCGATTTTATATGACAGGCATGGCCAGGTTTCTGACCCGCGTTCGAGAAGCAGAATGGCTTGGCGGAGAGCATCCGTATGCCTACGCCATGAACAACCCGGTGACTTACACCGATCCGAGTGGGAACAAACCCTGCTTAAACATCGACAAGGACTGCGCAAAATTCGGTGTTCCATTCTCAGGATTTCAATCGATTGCAGAATCAGCCTGCAAAAATCTAGTTGACTGTTGGAAGGACAAGAAATGTAAGTCAGAGTTACAGGCTTGCCTGGACAAGATAGGTTGCTCGTCTGGACTCTTAGGGGATATGGTCAAGAAATGTGATGGAACTCACTGCGTTGATGTCTGGTGTTGTAAACCTGGTTGCTGTGGTTGCGAGAGCGACGGCTCTAACTTCGCACTCACGAAGAAGGGTACCTTTTACTACAATTGCGGAATAAACCTGTGTCAATCGTTCGGATCGTTAACTCATGCAAATCAAATCGCCACTTTTTTGCATGAAGTTTCTCATTGTAGCGGCACCGATGACATTGACGGAACACTTTCCCAAAAATGCAGTGCTCAAGACGTAGAGGCATGCATCTCTGTCGTATTCAAAAGGAACCGGCGATGAACAAAACTAACAAAATTGCGTTTTCCGTCGGCAGTGTTCTACTTGCGTCGGTATTGGTTCCTACCCTTATCCCTCAAACATTCAGAGTGTACCACACGTTCTCACTTCCAGTATACTTTAACGGTGCGAAAGTCAAGCGGTACGGAGTGTCGCACCTGCACAGCCAGGTTTTTGTGTCCTATTCAAACCACACCTGCGGCTCCATCTTTACCGGCCGAAGTTTCGTGACCGTTGTAGACGATAACGGTGAAGAGAAAACATACTACAGTTGGAAACTTTACCGCACACCAAACCCAGAACGCACCCGACTCACTCTCAGGTTTGAATGAGGATCGAAGTGCCACGTCAAAACAGGAAGCGATTATTGAAACACCAGACGATCAACGGAATGCCAAACATTCCTGGCCAACCCCGCCGATTTTATATGACAGGCATGGCCAGGTTTCTGACCCGCGTCCGAGAAGCCGAATGGCTCGGCGGTGAGCACCCCTATGCCTACGCGATGAACAATCCGGTGACCTACACTGACCCAGGTGGGAATCAGCCCAAGCGGGAAGGTGTTGCCTTCGCTCCCGGATACTGGAACAGCCCGTCTGTTCAGCCGTATAACAATTGTACGAACTACGCTTACAATCGGCCCTGCACCAGATTTTATGATCCAGGAAACACAGGTGATATACTCAATCCGGATGGGACATTTAGCTGCCACAAGATTATCTCTGGGGCATTGCGCGATGGCCTGAAGTGGCCAAATCCTCGCAAGTACAAGTCCGGTTGTGGCAAAGGCTGGCACAAGGTGTGTGTTTATGTCAGCAACTCAATTCCTGATTATCATTGGTACAGACAGGATGAGACCGGATATTGGTCAAACAAGCCCGGACAAACCCCTGCTGTGAACTGCCAATTCGGAACGAATATCCCGATAACAAATCCGGAGAAAGACGCCGATCAACGATCTTACACGAAGAAATGTGGATGCTTATGCGCGCCGAACAAGTGGTGGTAGCGCTTGTCGCGTGCCTTCTCATGTGCGGAGGTTGCAAAACGCAAACGGCAAGCAAACATACCATTGATAACCGAACAAGTCGCCGAACAAATCCTCTTGCAAGTAAAGCGTTCGATTACGATCACATTCCGGAAACCATCGAATCGCCTTTAGGCAAGTTAAGACTACTAACGATCGCCGAAAACCAAAGAGCCATCGATGATTGGGTGAAGTCGTTTCCGCTTCCCGCCAGGACATTTAAAGGAACTGTGCAAGGCAATCCAGAAGAGTCCTTTGTTGTGGTCGCTTATATTTCCAAATCGGGCTTTGCTTCATGGAATGTACATTTGTTTAGAAATGACCCGAATGGTCGCTGGCGTTGCTTGCTTTTCGTATCTGGACTGAATTTCGCCAAACCCGGTACGCGCATTTCAAGCGGGATGATGCCTGATACGAAGACGATTGTGCTGAAGGACGAGCGCAACAATGAGGTGGCTCGCTTCCCACTTTAAGTGGTCTTCCCCTGCGATTCGAAGTCTGGGAAGAATTCTTGCCCGGACCCGAACCCTGGTCGTAATCGGCGCTTTGCTCGTACTGCGACGCCGACGTTAGACCCGTTCTGAACACATTGTTCAACCGAGGGCGGGCGCAGGGCGTACACTAGAGTGGAATGCCCGACGGCCGGCCCTCCATATGGAAAAATCCCGCGGCGGTGCGTTTGCTCCTCATCGCCTTGCTGGCCGAGACTGCCTTCGCCACGCTAAACCTGGCCTCGATGCCGCACTACCTGCGCTCGGATCGCCTGTTTAGCCCGGGCATGATCGCCATTATCATGGCCAGTTTTATGCTCGCGGAGGCCGTGCTCAAAAGCCCGCTCGGCCACCTTGCCGACCGCGTGGGTTGTCGCCGCTTGCTGGTCATCGCGCCGCTTCTGAGCGCGGGCAGCGCTGTGCTGACGATCCTCGCGCCACGCACCGGCACCAGCCTCGATGTCGCCGTCATGATCGGCTTGCGGCTGGTGGATGGCGCGGCGGCGGCCATGATCTGGCCGGCGATGTTCAGCGCCATGGGCGAGACGAGCGACCAGGACCTGCAGCAAGAATCGCTGAGCCTGCTGAACAGCTGCTACTTCGTGGGCATTGCCCTCGCGTTCCCGATCTCGGGGTTCATCAATCAGCTGTTCGGCGCGACCGCGCGCGGTGTCATCGGCCAGTACGCGCCGAGCTTCTTGCTTGCGTTCGTCATGTTTGTCGCCTGCGCGGTGGTCGCCGCGACCTCGACTCTGCCGCAGAAAGTAGCTCATCACGAGGACCCGAGTCATGAGCCGGGCAACCTGCTCGACGCGTTCCGCCGCATTCCGCAGTTCATGATCATGGGGGCCGTGGTTTTTGTGGCGCTCGGCCTGCCGATGACGATCATCCAGTTTTTCGCCAAGGACCAGCTGAAGCTCAGCCAAGCCGGATTTGGCGCGTTGGTGCTGCCCGGCGCCATCGCCATGGCCCTGCTGAGCGCGCCCATCAGCAAGCTCGGCAAGCGCCTCGGCACGGCCACGAGCGTCCACCTGGGGCTCGCGATTTGCCTCAGCGGCATGATCGTCATCGCTCTCGGCCAGTTCATTCCAGCTTTGCGCACGCTGCTCGCATTCGGCATTGCGGGCTTGCCGCTCGGACTCGGATTCCTGCTCGCGATCCCCGCGTGGTACACCAGCGTCAGCGAGGTAGACCCCGCCCGACGCGGCAGCAACATCGGCGCGGTGATGGCCGCGCAAGGGCTCGGCGCGATTGTTGGCGGCATCATCGGCGGCAAAATCTATGGGCTGGGCTCGGCCTACGGGCCGTTCATTCTGTGCGCCATCGCCCTGGCCGTGAGTCTTGCCCTCAGCTATCGCCTGATTCCCCCACCCCCCAAAGCGCAACCCGAAATCGAAAGCTAACCGCCTGCCTCCGGTAAACTTACAGGCACTATGGCAGTCCGCATTGGTATTAACGGGTTTGGTCGTATTGGCCGCCTTTCGCTCCGCACCCTGCTCGCCCGCTACAAGGGCCAGTTCGACGTTGTGGCCGTCAACGACCTGACCGACTGCCGCACAAACGCGTACCTGTTTAAGTACGACTCGGTGTACGGACCCTTCGCCGGCCAAGTCGAGAACGACGACAAGTCGATCACCGTAGATGGCGACAAGATCACCGTGTTTGCCCAGACAGATCCGGCTCAGATTCCCTGGGGCGAAATGGGCTGCGATATCGTGATCGAAGCCACCGGCCGCTTTACCGACGCCAACCTGGCCGTGGCCCACAAAACAGGCGGCGCAAAGAAGGTCATTATCTCGGCTCCCGCCAAAAACGAAGACGTGACGATTGTGCTCGGCGTGAACGACAACATGTACGATCCGGCCAACCACCACGTGATTTCCAACGCGTCGTGCACCACCAACGGCCTCGCGCCGGTCGCCAAGATTCTGCACGAGAAGTTCGGCATCGAAAAGGGCCTGCTGACCACGGTCCACGCCTATACCAACTCGCAAAGCACGGTGGACACCGCCAAGAAGGATTTGCGCGACAGCCGAGCCGCCGCGGAGAACATCGTCCCGAGTTCGACCGGCGCGGCCAAGGCCGTTGGCTTGGTCATTCCCGAGCTTAAGGGCAAGTTCACCGGCATGGCGTTCCGCGTGCCAACTCCGACCGTTTCGGTCGTGGACTTCACCGCGATTCTTGGCAAGGAAACCTCGCCCGAGGAGATCAATGCGGCCGTGAAATCGTACGCCGACGGTCCGATGAAGGGCATCCTGCGCTACTCCGATGAAGAGCTGGTCTCGAGCGATCTGAAGGGCGACGCGCATAGCAGCATCTTCAGCGCGGTGGACACCATCGGCATGGGCAACTTCGTCAAGGTCGTCTCGTGGTACGACAACGAGTGGGGCTACAGCTGCCGTATCGCCGATCTCGTGAAGTTCATCAGCGACAAGGGCCTGTAAGCCAAACCTCGACCCCCGCGGCTGATTACCGCGGGGGTTTTTTCGTCGGTAAAGTTGCGGGGGTCGCGCTGCACAGCTGGAGAACCAACGCTCGTTCTAGTACACTGATAGGGTGAATCTGAAGTCGCTCTCCCTTGTCCTTGGCGCTCTGAGCCTTGGCGCAAGCGCCATGGCCGCCGACCTTTGGATGTGCTCCAACAACGGCATTCAGCGCATCGTTACGCTCAGCCCGGTGGATGGCAGCGTGGTGGACCAAAACTTCATCACGATGAGCGGCGTGTCGTCCGGACTTATTGCCCGCTGCGCAACGCAGATTGACGACCGCATCTACATGTCGGTGACCGCCAACAATGTCGTGCAGGTGTACACGCTCGACGGCGTTTTGGTGAACAGCATCACGGTCGCCACGCCGAATGGAATTCGCTACATCAATGGCGAAGTTTATGTGTGCAGCGGTGGCACGCCCAAGCAGGTCATTCGCATGACGAAATCCGGCTTGGTGCTCGGCAGTTTCACGGTTCCCGACAGCCCCATGGATGTGATCCAGGTTGGCAGCGAACTCCGCGTTTCGATCTACAACGCGAGCCAAACCACAAACATTTCGGCGATTCAACGCTACTCGTTGACCGGGATCGATCTCGGCGCTCTCTACACCAACATCGCCGGTCCGCAACAGATTCAACCGCTGAGCAACGGCAACCTGCTGGTGGGCGGGTTTGTCCAAACCGGCACCCGACCCAGCGGCATCTACGACATCACGTCGGCGGGCACGCTTGCCCCAGGATTGCCGAACCCGTTCGCCATCGGTTGGAAGGTGCGCGGCGTGGCTCTGCTCGACACCGGCAACTACTTGATGACCAAGGCCGACGGCATTTTCCTTTACAATAAGGCGACCGACCTGGAGACTTCGCTGACTACGGGTTCCGGCCACTTCATCAACCGTGTGAAGTACACGTCGGCCGACATCTCCGCGAACAACCCGGCGCTGACTGGCACCGATCGGCTCCGCAACGTGTTCGTCGAGCTTCGCGATACGTCGAACGGTAGCGTGGTGGCCAGCTTCACCAAGGTTGGTGGATTCGGCCCGGCCCTTAGCGCCACGGCGCGCACGTTTGCCAACAACGGCAACTACGACATCGCGATCCGATCCGAAGGCACTCTCTGGCGAATTCTCCGCAACCAGCCGTTCAACATCAACTCGGCGCTTAACGCGTCGGTGACGCTGGTCAGCGGCGACATCAAGGCGGACAACATCGTGGATATCGGCGACTACTCGCAACTGGCGATGGCGTTTGATGCGACTTCCGGCGACGCCAACTGGGCGACTCCCAACGGCGAAGGCATCGCTCCGCGCGACTGCGACCTGACCAATGACGGCTTTGTTGACATCGCCGACTACACCGTGCTCGCCGCCAACTTCGACGCCAGCGGGGACAACTAAGCTCTGATCAAGAAGGCGGTTGTTTTACTGAGCGGTGGCCTGGACAGCGCGACCGTGGCCGCGATTGCGCGCGCCGAAGGCTTTTCCGTGCACGCCATGACGATGAGCTACGGCCAGCGCCATGCGGTGGAGATAGAGGCGGCCAAGCGCGTCGCCGCCGGGCTCGGCGTGGCCGACCATATCCTTGTGGACATCCCGCTCGCCCAGTGGGGCGGTTCGGCGCTGACCGCCGATATCGCGGTGCCCAAGGGTCGCGACTCCGCGGAGATGGAGGCGAATATTCCGGTGACCTATGTTCCGGCGCGGAACACCGTGTTCCTTTCGTTTGCTTTGGGCTACGCCGAGGTCATCGGCGCGCGCGACATTTTCGCCGGGATGAACCAGGTGGACTACTCGGGCTATCCGGATTGTCGCCCGGAGTTTGTCGCCGCCTTTGAAAACCTGGCCAACCTCGCGACGAAGGCGGGCGTGGAGGGCGATCGGTTCCGCATTCACGCGCCGCTGATGAACATGGATAAGGCGCAGATTATTCGCCGCGGCGAGGAGCTTGGCGTGGACTTCGCCTGGACCCACAGCTGCTACGACCCGGGCCCCGATGGCCGCGCTTGCGGCGAATGCGATAGCTGCCTCATTCGCATTCGCGCATTCGCCGAGCTTGGCCGCACCGATCCGGTGCTCGCATGACCCGGCTCAGCGAGTTTTTCACCTCAGTGCAGGGCGAGGGCATTTGGATGGGCGTACCGAGTACCTTTGTGCGATTCTCCGGCTGCAATCTGCGGTGCGTGTGGTGCGACACGCCCTATGCGAGCTGGGCGCCCGAGGGGCCGCCCGTGGCTCCGGAGGACATTGTGGCGCGGGTAAGGGCGGCGGGCATGAACCACGTGGTTCTCACGGGCGGCGAACCCATGCTGTTTGACGATTTGGAGGTGATCTGCCGATCGTTGGGTGACGCGGGCCACACGATTACGATTGAAACCGCGGGCACGATTTTCCGCGACTTGCCCTGTGATCTCATGTCCATCAGCCCAAAGCTGAGCCACTCGACGCCGCGGGAGCGCCGACACGCCGACCCGTCGGTGACCACGGAGTTAAGCGCGACCTGGCCGGAGCGGCATGAGCAGGAGCGGCTCCAAATTCCGGTGCTGTCGCAGTTGATTGAGAGCTACAACCACCAGCTAAAGTTCGTGGTCGCCAATCCAGGTGACCTTCAGGAGATTGAGGAGTTGCTTGCGCAGTTGCCCGCGGTCAGTCCCGACCGGGTGTTGCTGATGCCCGAGGGCCGCGACTCGGCCGCGCTCAACGCCAGTTTGCGCGGGCTCGTGCCGCTCGCAATGGCCCGCGGTTGGCGTCTTGCACCCCGACTGCACATCGACCTTTTTGGAGATGTAAGAGAAACGTAAGAACTTTTTTCAGAGAAGTGTCACACTTTAGCCGTCAAACGACAATAAGAAGCAAGATGCCTCGAAAGAAGGCAGCAGAAGTACGCTCCGAGAAATCGAAGCAAAACAGAGACACAACCTTGGCTTGTTCCGACTGACCTCTCCTGGAACAAGCCTATTTTTTTGCCTCAAGTACAATAGGTTTCGTGAAGAAGCAACCCTCCGCCACCCCGCTCACCGTGATCCTCGTGGTGGTTTTGCTGGCTTCTCTCTATCTGCTCTGGATCCGTCCCATGCAATCTCCGCCGAAGGTCGAGGTCTCGTTTGAGCGATCCGTCCCCGCCGCAACCCCGAAATAAATGGTCCTATTTCGGCGAAGGTACTTCCGCTATTTTCGACCCATTTGAGTAAGATTTGTGAGAATACTTTCATGAATCCGAAAATTGGGGCCAAAAGTACTTCCGCTATTTGGCAAAAAGCACTTCCGCTATTCTCGCGAAAGTGCCCTTACTTGCTTAGCTAGGTGGCCTACTCGGTGCGGGCCTTCGCTTCTTCGATGTCCAGGTTTGTCGGGATGCGGAACCAGAATGTCGAGCCCTTGCCGACTTCCGACTCGGCCCAGATTTTGCCGAAGTGGACTTCTTCCACCAAGTGCTTGACCAGGAAGAGGCCAAGGCCCGTGCCATAGATCTTCCGGTTGTCGTCGTTGTTGACGCGGTGGAATCGTTCGAACACCTTGTTGATGTGCTCCTTCGGAATCCCCAGACCTTGGTCCTCGACGCCAATGAGCATCGTGTCGCCGGGCTCCATCGTCGCGTGAATAATCACGTCGCCGCCGTTGGGCGCGTACTTAATCGCGTTGTTCAGCAGGTTCGTCAGGGCCTGGTCGAGCTTATCTTGGTCAGCCACGATCAGCGCCGGCAGTTCGTTCTGCACGTCCAGCTTGATCGTGTGCTTCGAGGTGGATTGCTGCTGCACCTTCATCACCTTTTCGAGCAGGTCGCCCACGGAAACTTCGGTGTAGTTCGGCTTCAGCGATTCGCCCGCTTCGATGCGGCTCGTGTTGAGCAGGTCGTCAATAAGGCGGCGTAGGCGGTCGCACTCGTTCGTGACAATCGTCAAGAATTCACGGGTGTCGTCCTTGCTGTACAGATCGTCGTCAAGACCCTCGAGCAGCGTGCTGCTGAAGCCCTTGATGGCGGTGAGCGGCGTGCGGAGTTCGTGCGAGGCCATCGCCACAAACGTGCTCTTCATGCGCTCAATGTTCTTGATCTCGGTGACGTCGGTGAGAATGAGCACCACGCCGATTTCCTTGCCGTCTTCGCCGCGCACCTGCGCGCCTTGGACCTGGTAGATGCGGTCGCTGTTCTGCACCGAAACTTCAATCTCAATGACTTGGCTTTCCTCGCCGCGACGGATCAGATCGATCAGCGCTTCGAGCTTGGGCTGGTTGCGCACGACTTCGGGGAATGGCTTGCCGGCAACTTCGCCCGTGGTCGTGCCGAACATGGCGCGCGCCGAGCTGTTCATCTGGTTGATGCGTCCGTCCGAGCTCACGAGCATCAGGCCGGCGGACAGCGATTCGAACGTTTGGAGCAGCTCTTCGCGCTCTTCCACGACTTCGCGGTACAGCTGCAGGTTGGCGATAATCGAACCCACGTTCTTCGCCATGCGCTCCAGCAGTCGCACGTCTTCTTCGTTAAAATCTTCGCCGTGACGCTTGTTAAAGGCGTGCAACACGCCGATCATGCTGCGCTCGACGACGCGGTTTTCTTCGTCGCGCTTTTCGATGACGAGCGGCACGGTGATGGAATTCTGGGCACCGATCAGGGCGAAGTGGTCGTCCTCGCTGCGCTTGTCTTCGATCACGTTGTGAACGATCAGCGGCTCGCCCGAGCGGAATACTTCGCCGCTAATGCCGTGCGTGGCCCGAACCCGGAAGACGTCCAGGTGATCGTCGTCGATGTTGAACGCCGGAGGAATGCCAATGAGTTCACCGCGCTCGCGGTCAAAGAACATGATCGCAATCTTCTCGGCTTGCAGAATCATGGCGATCCGTTGCACGAGTCGTCGCAGCGTTGCCTCACCCTCAGTAATCGGGGTGGCGGCCTCCATCGTGCCCTCGGCACCACGAGCCTGTCCAGCTTGCGCGCGCAGTTGCGTGAGTTCAGCTTCGAGGGCGGCGACCTGTTTGCGCAGGCTCTCTAACTCTTGATTGGGGTCCATCACAGCCATGTATCCAAACTGACCACCAGTGGGTCAGACATTGTCGCATTGTACCTAGCACGAGTCGGTTCGGGCGAAGCCCACGAAATGGAATCGGTCATAATGAGGCCCAGATGGCGCACTTGGAGGAATTGCCGCTTTTTCCGCTGCATAGCGTCCTGTTCCCCTACTCGTCTCTTCATCTCAACGTATTTGAGGACCGATATCGCCAAATGATTCGGACCTGCCTAGAATTTGACCAACCTTTTGGCATCGTGCTGATTCGCAGTGGTCAGGAAGTAGGCGATCTCGCCGAGCCATTTTTGATCGGCACCGCCGTGCGCATCGCGAGCATGGAAGAACTGCCGGATGGTCGGCTCGATGTTCATGTCGAAGGCGAGCGCCGATTCCGCGTGCGGCGCCTCGACGAATCGCAGCCGTATCTGATCGGGCATGTGGAGCCCGTCGGCGAAGTCGAAGTCGAGAATCCGGTGCGCACCGAAGCTCTGATGGCGCGCGCCACGGAGCTGTTCCAAGACCTGATCCAGATGGAAATTGGGCGACGCGACTTTAACGTCGAGATCCGCGCGAGCCGCGACCCGAGCGTGCTGTCGTTCGTCATCGCCGGGTTTCTGCCGATGGAAAATCTCGACAAGCAACGCCTGCTCGAACTCACCGACCCCGACGAGCGGCTTTCGATTTTGATCGGGGTGATGGAGAAATCGCTGGCGGATAGCATTCAGCCGAAGTTGCTGCGGGTGGGGATTGAGCACTTCCGCGACTGGGTCTGCGACAACTAATTCAGGGCCACGACTTGATCGGAGGTGTTTAGCTTCGCCATCTCGCCGCGCCGGGCTTTGTGCCCCCATGCGGCAATCTTTGGCCAATTGCGGATGATTCGGGCCGCATCGTCATACAGCTTCTCATTTTTGGGCGACTGCCGAATGTAAATCGCCCGGCACCCATGCTTTCGCAACGCGGCTAGCTCAGCCTGGCGTCGTCGCTGATTCTGGTCCTTGCTAACGATGATCCATTCGCGGCGACCACATTCCGGGATCCATTCAAGGTCAGGCGTATCCGTGGCGAACTTATCACGGAGCGCAAAAATCTCAACGTCATCGGGCGGCACCAACTCTCGAAGCGCATTAACCACGCGAAACGAAATGTCGTTATCGAACAGAAACGTGACCAACTAAGCCTCGCTCAAACTCAACCGCATCCTTCACGGCATTGGCCGTAGTGCCGTAGAACCACGAAACTTGGGCCGGAGTTTCCCCCGCCAAAACCGCGCTTGCCAGCACAAAGGTATGCGTTCCCGAAGTGTCGTCAATCGGCTTGCCAAAGGCGCGCGTAGGAGTTACGAGAACCGCGTGACTGGCGCCAAGCGGACGCCACTCAGACGTAAAGTCGCCGAGGTGCACAAGCTGCTTGCCTAAGGTCGCGAACAGCACCGCCTGCCCCGAGAGCGCCCCGCGCCACTCCTCGTTTTCTTTGGTCAACAGTTCACGCCCACCGACCGCGAAACGCTGCGTGGCGAACGGATAGTCCACGTCCCACTCGGAGCGGTACCGATTCGCGACTTGCCGAATCAGGTCAAGCTTGATGCCGATGCGTCGAAACTCGCGCACGTACATCAACTCCACGAGGTCGCCAAAAGATAACGTTGGCTCAGCCTTTGGGGCAAGAACAGGCGAGTATTGCTTAGGTCCAGTGCGCAACTCTTGCACATATCCGCGCACCCACCGCCACAAAGTGGCCGATGGCGTGCGCAGCAATCGTGCCGCATCGCTGACCGAGTACAGTCCAATCCCTAGACTCTCTTCACGTTGATCCATAGCCAAAGTTTCGACGTCGCAAGTATACAGCGAACTTACAAAATCTCCGCCAAAACTTGATTACACAGCGGCCTTCCCGCCGCCGTCAGCACC
Source organism: Chthonomonas sp. (assembly GCA_016788425.1). Taxonomy (NCBI): domain Bacteria; kingdom Bacillati; phylum Armatimonadota; class Chthonomonadia; order Chthonomonadales; family Chthonomonadaceae; genus Chthonomonas; species Chthonomonas sp. The sequence goes on from JAEURQ010000003.1 coordinate 61,731, forward strand.
AGTCGATCGCCCTCGCGGGCGACCCAATCCCGCGCCAACGCGCGCTCCACACCCGCCGAATCCAGCGCGGGCTCGCTGGCCGCGACCCCGTCGTTCAAGCGCAACCCCAGCATCACCCGCTCAAAAGCCAGCATGTCGTCGGTTACGTCCTCGCCGTCGCAGCTGAGTTCGGCGCCCTGCTCCACCGCGTCGCAGTAGCGCTCGGGGTGCTTCATGTTCGTCGAGCGGCGTCGGCCAACGCGGCCCACTGCGCCCGGACCGTACCCGGCGTACTCCTCGGCGCGCCAATAGCAAAGGTTGTGCTGGCACTCACGACCCGGGCGGGCGAAGTTGCTGATCTCATACTGGCCGAGGCCATTTTCGTGCGCCACGCGGGCGGCCACCGACAGCATTTCCAAATGATCGTCCTCGCTCGGGAGGTTCAAGAGCCCGCGCCGATCGTAGCGATAAAATCGCGTGTTGGCCTCAATCGTCAAGCCGTACAGGCTCAGGTGCTCAGGCCGAAGCAACATCGCCAGCTCAAGATTGTTCGCCCAGGCACGGGGCGTTTGACCAGGCAACCCGAAAATCAGGTCGAGATTCAGATTGTCGAACCCCGCTTGGCGGGCCGCGAGCACCGCGCGACCAATGTCGCTGGCATCATGGACGCGGCCCAGGCGCATGAGGTCGCCGCTCGCGAAACTCTGCGCGCCGAGGCTCAGCCGGTTGAACCCCGCCTCACGCATCGCGGCAAACTTGGGCGTGTCCACTGTGCCGGGATTTCCTTCGCTAGTGATCTCACAGCCAGCCACGGGCGGATGCGTCGCCAACACCGCCGCCAGCAACCGACAAATCTGTTCGGACGACAAGAACGTCGGCGTTCCGCCCCCAAAAAAGACCGTCTTCGCGGGCCGCCCCGCAATCGGCGAACTCAGAATCTCGCGTTCCATTGCTTGTACCGTGCGTTCGTGAATGTCGCCCGTCATCGCGTAGCTATTGAAGTCGCAGTAGCCGCATTTGCTCGGGCAAAACGGCACGTGCACGTACACGGCAATCGGCTCAGCCATGGCCCATCCGCCGCTCGGCTTCCTGCTCCAGCCGATTCATTTCGTCCTGCAATTGCTGTTTCAGCGCCAGCATTTCTTCGGCGGAGGCGGTGCGCGGAACCAGAATCGGCTCCCCGAAAATCATGATCGCCCGCGAAAACAGCTTCGGCACCATGTAGCTGTCCCACGTTCCGATGAGCCAGCGCCGCGCCGCGCTGACACCGACCGGCACAATCTCCGCGCCGCTCTTTTGGGCCATCGCGATGATGCCGTCCTGCACGATATGCGTCGGACCGCGCGGCCCGTCGGGCGTAAACGCCATCGTCTCGCCTTGTTTGAGCACGCGGATACTCTCGACGAGCACCTTGACCGCGCCGCGATTACTACTCCCACGGATGGTCTTGTAGCCGAACCGCGTGAAGATGCGATTCTGCATTTCGCCATCGCGGCTGGTGCTGATGATCGTCCACAACCCCTTATGCCGGAACAGGGTAGCGGCGATAAACGTGCGCCCATGCCAACCCGAGAAAATGCGTCCGCCCGGCTTGCCCTCGTACCGGTCGAGCCCCTCGACCGTGAGCCGAAGCGACATGCCGATGAGGCGCACCACCCAGTAAATCGGCGCGCTCAGCACGTAGGGCCGGACGGACCGCCACCACCGCTTCATGGCAACAGCCCCCGCGCGCGAGCGGTGCTCGTGGCGTCGTCCATCGGATAATCGCGAAGCAGCGTCTGGGCGAAATCGGGGTCAATGCTCGCCAGAGCAAGCAGCGCCTGCGGTCGCTGAGGATCATCCATTTCCTGCGCGACGCTGCGCAGCAACACTTCCGCCGCCTCGGGTTCGGACTCGCGCCATTCGTCGGCGAGGCGACAACGGCGCATGCTCGGCCACCGCTGCAGGCCGCCAATTTCGCCTAATCTCAGCGCGGCCCGCACCCGCGACTCGTGATCGCTCGAGCCCAACACTTGGATGAGCAGCTCGGATTCCTCGCGGGCGTGGCCGAGGTCGCGGTGCGCCTCGGCAAGCGCGACCTTCGCCCGCACGTCGCCGGGATGCTCCTTTAAGTGCTGCTCGGCGACCACCAGCGCGGCGCTTGGCCCCATCTGATTGATGCGATCGAGAACCTCGTGGCCAAATGCCAGCTTGTCGGCGGCCGGCAACCGCAGCAGCAACGCCAGCAGCAATCCGGCGAGCGCGCCACCGAGGTGAGCCCAATACGAAACGCCGCCGGGAATGTCGCCGAGCACAAAAAACGCGCCGACCACTTGCAGGGCCAGCCACAGGCCGACCACCATCGGCACCGTGACACTGACCCGCGGCGCAAGCGGCACCCGCACGCTAAAAAACCGCACGCTGGCGACCATGACCAGCCCCGCGATGGCGCCGCTCGCGCCCATTAGCGCGAGGTTGGTGGAGGAGGCTCCGGCCAACGCGACATGCGCAAGATTGCCGACGATCCCCGCAACAACAAACACGAGCACGGTTTTGGCGGGCCCGATGGTGAATTCCAGCGGCGGCCCGGCCGCCGCCAAAAACAGCATGTTGCCGAGCAGGTGAAACAGGTTCGCGTGGAGCAGAATCGAGCCCATCAGCGGCAAGCCCCACGGCTCGCGCGGACGGAATCCGAGGTGGTCAACCAGTTCGGGGCGCAAAAACACCGCCACCGCCGCGCCCAGCTGAAGCGCGATGAGCAGCAAGGTGGCAACGGGGATGCGCGCCCGGGAGGTCACAGCTTTTCGTAGACTGATTCTGGAATCTCGACGTTCGTGTAGGTTTCCTTCACGTCGTCCAGCTCTTCCAAAACATCCAACAACTTCGCCAATCGCAGCATGTCGTCTTCGCTGGGCGTGGCCATGTTGGTGGGCACGTAGGTCAGATAGCTTTCCTTCGGCGCCATGCCCGCTGCGCGCAGCCCTTCGGCCACCAGGTGCAGGTCTTTGCTTTCGGTGCGCACCAGGTAGACCTCATCTTCCACCACCACGTCTTCGGCGCCGGCTTCCAGCGCGGCCATGGTGACCGTCTCTTCATCGCCTGCGGTTTTGTCGAGCACGACTTCGCCCAGGTACTTGAACTGCCACATCACCGAGCCGTTTTCGCCGAGCGCGCAGCCGTTTTTGGTAAAGGCGTGGCGAAGGTCGGCCACGGTGCGGTTGCGGTTTTCGGAATAGCATTCGACAATAACCGCCGAGCCGCCAGGGCCACCGCCCTCGTAGGTGATTTCTTCGTAGTCGGCGCCTTCGATTTCGCCAGTTCCGCGCTGAATGGCGCGCTTGATGTTTTCGGCGGGAACGCCGCTGACGCGGGCGGTTTCGAGCACACTACGCAACCTGGCGTTGAGGGCGGGATCGCCGCCGGACTTCGCCGCCATGATGATCTCGCGGCTAATTTTCGTGAAGAGCTTGCCGCGCAAGGCGTCCTGCTTGCCCTTGCGGTGCTGAATATTCTTCCATTTACTGTGGCCGGCCATGCCTTATTTTGGCATGCAGAGCAACGGACCGCCCACACGTCTAATCAGGCAGATTGGACTGGACAGTTCGAGATACTGGTCCGCGGTACCCCAGGAGCCCCCATCCAAAAAAGAACAAACCCCGCCGAAGCGGGGTCTGTCTGTCTTTCGCGGATGAAAGTGTTTCATTAGCCTCGAAGCAGGTTGAGCACTGCTTGCGGAGACTGGTTGGCTTGCGCAAGGACCGAGAGGCCGCTTTGCTGCAGAATCTGGTACTTCGTGAAGACCGACATTTCTTCGGCCACGTCCACGTCTCGAATCGCGGATTCGCTGGCGGTCAAGTTTTCCTTGGCCACGGCAAGAGCGCGGTTGTTCGATTCCAGCACGTTTCGCATGAAGTTACCGATGGTGCCTCGGATTCCGGCAATGGTGCCGATCGCGGTTTCGATGGCGGCCATCGAAGCGTTGGTACCGGTGGCCGACGTGATGTCCAGACCCGAGAGGCCGAGACTTGCCGACGAGGTACTCGTGATCGAGAGTTGCGTCGTTTGGCCTGCGTTTGCCCCGATTTGGAACTGAGCCGCTCCAGCGTAGGCATAGCCGATTACGGTGTTGGCGGCAATGGCACCCACGCTACCCACCAGACTGAAGCGGTTACCCGCCGCGTCGGTGAGGGTCAAGCCATCATCCGAACCCCGAACCGTGAACTCCGACATAATGCCGCCGATGGAGATGTTGACGCCACCGTTGGCACCGCCTCCCCCAACGTTGGCACCACCCGTAAGGGTCGCGGTGCCGGCTGTGGCCTGAACCAGACCGCCGGTATCGCTAACGCTGACGTTGTTGCCGACCGAACCAAACTTGTTGGAGGTCAAGCGGAAGTTGAAGTTGCCGGAGCCGGCATCAATCAGTTCAGCCGTCACACCCATGTCGTTCGACTTGGCGTTGATGGAGTCGCGGAGCTGCGCATTGGTCATGCCGGCTGTCACATTCACCGTTACCCCGTTGATCGTGATCGAGCCAGTTGACCCCACTGCGGCGGCGAGTGCGGCGGACATACTGGCTGCGGCGACGGTTCGGGAACCATTGAGTGCAGCTTGGGCGGGCAGAGAGCTAATACCGCCGGTGCCGAGCGTGATGTTTCCGCTCTGAAGAATCGCCGAGGTGCCCAGCGTGCCGCCCAGGGTTAGCCCCGCGACCTTGCTGTGCGTCACCGACGCCTTCACACCGACGCTGCCGTCAAGCAGACGCTTCGTGCCGTAAGTGGTTTGAGACGTAATTCGATCGATTGATTCGAGGATCGAATTGAACTGGTTTTGGTTGGCTTGCTTCTGTTCCGGCGACAGCGTGGCATCGTTACCATTGGCAACGGCCAAAGCGCGAGCATCGCGGAGCAGAGTGCTGACTTCGTTGAGCGCGCCTTCTGCCGTCTTGGCAAAGTTGGTGGCATCGCTGTTGTTCCGAAGAGCCTGGTCGAGGGCGCCGATTTGGGCGCGGAAGCCTTCTGAGATTTGCAGACCGGCGGGATCATCGGCCCCGCTGTTGATGCGCAGACCCGTCGAGAGTCGGCTCACCGATTTGCTATACATCTTGTTCGTGTCCCCGAGGTTTCGGAGAGTGTTCATCGACAGAAGGTTGGTATTAACGCGAAATGTAGACATGATTTTCTTCCTTGAAGCCGGGACCCCTTTACGCCTTCCTGGCGGGACCTGATTCCGGCTACATGAATCTCATTCCATTACTTTTGCGGGGATTAAACTAGTAAATATACTTGGATTTAAGCATTCTTACCAGGATTGCGAAAGGCCGGTAAATCGGCGGGCAATTGAACTGGCGCCGGTTTCTTCGGAGTTCGAGAGAAGAGCTAGCGAATCAATTTCGCGGCCCATGTTGCTATCAATGGAAAGCAGTGTAAGCTAGTGTCGACACGGCGGCGACGCATACCTGTGCGAATCCATCCGATGTCTGATTCGTTGAGGAGGTAGATGGTGCCGAAGGTGTTGAATGGGAGTTCCCGACTGCTCGGGCTGGCGCTGGCGTTGTTTGCGGTTAGCTACACCCGCGCGCAGACTGTAGAGATTGAGGGGCGATATTACAAATCGAGAAGCGACTATGACCTGAGAGCAGTCATTGGATACGAATGGAATGAGCTCGATCGCCGCATTGCCATCTTAGAGCAGAATTCCTTTAGCTTTGGCCGTCTCTCGAGTTTAAGCTCGTACCCGGAACATGGAAACTCCATGATCCGATATCAAACCGCGACCATATTCTTACAACTTAGAACCGGGAAGATCGTCGGCCTAAGCGAAGACAGGAGAGGTTCGAGGAGGTTGACCGAACGGATTGCTTGGGAGAAGCTGATGGGAATCTTGTCAGCTTCGGACTACAGCAGCGAGGGTCTCGTTCCTAGCGAACCCTGGCCGACAACACCTTTCCCGGAGTTTGATGAGAGGTTTGAAACCTTTGAAGTGCACTACCGTCGGAACGTTCCTGGAACGCCGTACCACTATCCGGGCGGATATCAAGTCGCCTTCTACACAAGTGACTCGACGATCTTCCATTTCAAACCACGCAAAGAGTTCGCGATCGAACCGTTTGCCGGCTCTTTAGCTCCGCTCGCCGAGCTTCAACCGGCGATTGTTCGTGAGGCGAGCCGTCACTTCGCTTGGAACGAGATCCGCGTGGTTCCCAACAAGACCGACTACGTGCGGATGCCCGCCTACTGGGAAGGGGCGAGCGAACGGATTAAGCGGCTGGCCAAGGCCGATATCGCCATTTTGCAGACGAGTTATCTGGTCACGCGAGCAGGAGAACCAAGCTCGACGCCGGGAGGCTGCATTGTGACGGTGGATGCCGTAACCGGCGAGGTGCTTTCCTCGACCCTGCTCTCGAGCGGCGGCCCACCCGCCGCCAAGGCCACCGCCTTCAACCTCAAAGAGAATGTGGGTGTTGTCGAGGGCAAGGGGTTGGGGCGATTAACCCTGACCAAGGACAAGCGTTTTGAGCCCGGCACCGCGGTCGTGCTCGCCCAGGGCCCGACCCTTGTCCGGGCCCAATACGATGCCAAACGCAACCTGCTTTGCTGGACAAGCGGCAAGGAGCGGCTCGTCGGAAAACCGAACAAGGCGCTCACCGCCGCTCTGAAACAAGCAACCGCAAAAAATAAGCGCGGATTCTTCGCTATAGTTGAAGCATGCCGCTGATCAACCCGGTCGGGAGAAAGTCGTGGCGGGCGCGGATTGCGCTCGCCACGATCTATCTGATCCTGACCGTCGGCGCGGTGACCACCCTCTATCCGTTCCTGCTCATGGTCTCCACCGGCCTTAAGGGCATGACCGACCAGAGCACCTCGAACCTGGTGCCGACCTACCTGACGGAGAACAGCCAAGCGGCCATCGCCACGCCCGCGCCCGAGTCGCTGGCCGGCAAATACCTGGACGACAAGTACTTCGCCAACGTGAACCTCCGCGCGAGCATGGCCGGCGGGCCGACCGAGTTTGTGCCCGAATACGAGGCGTGGCTGCGGCGGCTCCCGGTCACGCAGTGGCACGCCGGGTTCCGTATCGCGCCGACCCAGGTCACCAGCCGCCTGGCCGAGCGATATCGAGCGTGGCTGCGCGAGCGCTTCGGGGATATTGACCGCCTGAACCGCGCTTACCTGGAAGAGAACTCCGCGTTTCAGGGCATCACCCCGCCGCAAGAGCGCCTCGACGTGCCCGGTTGGCGACCGCTGGCGAGCGCCAAGTGGCGCGACTGGCTGGAATTCAAAGCGACCCTCCCGGCCGAGTTCCGCGTCCCACTTCGGCTGGAGTTTCAGTGGCAGGAATTCTGGCGTGGTCGAACCGCGGCGCAGTGGAGCGAGGTGCCGCCCACCGTGCGGGGCGCGGCCACCGATTACAGCGGGCTCGTGTTCCCGCGCAAAGGTTCATCGCCCGAGAAAGCGGCGTTTCTGGCCAAGCAGTGGCCGGCCAACCTGCCCGATCTGGAGGCTAAATTCGTGGCCGACACGCCCGGGGCCAAGGGCATGCCCGTCGGCGCGTACGACCGGCACGTCATCGCCCGCGATGCGTCGCAGATTCGCGGTGAGTTCGCTGGACGCAACTACCGCTATGTGATTGACTACGTGTTGCTGCACGGGCGGGCCGTGCTCAACACCGTGATCTTCTGCTCGCTGGCGATCTTGTTCCAGCTCACGGTCAACCCGCTGGCCGCTTACGCTTTATCGCGATTTCCGATCAAGTCCAGCGGCAAAATCTTGCTCTTTTTGCTCGCGACCATGGCGTTTCCGGCTGAGATCGCGCTGATTCCCTCGTTTTTGTTGCTGCGCGACCTGGGGCTACTCAACACGTTTTGGGCGCTGGTTTTGCCCGGCGCGGCCAGCGGCTACATGATCTTTTTGCTCAAGGGATTCTTCGATAGCTTGCCGCAAGAACTGTTCGAAGCGGGTCAGCTAGACGGCGCGCCGGAGCGCACCATGATGTGGCGAATCGCCCTTCCGTTGAGCCGCCCGGTGCTCGGCTACGTGGCGTTGCTGGCGTTCATGGGGGCGTACAGCGCGTTCATTTTCGCGTTTCTGGTGTGCCAAGACCAAAGCAAGTGGACGCTCATGGTGTGGCTGTATCAGCTGCAGCTTTCCGCTCCGCGCGCCACGGTCATGGCCGCGCTGACGTTGGCGGCGTTGCCGACGCTGATTGTCTTTCTGGCGGCGCAACGCGTCATCATGCGCGGTATTGTGTTGCCAGGAGAACGCTGATGGATCAAGGCCGTTTTGTCGAAGGAAACCGCCCCGCGTGGCAGCGACTGCAAGAGCTCGTGAGTCGCGGTGCGGTCTCGCCCAAGAATCTCACCCAAGCCGAGCTCATCGAACTCGTCCGGCTTTACCGCTCCACCTCGGCCGACTTCGCGGTGATCCAAAGCGAGGCGTCCAACCCCACGTTGCTGGGCGAAGTCAACCGATTGCTTCAAGAGGCGCACGCGATCATCTATCGGCATCGGCAACCGCCGTTTGGCGAGGCACTCCGCAACTGCCTCAACCAGGTCGCCCGGGTCACGCGCCGCCGCGCCAAGTACATTCTCGTCGCCATCCTCATGTTCTTTATGGGCATCGGAGTTTCGGTCGCGGTGATGAAGTGGCGACCCGACCTGCATCAAGAAATCATTCCGCCGGAAATGCAGGAGAACGTTGAAGCTTGGAAGAGCGGGTTGCACGATCCGCGGAGTTCGGGCGATGACGCCTTGATGTGGGGCTTTTACGCCTCGAACAACCCTCGCGTGGCGCTCATGTCTGGCGCGTTTGCCGCCGGCACATTTGGCTTCGGTACGTTCTATCTAATGTATACGAACGGCATCATGATGGGCGGGCTCGGCTACGAGATGCAAACCGTCAACAAGCTTGGGTTCCTGCTCGCAAGCGTGAGTCCGCATGGCGCGAGCGAACTCGTGGGGATGTTTATCTCGGGCGCGGCGGGCCTGGTTATGGCGGTCGCGCTCATCAATCCTGGGCGGCGAAGTCGCCTGCAATCGCTGAAGCACGCGGCGCCCGACGCCATGATCCTGCTCGTGCAGAGCATGGTCATGATGCTCATCGCGGCGCCGTTTGAGGCGTTCTTCAGCTTCGATCCGGGCGTGCCGTCGTCCGCCAAGGTGTTGGTCGGGGCAATTGTGCTGAGCGGTTGGCTCGTTTTTTGGACGCAGATGGGCCGCGAACCTGCCCCCGCAACTTAGGTTTAATTCAGGTCATGCTCCTGCACTTTGGCGTCGAGACGATTCAGCCCGAATGGCCCGAGTCCATCGTCAGCATCGGCACCTTTGATGGCGTCCACTTTGGCCATCAAGACGTGCTGCGCCGCAACGTCGAGGCGAGCCGCGAGCACCTTTGTCCGAGCATTGTCGTGACGTTCGATCGCAACCCGAGCGCGGTGGTGCATCCCGAGCGTGCGCCGCTGAGCATCGCCAGCCTCAACGATAACATCCGTATGCTGTCGCGGCTCAACCTCTCGCTGTGCGTGATCCTCGAATTCGGCGCGGCTCTTTCCCGGATGAGCGCGCAAGAGTTTTTCGACCAGATTCTCATTCGCCGACTGCGCGCTCGCAAGGTCGTGGTCGGCTACGATTTCGCGTTCGGCAACGGGCGTCAGGGCACCACCGACTGGCTGCGCGAACGCATTGAAACCGAGGTCGTGCCTCCCTTTGAGATTGATGGCGTGCGAGTAAGCAGCACCACCCTGCGCCAGTGCATCGCCGAGGGCCGCGTGGAGGAAGTCACGCGCCTGCGGGGGACGCCCTTCGAGATGCCCGGCGTCGTCATTCGCGGCCAACAGCTCGGACGCACGATCGGGTTTCCCACGATCAACCTGGCCCGCTCGACCAACCAGATTGTGCCCGCCGACGGCGTGTACGCCGGCTTCTGTCGCTGCTCGCAAGGCGAGTTCCTCGCGGCTATCAGCATCGGCATGCGTCCGACCGTGGACGGCACCCACCGCACCATCGAGGCGTTTCTGCTGGACTACCCCGGCGAATCGCTCTACGGCGAGAGTCTCTCGCTGGGGATTACTCACCGTCTGCGCGACGAATGGAAGTTCGAAACGTTGGAGAAAATGATCGATCAGATTCACTTGGACGTCGCGCAAACCCGGTCGCTCGGCATCCTCTCCTGAAAATTAGGGAACTGCACCCTAGTAAGAATCCGGTCTAAACTAGTTAGCTTAGAGACCCTTTATGCGTGCACGACGAGGATTGACTTCCGCCCTAGCCCTACTTGCCCTTGCGGCGGTGGCCGGAGCCCAAACCGCGATTATTCGCGAGGTGGTCGTGAACGGCAACCAGCGCATCAGCCGGGACGCGATCATCGCCGTGATGCGGATGCAAGCCGGCAAACCCTACATCGATTCCGACCGCGCCCGCGACATCGAAGCGATCATGGAGCTCGGCTTCTTCCGCGATGCCGACATCATCCCGCGCCAGATCAATGCGACCGATTGGCAGCTCAACGTCGAGATCAAGGAAAACCCGCTCGTCAAGGAGTTCCGCATCACCGGCAGCACGGTGTTTAAGACCGAAGAGATTTTGGCCGTCATCAAGCAGCCGGTCAACGAGGTTTTCAACCTCCGCAACATCGTGCCGACCGCCAACGCGATCCGCGAGCTTTACCAAAAGAAGGGGTACTTCGCCGAAGCTGAAATCGCGCCTCTTGACGAATCGCCCGAGACGCTCGGCATCAACGTGGTCGAGCGCGCCGTGAAAGAAATCAAGATCACCAACCAAGGTAAGACCCGCCAAGGCGTGATCCGTCGCCTGCTGAAAACCAAGCCGGGAACCGCCTTTAACGAAGTCACCTGGGCGAACGACCGCCGCCGCATTGAAAGCACAACCTGGTTCAAGGAAATCGAAGCTGGCGTCGAGCCGACCGAAGAGATCGGTAAGTTCAACTTGCTACTCGACCTGAAAGAAGACAAGACCGGCCAGATCGCGTTTGGCGCGGCTCTGGACCCCAACTCGCGCCTTGCGGGTTCGGTCCGCTATTCCGACAGCAACTTCCGTGGCCAAGGCCAAACGGTGTCGTTCAACATGCAGCAGGACACGGTCGGGACCGGCCTCTCCAGCAGCATCGACTACATTGACCCCTACTACCGCGACAGCGACACCCAACTTTCGATTCGCCTGTACAGCCGCATCGTGAACTACTTCGCAGGCGCGGGCATCGGCACCGGCACCAACTCGCCAAACGACAAGCGCTTCGACGAGCGCCGCACCGGGGCGGGCATCTCGCTCTCGCGCACCACCAAGGATATTTTCAGTTTTGGCTACGGCGTCAATTACGAAAAGATCAATACGATCAACCTTCGCAACGCCGACCCCGACGACTTCATTCAGCAAGACGGCGACCTGCTGACCTTCAGCTTCACCGGCGTGCGCGATCGCCGAGACGTGCCGCTTGCGCCCTCCGAAGGCGACTACGTGCGCGTGTCCATCGAACCGGCTTTCGCCAACATCTCCAAGATCGGCGGTAGCGTCGGCGGATTCAACGACCTGCTCGGTCGCAATAAGTTTGTCCGCTCAAACTTGGAATATAAGCTGTTCCTGAGCAAGCGGCCAGCGAAGGCCGAAGACCTACTTAAGCCGCGCAAGGTGCTCGCGCTGCGTGCCCGCTACGGCCTCATCGTCGGCACCCCGCCGTTCTTCGAGCAGCTGTTCCTTGGTGGCTCGGATTCGCTCCGCGGCTATCCCGACCAGCGGTTCTGGGGCAAGCAAAGTCTGCTGACCACGATTGAGTACCGGGTGCCGATCCAAAAGACGTTCAGCGTCATCGGCTTTGCCGACTACGGCGGAGCGTGGGGCGGATACGGCACCATTCGCGACTTCCAGCAATCGAATAAGCCCAATCTTAAGCTCGGCTATGGCGCGGGTGTCGCGTTCAACGTCGGGCCGCTCGGCAACATTCGCATCGACCTGGGCTTCGACGATCGCGGTCGCAACCGAACCCACTTCTCAATCGGAGGAAGTTTCTAAACCGCCCCGAGCGTCCAACACATACATTCTCATGGAAATCAAATACAAGTTCAAATCGTGGAGCGGATGGATTGTCGCCGCCGGGTTCGGCGCCGTGATGTTCGCCTCCGGTTTTCAGGCGGGGGCCGAGAAAACCGGCGTCGTTGACCTCAACACGGTGATTCAGCAAAGCAACTATGGTAAGTCGAGCACCGAGTCGCTGAACAACCAGCTCAAGGTCCGCCGCGCGCTGATTGACTTTGTGATGACCTACAAGGTGCTCACCCGCGAACAAGCCGAGCGACTGCGCGAACTCTCGCTCAAGGCTCCGCAAACCGAGGACGACAAAAAGCAGGTCGAGAAGATTAAGGCGGACGTGATGGAAAGCGATCGCCGCCGCAACGAACTGAGCCAGAAGGCGAACCTCACCGAAGCCGACGCTGCCTTGCTGCGCGACTACTCTCAACGCGCCCTCGCGATGGAAGAGCTTGTCAACCGCTGGAGCCAGATATTCCAAGAAGACCTGGAAGACCTGCAAACCAAGGCTCGCGAGGACAGCATCACCAAGGCGAAGGCCGCGCTCAGCGCGGTGGCCAAGGCTGGCGCCTACACCGTCGTCATGGAATCGACCGTGGCTCCGTTCGGGGTGAACGACCTTACCGAGGCCGTGGTCACCAAGATGAACGCGACCAAGTAACGCTCTATGCGCTCGGCGGCTTTTGGGGGAGCGGCGCTGATCATCCTTTGGGGATGCTCGGCCCCGCCTCGCGAATTGCCCGCCGAGCGCGTTTTTGTGGCCTTTGCGGCCATTGAACGCCCGGTGCGGGTGGACGGTCCCCCGTTGGGGATCAGCCCGGGTTCGATTGCTGGCGAGAAGGGTTCCATTGGCGCTCTGCCGGGGCAAAGCATGTACGCACCCCGCGCCCTGGCCGAGGTCCGTCGCGCGGAAACCGCCCTCCAAGCGGCTCGGGTGCGCGGCTTCGACCAACTCCGTGAGGAGATCGAGCGCACCTTCCGCACTCGCGCCGAGCGACAGTTTGAATCGGAGCTGGGCCGCCTCGACGACGAGCGCGACCAGATTAACCGCGACGCGCTCGCCGAGATTCGCGACGAGTTCGATCGCCACGCGGAGGCACGGACGCCAATTCTCTACGACCTTTCGAAAAAGGCGGGCTACCCTGCCGAAACGCGCCGCTCGCAACGATTCCAGCGCACCCGGGAACTGATGTTCCCCAAACTCGACCAAGAGATTGAGGCGCTCCGCGCCGAGCTCTTGAAGGAGGACGCCATCTACTTGGCGAACCGGGCGCGAATTCTGGGCCGAACCAAGCTGGAGATTGAGGAGGCCGAACAGGCCAACCAGAACCGCCGTCAAGAGCTTTTGGACCGATCGCAAGCCCAGGCTCGCGCGTTTTTGGCTCGGGCACTGGCCGAGTCGAAATCCACATCGCTGGATGCCGGCGATTTGCTGGAAGTGAACGAGCGAATTCCGCCCGCCGCGGGTGCGTCGCTCAACCTCCCGGCGCTGCGCGGCACCCCTCCCGCGGTCCCAGCGCCGCTCAAGGCCACGCGGCTCAGCATGGACGAGCTTCGCGATTTGGCCAAGATTTGGGCCGAAACCCGCAACTATGTGTTGGTCAATCAGAGGGGCGGGGCCAACGATGCCACAATTGAATTTAAGACATGGCTGAAAACCTATCAGGCTGGACCCTAGGCGAGCTCGCGCAGATCCTCGGCGCGCGGCTTGAAGGCGATCCCGCTGTCGTCGTGGTCCGACCGGTGGAAGCGGGCAGCTCCGACCCGCAAGGCATCACCTTTGCCGAAGGCCCTAAGTTCTATGAGAGGGTGCGCGGCAGTAATGTCGGGGTTGTGATTCTCAGCGAAGAAGCGCCCGACCTCGGATTGCCGACCTTGCGCCTGGCGAATCCGCGGGTGGCATTTGGGCAGGTGCTCAACATGGCGCAGGCGGCGTGTCCGGTCGCCGTAGGGGTGCACCCGAGCGCGGTTGTGGACCCGAGCGCGAGGATTCATCCGGGCGCGCGCATCGGCGCGCAGGTGAGCGTGGGCCCCCGCTGCGTGGTTGGCGAAGGCACCATCCTCTTCCCCAACGTCACCCTCGTGCAAGACGTCGTGATCGGCGCGCACTGCCAGATTCATAGCGGCGCGGTCATCGGTGCGCCCGGCTTTGGATACGCATTTGATGGTCGCCATCACCAACCCATACCGCAGGTAGGCGGCGTGATCATCGAGGATCGTGTAGATATCGGCGCAAATACTTGCATTGATCGGGCGACCGCCGGGAACACCGTGATCGGCGAGGGCACCAAGATTGATAACCTTTGCCAAATCGCCCACAACGTTCGGATTGGACAAAACACGGTCATCGCCGGCATTTGCGCCCTCGCCGGATCGGTCACCATCGGCAATTACGTGGTGGTGGGCGGGCAGACAAGCTTTAAGGATCACGTGACCGTGGCCGACGGCGTCCAGATTGGCGGCCGCACCGACGTGGCGAGCGACATCACCGAGCGCGGCGCGTATTGGGGCCCGCAGCAGTTGCCGATCAAGACCGCCTTGCGCGTGTCGGCGCTGATGAAGCGCCTCCCCGAGCTTTTCGAGCGCCTCAAGGAGTTGGAACGCAAATGATTTTCCCGCGCCGCACCGTTTCCGCCGACGTCCGTGTGAGAGGCGATGCCCTCCACGGCGGTCATCCGGCTGACGTTCGGGTTCACCCGGCCGAAGACGGCCTCTGGTTTCGCTACGGCGCGTACCGCGTGGAGGCGATTCCGGCGAACGTCACCGACACAAATCGCCGCACCAAGCTCGGCTCGATCAATACGATTGAGCATCTGATGAGCGCGCTAGCGATGCTCGGAATCACCGACGCGGACATCGAGGTGAGCGGCGACGAACTTCCCGCCGCGGATGGTTGCGCCCTGCCCTACATCACGGCGTTACAAAGCGTGCTGGTTGATCTTCCGAGTCGCGAACGGCCCGACCTTTTCGCCCGGATTTGGGAGAAGAGCGACTCCAGCGAGATCGCCATCGCCGCGGGCGATGGTCACTGGCGGTACGAGTTTGTGGGGCCGGAGGGCCGCTTCCCCGGCCACCAAGTCTTTGAGTGCATGTTATCGCGGGAATCTTGCACGAACGAAATTGCTCCTGCCCGCACCACGGCCTTTGACTTCGAGGTCGAAATGGCGCGAGCGGCCGGCTTGGGCCTGGGGCTGACCGAAGAGTCTTGCCTCGTCCTCGGGCCGGAGGGTTACGTGAACCCGGCCAGGTTCCCCGACGAGCCCGCGCGGCATAAATTGCTCGACCTCATCGGCGATCTTTGGCTCGCTCGCGTGCCGATCACGATGCTCAATGTCGATGCCAGCCGCTCGGGCCACACCGCCAACGTCGCCGCCGCCGCGCGCTTGGCGCAAGCAGTTCCGCTTACTTAACTGTCGATCTTGCGTTTGAGGTCGTCCAGAATTTGTAGCGCCTGAATCGGCGTGATCGAATCGAGCGGAATCTCGCGGAGCTGGGTTACGACCGGCGATTCCGCCGCTTCAAAGAGGCTCAGTTGCAGCCGGTTTTGCGTGACCTGACTCACCGCCGGTCGCGGCTCCGTGCTTTCGAGGTCGGCGAGAATATGCCCCGCGCGATCCAGGACGCTGGGCGGAACCCCCGCCATCCGCGCCACGTGAATGCCGTAGCTCCGATCGGTGCCCCCCGGCAGCACGCGGTGAGTCCACACAATACTGTCGCCCACCTCGGCCACCGCGACGCGGAAGTTCGCGACGCCACTCAGTTGTTCCGCGAGGATGTTCAGTTGGTGATAGTGCGTCGCAAACATCGTCTTGGCGCCGATCTCCACCAGCCGCTCAATGATCGCCCAAGCGATGGCCATACCGTCGAAGGTGCTGGTGCCGCGGCCCACCTCGTCGAGAACCACCAGGCTTCGGTCAGTCGCATGATTCAGGATGTACGCGCACTCGGTCATTTCGACCATGAAGGTTGATTGCCCACTTGCAAGTTCATCTTTCGCACCGATTCTTGTAAACAACTGATCGTGAATGCTGAGCTTGGCTGAGCTGGCCGGCACGTAGCAACCGATCTGCGCCATTAGACAAATGAGTGCGTTTTGCCGCAGAAACGTGGACTTTCCGCTCATGTTCGGGCCGGTCAGAATGATCGTCCGGGTGCCTTCGGCGAGGGGCTCCAGCGAAACGCTGTTCGGCACGAAGTTGTCCGTGCCGGCCTCAACCACCGGGTGTCGCCCGTCAATGATCTCCAAGCAGTTGTCGTCAACCAGCTCGGGCCGCACATATCGGTGGGCAATGCTCACGCTCGCCAGCGAACACAGGACATCGAGCTCGGCGATGGCGCGGGCTGTGGCCAGCAAGGCCGGGGCTTCCGCCGCGACCTGCTCGCGCAACCGCTCGAACAGCGCGTGCTCGACCTCAATCGCCTTGTCGCCCGCGTCCAGTACGCGACTCTCGTGCTCCTTCAGCTCGGCGGTAATGTAGCGTTCGGCGTTGGCGGTGGTTTGCTTGCGGATGTAGGCGGGCGGCACTCGCTCGCTGTGCTGCTTCGGCACCTCGATGTAGTAGCCGAACACCGAGTTGTAACCGACCTTAAGCTGTTGAATCCCCGTCGCCGCGCGCTCAGCGGTCTCCATTTCGGCAATGAACGAGCGCCCGTCTCGGCCCAGCCGCCGCAGCTGATCGAGCTCCGCGTCATACTCATCGGCGATCACGCCGCCGTCGCGCAGCGTCAGCGGTGGCTCGGGCTGAATCGCGATATAAAGCTGCCGCGCAAGCTCAAAATGGTCGCCCATCGAACTCGCCACGCGCTGCAATCGGCCCAACGCAATCTGTTGCAAGGGCTTCAACACCTCGGGGAGCACCTGCAGCGACGCGCGCAGATTAGCCAAGTCGCGCGGGCTAGCCAGGCGCGCCGAACACCGCGAGACCAGCCGCTCCAAGTCGCTGACTCGCTTGAGCTTTTCGCCGAGTTCTTCGCGGATCAAGGAGTTTTCAATGAGCCGCCGTACCGCCTCGTGGCGCGACTCGATCTCTGCGCGCGAGAGCAAGGGCTGGTCAATCCAGCGGCGCAGCAGCCGCGCGCCCATGCCGGTGCGGGTGCGATCGAGTACGTCCAATAGAGTGTGCCGCCGCGAGCCGTCGGCGAGGTTTTGCGTGAGCTCCAGCGTGCGCCGACTGAAGGCGTCAATCCGCATGAACTCGTCCACCTGATAGGTCGAAATCGTTTCGATATGCGCCAGGTCAAGCCCGTTGCCCTTGGCGTACCGCAGCACCAACGCCGCCGCCATCACCGAAAGCGGCTCCCCTTCGAGGCCGAATCCGCTGAGCTGATGCACCCCCAAATGGGCCAAGAGCTCCTGCTCGGCGCGATCCGCGCGGACCGGCTCGACCTCAAAAAATCCGGTCACGCCTTCCAGAGCTTTCGCGCCGATGACCTCGGCGGGCTGTAGGCGGGCAAGCTCCTGACGCAGGGCTCCTTCGCCGGTGACTTCGGTGACCAAAAACTCGCCGGTGCTGGGTTCCAAAGTGGCGATGGCCCACTGCTCGCCATGCCCGGCGAGGCCGCACAAAAACGAAGGCTCGCCTTGATCCAGGTGCGAATCCTCCATCAACGTGCCCGGAGTCAAAACCCGGCGAACCTGCCGCCGAATCAGCCCCTTGGTCGTCTTCGGATCGTCAATCTGCTCGCAAATGCCGACGCGGTGACCAAGCGCCACCAGCCGAGTAAGGTACTTGTCAAAGGCGTGAAACGGTACTCCTGCCATCGCCACGCGGCCATTCGCGCCGTCCTCTTTGCCGGTCAGCGTGATCTCTAGGGCGCGGGCCGCGGTCTCGGCATCATCGCCGTAGAACTCGTAAAAGTCGCCCACGCGCATTGCGATCAGCGCCCCCGGATGCGCGGCTTTAGCATCAAAATACTGCCGCATCATGGGGGTCTGGGGGACGAAGCTCACCCCCTGATTGTAACTGAAAACGACTACAATCACCCCGTGATCTCCATCATCATGCCCAGCTATGGCCACGCCCGATTTGTCGGCGCGGCGGTGCGCTCGGTGCTGGCGCAAACCTTCACGGATTGGGAGCTCGTGATTGTGGACGATTGCAGCCCCGACCAGAGCCTGAGCGTGCTTCGCGAGTTCGACGATCCCCGGATTCGGCTGAGCGTGAACGAGCGTAACCTGGGCGCTTACGCCACCGAGCAGCGCGCCCTCGAAATGACTCGCCATGACCTGGTGGCCGTGCTCAACAGCGACGACCTTTGGTCGCCCGAGAAGCTAGCGGTTCAAGCCGCGGCTCTGCAAGAACATCCGGCGGCCAGCTTCTGCTTTGTGCGCGGCTGGGTGGTAGACGGCGACGGCAAGGTGGATGAAGCGGACGACGTGCATGGCGACTGGCCGGTTGGGCTCGCCGATTACCGCCCGTGGTTGGTGGTTGAAAACCGGATTCTCGCCAGCGGCGTGGTGTTCCGTCGCGCCGGATTGCGGTTCGCCACGAACGCGCACTATAGCGGCGATTGGATGGCGCTGCTCGAGGCCAGCAATCGCGGTCCGGGCATCGGCGTGGCCGATCGGCTGACTCAGTGGCGGATCCACGGCAGCAACAGCTTTACGCGCTCGCCGAAGCAGGTCGCCGAGGAGATCGCCGTGCGCGAGGCGATCCGCGCTCGCGATTGGCCCGCGGACTGCCGCGCCGGGCTTGGCCGCAACGCGCTGAACCTGTTCACCCTCTACTTGCAGACCGGCCAACGGGCCCGCGCGCTGGCTCTCGCCACTCAAGTCGTACGCACATATCCGGAAAAAGCGGTCGCTCTCCGCCGCGTGCTTCTGGGCTTCATGCCCCAGTCGGTGCTGCAAAAGCGCTTGCCTTGGACCGACTCGCTGGCGAACCTCCCCGCTGCCGGGCCATTTACGATCAACTAGGCTTGGTTATTGTTATGGTCTGGAATCTGGAGCCCGCCGCTTCCAGTAGTCTAGGGTCATGCGACGCACTCTGCTTCATGCCCTCGCTTTGTTGCCCCTCTCGGTCGCCTATGCGCAAACCACGCCCGCCGAAAAGCCCGCCGAGAAAAAGGAAGACGATGCCTACTCCAAAGCCGTTAAGGACTATAAAGCCGACGACGGAATGTTTAAGGTTTGGCGCAAAGATGAGACTTTGCTGTTCGAAATCCCGAAGGACAAGATGGGCCGTGCCTACCTGTGGGTGGGCGAACTCAAGGGCACCGCGGGCGGCGGTTACAGCGGCTCAGCGGCGTTCGAGCAACTCGTCTCGTGGGAAGTCCGCGGCGACAAGGTGCTGCTCCGCTCCAAGGTCGTCAACATCAAGTCGCGACCGGGCACGCCGCTCGAACTCGGCACGAAAATTTCCAACCTCGATCCGATCATCGCGACCTTCGATATCAAGGCGACCAGCCCGAGCGGCGCGGTCGTCATCGATGCCTCACGACTCTTTAAGCAGAGTCCGCCGGAGTTTAGCTTCGCCGGTGCCACCGGTGGCGGCGGGATGGATGGCAGCCGCTCGTTCCTGGATCGCGCGCTCAGCTTCCCGGAGAACATCAACGTAGAAGTTCTTGCGACCTTCGCCGGTGGCGGCGGCGGTGGCGGGTCCAACCCGTTTTCGCGCGCCGTGGCGCGCCCCAGCAGCACCTACGTGCTGCACCACAGCATCGTGCTGCTGCCCGAAAAGCCAATGATGGGCCGCATTGCCGATAGCCGAGTTGGTTACTTCACCAACAGCTTTACGGACTACGATGCGCCCAACACGCAAGGCGTCCGCCAGTACGAATACATCACGCGCTACCGCCTGGAAAAGAAGGACCCCAAGGCCGCGATGAGCGAGCCGGTCAAGCCGATTGTTTACTATCTCGCGCCGGAAATTCCGACCGAGTGGCGAGAAGCCTGCCGGCAAGGCGTCCAGGATTGGAACGTCGCCTTTGAGGCCGCTGGCTTCAAGAACGCGGTCATCTGCAAAGACGCGCCCAACGACCCCGAGTGGACGCCGGAAGACGCCCGCTACAGCGTGATTCGCTGGGCGGCGCTGCCGATTGCCAACGCCATGGGCCCGAGCGTCACCGACCCGCGCAGCGGCGAGATTCTCAACGCCCACATCATCATGTGGCACGATATTCTCAAGCTGCAGCAGGAGTGGTACTTCGCGCAAGCCTCGGCCAGCGACCCCCGCGCCCGCCGATTGCCGTTCCCGAACGACCTGATGCACGAGCTAGTGCGATTCGTCGTCGCGCACGAAGTTGGCCACACGTTTGGCTTGCCGCACAACGGTAAGAGCAGCGCGATGATCCCGACCGAGTGGCTCCGCGACGCGAAGTGGACCGCCGACAACGGCACCTGCACCTCGATCATGGACTACGCCCGATTCAACTATGTGGCGCAACCCGAGGACAAGGCGACCATGATTCCGCGGATCGGCAAGTACGACAAGTTCTCGATCAAGTGGGGCTACATGCCGATTGACAGCGCGCGCACGCCGTGGGACGAGCGCCCCGCCTTGGACAACCTGGCCGCCGCGCAAGTGACCGACCCGACCCTGCGGTTCTACGACAACTTCAGCAGTTCGGACCCGACCGCGCAATCGGAGGCGCTGGGATCGGACGCGGTGATCGCCTCGACTTATGGCGTGGCCAACCTCAAGCGCATGGTCTCGTACGTGCTCCCGATGACGACTCGCCTCGGCGAGGACAACTCGGAGACCGCCCGCATCCACGGCGCGCTCGTCGAGCAAATGGGCAACTATGTCGGCCACGTGATGGCCGTTGTGGGCGGCCAAGAAGTGATTGACTGGCGCTCGGGTCGCGGTGGCGAAACCTTCAACCCGGTGAGCCCCGAATACCAACGCCGCGCCGCCAAGTGGCTCATGAGCAACTTGCTGACCGCGCCGACCTGGCTGACGCCGAAGAGCATCATGGGCAAAATCAGCAACGATGGCGGCTACAGCCTGCAAAACTCGTTCCAAGCGCGCGCCATCTCCGGCTTGCTGCAAGATGGTCGCCTCAATCGCATGGTGATCAACGAGATGCGAACCGGGCCGGGCGCGTATCGCGTGGCCGACCTGATGAGCGACCTCTCCGCCGAAGTCTGGCGCGAACTCGCCACGCCGGCGGCGGCCTCGACGCCATTCCGTCGTCAGGTGCAGCGCACCTTTGTCAATACGCTGGTGCTTAAGCTCGGCGGCCCGCCCTCGGAAATCCGTTCCAACACCCGCGTGCAGCTTGAAGCCTCGCGCGATGCGCTCAATGCGGTGCTGCCGCGCGTGACCGACAAGGCGATGGCGGCTCACTACCGCGATCTGGTGAAGCAGATTACGTTTGGTCTGAACAACCCGGACAAGGTGGCTCCGGCGGTCACAACCGCACCCGCCGCGTTCCCGGGACGCGTTCGACTGCGCTGTGGTTGCGATCTAGAGCAAGCGTCGGAATAAGCCCTTGGGCAGATAGGTGGCTAGCCACCGAACTCGGCTCCGCCAGCGACTTGGTTGCCGGCGGAGCGATTCTTTGTAAGCTCGGCGGCCGCCCGACGGATCGCCGTTGAGGGTGCGCACGGTGCCCAGGCAGGCCCAGTTGTGGGCGAGCGCTAGGTTGAGCGTAGCCTCGTCCAGGCCCATGCTCTCGTAGAGCCCGGTCTGGTCGAGAATGCGCTCGCGGAGCATCTGGTCGTCGCGCCAAATGCGGTCAAGCTTCTTGCTGGCGTTGTTTTCGTGCCAGCGATAGTTGGTCAGCTTGTCATTGCAAAAGCCGATGTCCCAATGCTCGGCGATGCGCAACCACATGTCCCAGTCGCCGCTGCCAAAGTAGGCCGGATTGAATTCGCCGCACTGCTCAAAGCATTCGCGCCGGACCAGCACCGCCGAGGCGATGATCTTGTTGGCGTAGATCAGCGGGATGATTCCCTTGTCGGTTTGCGAGCGCGGGAAGTCGAATCCCAGCGGCGTGCCGGGCAAGGTCTCGCCGAGCGCCCCGATGAAGTCGCCGTTGGTATGCACGAGTCCCACGCGCGGCTCGGCCGCCAGCAGGTTCAGCTGCTGCTCAAGCTTGGTCGGCATCCACTCGTCGTCGTCGTTAAGAATCGCAATGAACTCGCCGTTGGCCAGCGCCAAACCTCGGTTGAGCGATCCGTACGTGCCGAGATTTTGGGCGTTGAACTCGAGGTGCCAGTCGGGACAGTTGGCGCGGAGCCAGTCGCGGGTGCCGTCGGTCGAGCCATCGTCCAGGCAGATGACCTCAAAGTCGATCATGGTCTGCGCGCGAATGCTCTCCACCGCCACCGGCAGGTACGCCAAGTGGTTGTAGCACGTGAGCAAAACGCTAACTTTTGGCACGACCATGATTGTGGCACGCGCGTAGGAAGGGGTAGGTTAGAACAACATGAGCCACACCGATCTGTCTCGTCGCGCCGTACTAGGGTTGGGCCTTGCCGCCCCCCTGATGCCTCGTTTCGCGCTTGCCGCTGAGCCGCAAGCCAATACTTCGGTGCCCGCCGTGGCGGTCACTCGCACCACCCAGTTTGGCGAGTACACCATCACCACCGTGCAAGACGCCGCCATGCGCATGAGCGTCGAGCAGTCGCCGTTCGCGGCCAAGACCAAGCCCGAAGAACTGCGCAAGATTTTGGCCGCCAACAAACTGCGCACCGACCAAGTGGGGCTCGACGTGAACGTGCTGATCATGCAGAAGGGGAAAGACGTTCTGCTCATTGATGGCGGTACGGGCCAAAAGCTCATGCCTGCGCTGGCCCAGCTGGGCATTAAGCCCGAAATGGTGGGCGCAATCGCCCTGACGCACGCCCATGGCGACCACTACAACGGCTTGCTCAAGGATGGCAAGTCGGCGTTCCCGAACGCCACAATCTTCGTGCCCGAAGCCGAATACGCCTTTTGGACCGCCGCGCAGCCGGAGATGCCCAAGAGCATGATGGACGTGAACGACCGCCGAGGCGTGATCGCCGGGGCCCAAAGCTGCTTCAACATCCTGAAGCCGCAAATCCGCACGATTGCGGGCGACAAGGAATGGGGCACAGGCATTGCGTTCATGCCGATGCCCGGCCACACTCCGGGCCACGCCGGGGTGCGGATCAGCTCGGGTAAGGAGACCATGATTCACTGGGCCGACCTTTGCCATCACGCCGCGATCATCGTGCAAAACCCGAACATTCAGGTGAAGTTCGACACCGATCCCGTGGCGTCGGCCGACATGCGCCGCAAGATGTTCGACCAGTTCGCGAAGGAAGGCTATCGCATCATGGGCTCGCACATGCCGTTCCCCGGATTTGGGCGCATCCTCAAGTCCGGCAAGAGTTTCCGTTGGGAAATTGAACCCTGGGTTCAGTAACAAACCAAACAAGCCCTGGCAACCAACTTGCCAGGGCTTGTGTTTTTCTCCTAAAGACGACTTAGGTGTCGTTACCCTGCGAGAGACCTTCGATAACCTTAATCAGCGGCAAGAACATCGCGATAACGATGAAGCCGACGATAAAGCCAAGGACAACGATCATGATCGGTTCAAGCGCCGCGGTGAGCGAGGCCAGCGTGGCTTCCACTTCGCTTTCGTAGAAGTCGGCGATCTTTTGCAGCATGAAGTCGAGCGAGCCCGACTCTTCGCCGACCGCGATCATGTGCACGACCATCGGCGGGAACAAGCGCGAGGCTTCGAGCGGGTCGCCGATGCGGTCCCCTTCCCGAATCCGGGCGCGGGCTTCCAGCACGGCGTCCGACATAATCGAGTTGCCGATCGTCCCGGCCACGGTTTCCATGGCCTGCAGAATCGGAACCCCCGAAGTGAGCAGCGTGCCCATGGTGCGGCTAAAGCGCGCCATACAAATCTTGTGGTGCAGCTTGCCGAACACGGGCACTCTGAGCTTGCCCTTATCCGCGACGCGTCTCCCGAACCGGGTGCCCACAAAGAGCTTCCAGGCGAAGACAAACGCCGAAACAGAAATGATCAGGATCAGCCAGTTTTTCTTGAACACTTCCGAAAGGTCGATGAGGAATTTCGTCATCGCCGGGAAGTCGTCGGCCTTGAGGCCGATATCCAAGAAGAGCTGAGCGAACTGCGGCACAACCCAGCTGACCAAGAAGATGACGATGCCGGTGGCGGCGATCAAAACGAGGACCGGATAAGTGAGCGCCGATTTGACCTTGCGGCGCAGGGCGACGTCGCCTTCCAAGAACGCGGAGAGTCGTTGCAGGGATTCCTCCAAAACCCCGCCGACTTCACCGGCGCGGATCAAACCGATGAACAGGTTGTTGAACGCGCGCGGGTGGCGTTGCATGGCGCGGGAAAGGCTTTCCCCACCTTCGACCCGTTGCCCGAGGTCAATGAGGATGCGCTTGAGCTTGGGGTCTTGCGATTGCCGACTCAAAACGTCCAGACAGCGGACGAGCGAGACGCCCGCGTCAACCATCGTGGAGAACTGACGACAGAAGACCGCGAGGTTGGACAGCTTGACCTTGCCCGACTTGGGGCCACGAGTCTTGCCGGCCTTGATGACCGTGACTTCCGTGATGGTAAAGCCTTGTTCCTCGAAGCGCTTTCTTAGTAGCTCTTCGCTTTCGGCCTCGGCCGTCCCCTTTTGGATCGAGCCGCTGGCATCCTTAAACGTGTAACCGTAAACTGGCATGTCGTTCTATCTCTCTATTATCTTCGGGGCGGAGGTCCGCCAGTTGGAGCACCTGGGCCGCCTTGGCCGGTGTTGATCATCTTCTTAAGCTCATCAATCTGCACGGCACGGCTAAGCGCTTCGTCCAGGGTGATGATGCCCTTGAGGTAAAGGTCACGCAAACATTGGTCCATCGTGAACATGCCCAGCGAGGCGCTGGTTTGGATACTTGAAGGAATTTGGTGGGTCTTCCCTTCGCGAATCAGGTTCTTGATGGCGGGGCTGGCAATCATGACTTCGTTGGCCGGAATACGTCCCGGACCCGTGGCCCGCGGACATAGTTGTTGGGCGACGATGGCCACGATATTGTTCGCCAGCTGAACACGGATTTGCTCCTGTTGGCTGGGCGGGAACACGTCAACGATCCGGTCAATGGACTCGGCGGCGTTGTTGGTGTGGAGCGTAGCAAAGACCAAGTGGCCGGTTTCCGCGGCGGTGATGGCCAGGGCGATCGTTTCGACGTCCCGCATTTCACCGACGAGTAGCACGTCCGGGTCTTCCCGGAGACAGGCGCGCAGAGCGTTGTTAAAGCTCTTGGTGTCAGCGCCAAGTTCGCGCTGATTCACCAGGCCCATCTTGTGCTGGTGCAGATATTCAATCGGGTCCTCAATCGTAATGATGTGGACCGGGCGATTGATGTTGATGTAGTTGATCATCGCCGCCAGCGAAGTGGACTTACCGGAACCGGTCGGGCCGGTGACGAGCACGAGGCCGCGCGGCTTATCGGTAATGGTCTCCAGGATCGGCGGGAGGTGCAGATCGCGAACCGTCGGAATCTTGCTCTGAATCAAGCGGAAAGCGGCGGCCACGGCCCCACGATCGCGGTAAAGGTTCACACGGAAGCGGGCGCGTCCCCGAGGCAGCGAATACGAAAAGTCAAGTTCGCAGGTCGTTTCGAAGCGCTGAATGTTTTCGTCCGAAATGATCTCGTACATCATGCGCTGGGTTTGCACCGCGCTGAACACTTCGTAGTTCAGACGCTTAAGCGTCCCGTCTTCGCGGATGATCGGCTCCGAACCGGCGCAGATGTGAAGGTCCGAGTTATTGCGATCAACAACGATGTTGAGGAGCTCGTCTATGTGGAGGTCTTCCAGCGACTTCGGCGGGCCGGTCCGATCAACAATCGGCGGACGACCGTCGCTGATGACGTCGTTGCCCGGTGCCTGGGGTTGGCCAATTTGAGGCGGCGCGGTCATGCCCATTCCAGCGGGCGGCGGTACAGGATTGTTCGATTGTTGCATCAGTTCAGTTTAGTTTCAAGTTGAGTTTGTTTAGAAGCCGGCGGTGAAGACAACGCGCATGACTTCGTCGGGGGTCGTGACGCCTTGGAGGACCTTGGCGACGCCATCTTCGCGGAGTTCCTTCATGCCGTTGGCCTTGGCCGCGGCCTTGATATCGGCGAGCGGGGCGCGGCGCACGATCAGCTCGGCGGTTTCGCCGTTGATGACCATAAGTTCGTGAATCCCCGATCGGCCCTTGTAGCCGGTCATTCGGTTGCTTTCGGCAGGCACGCCGCGGTACAGCGTCACTTCTCCATCGGGATCGGTGACATCAAAGCCAAATCGGCGCAGGTCAATCTGCTTGACGACGTACGGTTCCTTGTTGTCCTGGTCAATGCGTCGCGCCAGTCGTTGGGCGAGAATCCCGATGACGGTCGCGGCGATGAGGTAAGGCTCGACGCCCATGTCCACCATACGAAGGGTGGCCGACGGAGCGTCGTTCGTGTGAAGCGTGGACAAGACCAAGTGGCCCGTAAGCGAGGATTCGATCGCGATTTCCGCGGTTTCCAAGTCACGCATTTCACCGACCATGATGATGTCAGGGTCTTGTCGGAGGAAGGCGCGCAGAGCGGTCGAGAAGGTCAGACCCGCCTTTCGGTTCATTTGAACCTGGGCGATCCCGCCAATTTGGTACTCCACGGGGTCTTCGGCGGTCACGATGTTGACGCCAACCGTGTTCAGTTTGTTGAGGACCGAGTACAGGGTCGTCGTTTTCCCGGAACCCGTCGGGCCGGTACAAAGGAACATGCCGTTCGGCTGGGAACAAAGCTCTTCGATCTTGGCTTGGTTCTCGGGCAAGAAGCCGAGTTTTTCCAAACCGATTTGGGTGCTGGACTTGTCCAGAACCCGCATAACGACTTTTTCGCCAAACGGAGTGGGGATCGTGCTGACGCGGAGATCGTACTCCTTGCCGGCGTTTCGAACTTCGATACGACCGTCTTGCGGAACGCGTCGCTCGGCGATGTTCATGTCGGCCATGATCTTGAGACGCGAGATGAGCGGTGCCTGGAGATTCTTAGGCACGGTCATGGCTTCCATCAAAACCCCGTCAATGCGGTAGCGAACGCGGACCCCGCGTTGCTGCGGCTCGACGTGGACGTCCGAGCCTCGGTCTACGATGGCTTGTTGAATGAGGGCGTTGGCCAATTTGATAATCGGCGCGGCCTCGGCCATCTTTTCGGACTCGCTGTCCGAAGTGGGGTCGCCATCGGTTTCCGAGCCACGGTTGACGCCGGCTTCGGCCATGAGCTTGCGCATGTCCATGCTCGTGGCGTCTTTGTCGGCGGGCGCCGCCGCGGGCGTGGGGGCGGCGGCCGGTGTGGCGTTTTGCGCCATCGAGCCGCTGTAATACTTTCGCAGGGCGTCTTCGATTGCGCCGGGAACGGCGACCACCGGTAAGACCCGACAACCCGAGGAGGCAGTGACGTCGTCAATCGCCTGCAGGTTGTTGATATTGGCCATCGCCAGGTAAAGCGTCGTGCCATCTTTACGCACCGGCACCACACTGTGGAGCTTCGCCAGGCGCTCGGGCACCGAGGCAATGGTCGAGCTATCAACGCTGACCTTATCCAGGTCGGCAAACGGAATGCCGCGCTCTTGAGCTTGGGCTTCCAGAATGTGGCGCTCGGCGGCAAACCCTAACGTCAGGACCACGCGGCCCAAATCGGTTTGGTTGGTTTGCTTGGCGACGGTCATCGCCTCTTGCACTTGCGCTTCCGTGATGTAGCCCTTTTGCTGCAGATACTGCAAAAACGGCATTCGCGGCGCTGCCACTAGCTCTTAACCCCACTCAAGAAAGTCCCGGCCACCACTAATCCCATGATCATGAAGTCAACGTCATCCCATCTGAAATGGGAATTCCCAAACAGATTTTCGCATTTTAGACCGAACTGAGAAATTTCGTCCAGACTGCCTGCATGGTGGGACGAGGAAAATCCTTCTAAACGTTCAGAAAAAACTAGCGATCGATCGGAAAACCATTCGGATCGAAGTTGGGATCCAGGTTTGGCCCCGGAGAATAGCTGACGCTCCTGGCGTTTTTACGGGCCTGATCCTGCGCCACAAAGAACGCAATGGTCCCCACCAGAATGAGTGCGAGAAGCACCGCAATAAGCACCTTCCAGAAGCTCACGGGGGCTTCGCCCTGCACTTCCCCAGTTTGCCCGTTGACCACAATCCGGAACGGCTTGCCCCGATAGCGGTAGCCGCCCGTGTAGACCGGCAGCAGAATGTGCTTGAACGAATTGTTGTTGTAATCGGTGGATTTGCTCAGCACGCGCTGCTCGTCGCCGCCGATGTCGTAGCGGATGGCCTCATAGATATGGGGTTCCATCGCCTCGCGGGCGCGCTCCCAGCCCATCGGCAGGTCCACGTCGTAGCGCAAGGCTTGGAACCCGACGAGAAAACTTGATTGGTAGGGCGTGATCTCGCGGAGTTGCCATGTGCTGAGCAGCTGCGAGTAGCGCGCGTCGGTCATGTTCGGGTCTCGCTTCTCGCCCTCGCGAGCCGGAGCTTGCCCGACCGTCCGCGCGGCCAGCACCAGCACGTCGTCGAAGCCCACGTCTACCACGCCGGTGGCCGGATACCAGTGCGTGCGCATCACTTGGCGGGTCTGCGAGTTGCCCTCGCTGTCGGTGTAAGACTCGGTTTCCCAGTAGTGCTCGCCGCGCATGCCCGAGTAGCTGCTCGTGGTTTGCGAATCGAACGTCCAAAACGGCACGTAAAAGCCGCGCAATTTGCCTTCGCGAAGCGCAAGCTTCCGCAGGTCGTTGGGCGCCCAGAACCGCGAGCCAAGCCATTTTTGCACGCTCGCCCGGCTTTGCAACTCGGTGATTTGGAACGGCATGACGCCTTGCGGTTTGATGCGCACAAGGGGCGTGTTCTCCACCACCACCTTGCTCCCGCAGAACGGACATTCGTCGGATTGCTTTTTCTCGGGGACGCTGAACTCAGCGCCGCATCCGCGGCAGCGCAGGGATTGGCCGACGTTGTCAACGTACTCCTGCTCCAAGCGCCCCATCTCGAAGAAGTGCTCCAGCGGCATCTCTTCGATGGCCGAAACTTCGACGCGAATGGCCTGCTCATGCCCGCAGTAGGGGCACTTCAGGTTTGTGGAGCCGGGCTTGAATTCAAGATCGGCCCCACATTGTTGGCACTTATAGTGTTCGACCTGCGCCGAATCCGCAACCGTGGATGACACCGTTTACTGTTGAGGAACCGGCGGCGGAGTTTGCGTCAGCTTGGCGGCGAGGGCCGGCACGTTCTTGGCGGCGGTCCACTCGGCCATGCCGGGCGACCACACGAGCGTGTCGGCGGTGAGCGCCGGAAGTTGATCCAAGGTGAACGGGCCTTGCTGTTGCCCGTTGACGGCCACGTGATATTGCGCCGCGGTTGGCACCGCCGGCGGAGTCGCGGCTTGCTGAGCCATGGTTTGGCCAATGGCCGCGCCGACGCCCATGCCGATGCCCGCCGCACCGAGACCGCCCGGATTTTCCGCAGCTTTCTCCATCGCGTTGGCGGCTTGATATTGGGTGTAGTTCTGCAGATTGCCGATGGCGCCCATTGCGCCGCGCTTGTCAATCGCCTTCTCCACTTCTTCCGGCAGCGAGACGCTTTCCAGGCGGAAGCTGAGAAGTTCCACGCCGATTTCGGCAAGGTCGTTCTTGAGCTTGCCAACCATACCTTCACCGATTTCGGTGAACTTCGTGGCGAGGTCGAGCACCGGGATTTGGGCCGTGGCCAGGCTTTCCGTCATGCTGCTGACGATCTGGTTACGAAGGTGATCGCTCACCTCGTCCACCGTAAACTGCCAGTCGGTCCCCGCGATTTCCTTGAGGAATCGGGTGGCATCCGAAACGCGCATGGCATAGGTGCCAAAGGCGCGCAGACGGACCGCGCCAAACTCGGGGTCGCGCATCATGATCGGGCTCGCCGTGCCCCACTTGAGGTCGGTAAACCGCTTGGTGTTGACGAAATAGACTTCAGCCTTAAACGGGCTGTTGAAGCCGTACTTCCAGCCCTTGAGGGTGCTGAGCAGGGGCAGGTTCTCGGTTGTGAGCGTGTACATGCCCGGCGTAAACACGTCGGCGATTTGGCCCTCGTTGACGAAAACCGCGAGTTGCGACTCGCGAACGGTCAGCTTCGCGCCGTTCTTAATCTCGTTGTTGTGCCGCTCAAAGCGATAGACGATCGTGTCTTGAGTGTCATCGAGCCACTCGATAATGTCGATAAACTCGCCGCGAATCTTGTCAAAGAGTCCCATTTTTCTGTTATCCCTACGGAGATAGTAACACTCCGGTTGCTATTTTGTGTTCAGGCGAGGCGTGAAATCCGTATTTGGACCCACTTGTCGGCAGTAGGCGGCCATGAGGCGCGCGCAGTTCTCGACGTCGGTCAGGCTCAGCAACTCGCACGGCGTGTGCATGTAGCGCAAGGCCACACCCAAGATGCCCACTGCCATGCCGTCGCGATTCAGCTGCATGGCATTGCCGTCCGTGCCAGTACCGCCGGCTTCTACATCCACTTGGTACGGAATGTCTTCCTTCGCCGCGCCATCGCGGAGCATTTGAAACACGACCGGGCTGGCGTTGGCCCCGCGCATGACGCTTGGACCCTTGCCGAGATCGAGCTGGCCGTAGCGCGATTTGCTAAGGCCGGGATAGTCAATCGCGTGGTTGACGTCGACCGCCAAACCTGATTGCGCGTTGATCGCGTGCGCCGAGGTGCGCGCCCCGCGCAACCCGATTTCTTCTTGCACGGTCGCGACGGCGTAGACACCAACGTTCGGGTCGAGTCCGCCGTCCTCTTTAAGCAATCGCAGCGCCTCGGCGACGCAGAACGAACCCATTTTGTTGTCGAACCCGCGCGCGGTCGCGCGGTCACCGAGCAGCGTTTGGAACTCCCATTGGAAGGTCGCCACATCGCCCAGCGAAATCAGGGCTTCGGCTTCGGCGCGGGTTGCGGCGCCGATGTCGATCCACATATCCTTGACTTCGGGCTTCTTCTTGCGCTCTTCTTCTTCCAATAGGTGGATTGCTTTGCGGCCGATGACGCCCGCCACGCGCTCGGACCCGTGCACCCACACCCGCTGCCCGACAATGATCGAGCTGTCTTGGCCACCGATGGTTTTGAAGTAGAGCATGCCGGCATCGTCAATGTAATGGATGATAAAGCCGATCTCGTCCATGTGCCCGGCGAGCATAATCTTCATCTCGGCGCCCGGGTTCAGCACGGCCCAGGTGTTACCGTGCGAGTCGGTGTGATGAGCGTCGGCAAACGACGTGTAGTTGCGGTAGATTTCCGCCGCCCGTTGCTCGTAGCCACTGGGCGAAGGACAGTTCACGATGTCAGTGAGAAATTGAAGAGACTCGGCTCGCATGACAGGAGTCTACCGATGGCGCGCAGCCCGAGTTCCCAGCCTTGTACCGGAGAAGTGCCATAATTGAAGCGAAATGAGTGACGGAAGCGCCACTGGCATGTTCATCTCCGAGACCCACACCGACGCGGCCATTTGGCAGTTTCGCGTGAGCAAGATGTTGCTGGAGGGCAAGACCGAGTACCAGACCTATCAGATCTGCGAAATCCCGCGGTTCGGGAAATCGCTCTTTTTGGATTACAACATCCAAACCTCGCTGATGGATGAGTACATCTTCCACGAGTGCATGAGCCAACCGGCCATGACCCTGCACCCGAACCCCAAGAAGGTGGCCGTATGCGGCGGCGGCGAAGGCGCGACTCTGCGCGAGGCCCTCAAGCACAACACCGTGACCGAGGCGCACATGTGCGACATCGATCGCGAGCTGATTGACATGGTTCGCGACCACATGCCTGAGTGGCATCAGGGTTGTTTCGACGACCCCCGCACGACGATGCTTTACGAGGATGCGCGCGGTTGGCTAGAGCGCAACGCTGGCGGCAACTTCGACGTGATTCTGAGCGACCTGCCCAATCCGCACGAAGAGGGTCCGGCGCTCAAGCTGTTCACCAAGGAGTACTACCAAATTTGCTACGACGCGCTCGGCGACGAGGGCACGTTTGCCATGCAAGCCGGTTCGGCCAGCGAAAACTATCCCGAGTGCTTTGCCTGCTGCGTGCAGACCTTGCGCGAAGTCTTCCCCTATGTGGCGGGCTATTACGGGCTGGTCAACAGCTTCTTCCAGCCGTGGGCCTTTATCCTGGCGAGCAAGACGCACGACCCGCTCGCGCTCACTGAGCAGGAAATCGCGGCGCGATTCGCGGCTCGTGGGGTGAGCAATCGGTATTACACGCCGCGCTTCCACCAGGCTTGCTTCACCTTGCCGGAGTATCTGGAAGAGGCGGTCCGCGGGGCTCGCGTCCTCACCGACGCCGAACCGTTCATCTGGACTGCGTAGGCGTTTTTGAACCGCTATTAACGAAAAGTGGCATTTTCGTTAATAGCGAGTTTCGTTATTAACGCCAGCGTGAATAAAGCAAAAACCCCGCCCGAAGGCGGGGTGTGATCTTGGCTTTGGGCAGAAGTTCAACCGTTGCGACGGCGCCCGCCACCAAGCGGTTCATTCGGATCGAACTTGAATTCGACCCCGGCCATCGCCTTGAACTGCTTGGCTTGTGCATCGGTGAGCACCTTCAGGATTTCCTTGCCCGTTTCGGCTTGCATTGCCTGCATTTGGGCGCGCATTTCTTCCATCGTCATTTCCTGGTTGCGGACGGCTTCCATGAGCGGTCGAGATTTTTCCATCGACGAGGTTTGGATGTCACGCAGCTTGGTCTTTTGCGCATCGCTCAGACCGAGTTCCTTTTGCACATCCGGGTTGTTCAGCGCGCGCTCCTTTTGCGCTTGGATGTTGATTTCCTTAAAGCGCTTTTGTTGCGGCGCGGTCAGCACCTCGTTAATCTTCTTCAGCTCTTCGCCGCCACCTTGGCCCATCATGCCCATGGCACCAGGTCCGCCTTGACCAGGACCGCCCTGACCGCGACCACCTTGGCCGCCGGGACCACCAGGTCCACCTTGGCCAGGACCACCAGGTCCGCCTTGACCACGGCCCTCACCGCCGGGTCGGCCTTGACCACCGGGGCCTTGCGCGGCTCGCAGTTCTTGAAGCTTGGTCTTTTGTTCAGCCGTGAGCTTGAGCTCTTGACCGACATCGTTTCGCATGATCAGTTGGAACGGACCCGTTCCGCCGCCCATATTCATGCGTTGGCCTTGACCTTGGCCACGACCCTGACCTTGGCCTTGACCCTGGCCTCGACCGCCGGGACCCGGATCTTGGGCGAATGCTGCCGAAGCGAGTAAAGCGGCTACGGCGAGGGATCCAATCAGTTTGCGAATGTTCATTGTCTTCTCCTGTCTCAGAGGTACCGGGAAGTACGTCGTTCGCCGAAGCGAGTTCACTAATTTTTCAGGAACAACACAAATTTCTTGCCGGTTTGAACCTGCGTGAGGCCAAGTTGAGCCGCTTCTTCGGCGCTGATTCGGTCGCCGCGCGTGAGCACATAGCCTGAGTATTCGCCCAGTTCAGCGGGAGTTTCGGCTTTCTGAAACACGCCGTGGTAGACCATGGCCAGCGAGGGCAAGCTGGTCTCCTGCACCTTGGCCGCGCCCGTGCCGAGGTCCTTATTGCGACGGCTCAGCTGATACACCAGCAGCGGCTTCTTGGCGTCTTTGGCGATGCGCGCGTAGGCGTGGGCCTCGTTCTGCCCGACGTTATTGTAATGCCACCAAAAGCCGAGGTTGGCCAGCGCGCAATGCCCGAGTAACAACCCGGCAAACAGGTTTCGCAATCGCGGCGACAGCGTGGGAATGTTGCCCGGAACCGGGTTCCCGCCGCGCGCTACATACACCCCGACGATGATCGCCAGCGGGGGCCAGCACGGCAGAATGTAGTGAATCAGCTTTGAGCCCGACACGCTGAAAAACACGAAGATAATCGCCGCCCACCAACCTAGGTAGCGCAGGGTGCTGCGCTCGTCCTCGCTGAGCCCCCGGGTCCACGCCGAAAGCGGGCTCGGCCACGCACGGCGCAAGTGCCACCACCATGGCGCAAAGCCCAGCACCACAATCGCCGGGAAGAAGATCAGGTTGACGGGGAACGGCACATGATGCGCCTTGTCGCCCCCGGCGAACCGGCCAAGGTTCTGCTCGATCAAGAATTTCTGGACAAACACGTCGCCGTTGGCGAGATAAGCCGGCACGTACCACGCGCCAACCACGACGCAGAACCCGATGATCCCGGCGAGCCATCCGCCCCGAAAGCGGTCGCGCGGTCCGGGATAAAACCGAAGCGTTGCGCCGGCCAAGAGCAGAAAGAAAATGCCGCCGACCGGCCCTTTGGCCAAGACCGCAAACCCCAACGCAACGCCCGCCAACCCGCGCCACTTAGTGCGCTCGCGTTCGGGGCAATCGAGCGAATTCCAAAACGCCATGAAGCACGCGGTCAGGCTGAGCAAGAGCGGCACATCGGTCATCATCATGCGGCCCAGCGCGATCATGAGCAGGCTGGTGCCAAGGATGAGCGTGGAGACCAACGCTTCGGTTTGGCCGAAGCGCGTTCGCACAAAGCGGAAAACGATCCAGTACAGCGCGAGGCTACACAGAAATGAGGGGAGGCGCGGCCCGAAATCGGGACCGAAGAGCATCATGCACGGCTTGGCCAGCCAGTAAAGCAGGATCGGCTTTTCGAACCACGGGCTGCCGTTGTAGTAGGGCGTGATCCACTCGCCGCGCCGGTTCATCTCGGCGGTCACGGCGCCATAGAATCCCTCGTCCAGATCAAGCAGGCCGGTAAGCCAAAAGCCCAGCAGGGGAATCGCCGCGAGCAGCACGGCAAGCAGCTCAGTCCGACGAGAAGCGGTCACCTGACGACTTTACCAGGTGACCGCGACATGTTACGGATTACTTGTCCTTCGGGGCTTCGTAATCCTTGTTGATGGACAGCTGACCGTCGGAAGCGGCGTTGCCATCGTTTTTGCCCGGCACCGTCGAATTCGCCGGCGCGGGATCCGCCGTGGGGGCTTCGCCGGAACATCCGACAAGGCCAACCAAGACTGCGAGCAGCAACCACTTTTTCATTAATCGTGGTCCCACTGGTACTTCGTAATGTCCGTCATTTGAATCTGAGTACTCGTAGAGTTCCAGTTCCAGTTGGTGCCGGCCGCGAGGTTGCCGTGGGTGACAGCCTTTGCGTGGCCATCGCCATAAAGGGCGACCGTCTTTTCGAAGTAGCGCAGAGCAACCATGCCCGTGCGTCGGCCTTCGCGATCGGTCGGTCCTGGCGAAAGGCCAGCCGAACCATCCGTGCCCCAGCGATACGAAATCGCGCACATGGACTGCGGGTTAACGTTGGTGTTGGCCGTAATCGAACTGCCGCCGCCACAGTAGGGCGGAGCGATGGCTTGGGCCATCCAAATGATCGTCCCGGTGAAGGTCCAGTCTAACGTCAAGCGGTCTTTCCGAGCGGTAAATGCAATGGTATCAGCCGGATTCGCGGCGGCCGTCAGCTTTTGCGGAGTCGGCGAACCATCGGTGGTCACCGCCGTGAGCGGGCTCCAAACCGTGTAGGCATAGCCGTACTGCGGACGGTACGGCCACAGAAGATTGGTCGGGATTCCATTTTCAATCGGATTCGACTTTGTCAAAGGATCCTGGAGCACCGCACTGTTCTTCATAAACGGCTGGATCCCCACTCCCCACGGCGAGTAAGGGAGGCCATTGAAGTTCAACGGACCAGGGGCCGAGGTGGCCAGACAAGCGGCCGTATCGTCTTGCGAGTCGGCGTACATGATCCACGCGATGCCAATCTGCTTGGCGTTGGAGATGCTTGCGGCACCCTTCGCTTGCGTTTTTGCTTGCGTGAATACAGGGAACAGGATTGCCGCCAAGATCGCGATGATTGCGATGACGACCAAGAGCTCGATAAGAGTAAACGCTCTTTTCATAATATTGCCTCACCCTCGGTTAGGGGGATGATAACTACCACTATATCAAAAAAGTTCGACAACCAGGTGTTTTTTTCGGACTTTTTTAGCAGATGCACAATCCGAAGGGTCGGTGCTATACTTTTGCTTCTACCGTGCGCGGGTGGCGAAATTGGTAGACGCACTACCTTGAGGTGGTAGCGCCCACAAAGCGTGCTGGTTCGAGTCCAGTCCCGCGCACCAATTTTATTTTTTCAGTAACCGGGGCACTTCTTGAAGTGTCTGAGGGTTGTTCGTGGTGAATTGTTATGAAAATCGCCCAAAACTTGTCGTTGCTCATCGTCGCCTCCGGGGTGGCCGTTGCGGCCATCAGACTGTCCGTTCCTAGCCATTCGCCCGCCAAGGACACGTCGCGCTCCTCCATCGCCAAAAGCGATGTGAAGACCGCCTCCATCGAAGAGCAAATTTTTGTGACCGTGGACGACAAGGTGCAGACCTTGTTCGCCGACATGAGCCTGATCAACCGTGACGCGAAGCGGTCCAACCCCAAGTCGGTCGGTCCGTTTTTCGGGATGAGCCGCATTCCGCAGGTGAGCACGCACTCGATGATCAGCCAACAGCTGATGAAGTTCGAGTCGGCCAAGGACTTCCACGACACCGTGCGCGCCTACGTTCGTGAAGGCTACGAGGTTGGTGTGTTTGGCTACACTGGCTATCCCAACAAGGTGGACGGCACAGAAATGCGTTTGCGCTATTCCGACGGCACCATGTCGCCTCTGCAGCGCTGGGAAGAGTTGGAAAAGAAAGACTGGAACGAAGTTACGCAGAAGCAATATCAGCAGTGGCAAGACCAGTTTGAGAAGCTCGAAGCGCAAGCCAAGGACTTCGCCCACGAAGCAAGCGCGACGATTGCTGGCCGCCACGACGCCATTGTCACCAAGGATCTCGGTCCGGTGATGCTCCGCGCCAAGGCGATTCGCCTGGACAACAAGGAATGTATGTCCTGTCATGGCGACATGAAGCTCGGCGATCCGCTCGCGGTGATGGTCTACGCGGTGCAGCGCCGCGAACGGGCCTAAACCTGGCGCTGGTATCCTCTGGCTTGAATGCGCGTCGTCGATTCGCTTCTCGCGCCGGAACCGGCGTACTCCTTTGAGTTCTTTCCTCCCAAGACTACGGCTGGGGAGGAAAGTCTCTTTCGCACCGTCGGACGCCTCAACGAGCTCGAGCCGACGTTCATCAGCATCACCTGCGGCGCTGGGGGCAGCACGCGCGGAAAAACGGTGCAGTGGGCCGACCGCATTCACCGCGAGTTCGGGCTGGAAACCGTGGTTCACCTCACCTGCCTGGGTCTCGACGAAGCCGAGGTGCACAGCACGGTTGACGCCATCGAAGCGCAGGGCCTTCGCAATATCTTGGTCTTACGAGGCGACGTCCCCCTCGACGAACAAGCCACCGAATCGCATTGCCACTACGCCAGCGACATGATTCGCATTGTGCGCGAGCGCTACCCGCAGGCGTGCATCGGCGCGGCGTGCTACCCCGAAGGCCATACCGAGGCCAAGTCGATGCTAAGCGACCTGGAGAACCTGCGCAAGAAGGCCGACGCGGGCGCGGATTACTTCATCACGCAACTGTTCTTCGACAATCGGCACTACTTCGAATTCGTCGGGCGCGCGCGCAGCATGGGCATCACGCAGCCGATTTTGCCCGGCATTATGCCAATTCAAGACGTGAGCCAGGTGAAGCGCTTCACCGAGATGTGCGGCGCAAGCATCCCGACGCACCTGCTGAAGCTCCTGGAGCAATACGATGGCAGCAGCAAGGCGGTGTTCTACATCGGGGTGGCGCATGCCATCGCCCAATGCGACGAGCTCTTGCGCAGCGGCGCGCCGGGCATCCACTTCTTCACGCTAAACCGATCGCCGGGCACACGCCTGGTGCTCGAAGCGTTGCGTGGCTAGCCTTCCGAGCCCTCAGGCACATCGGTGGCGGCCAGCGGCTGCATGTTGATGTTGCCGACCAGCACCCCGAGCGGTCGCAACAGGTCATGCAAGGTCCGCGTGATGCGGTGGCGCGTGGCGAAGACGCCTTCTTCGGCGGTGTTGAGGAAGTAGTACACGCGCAGATGAATGCCGTTCTCGGCAATGGATTCAGCCACGACGAACGGTGCGGGATCATCGGCGATGCCGGGCATGTCTTTGACCACACCCTCAATGAGGTTGCAGGTCTCCTGCAGATCGGCGGTGAGTGACACCACCAGCGTGCTTTCGTAGCGGCGCACCGGCGCGTTGTCAACGACCGTGAAGCGGTTCTTAAAGAGGAACGAACACGGCAGAATCTCGAGTTCGCGCTCGAAAGTGCGAACGTACACGCTACGGGTGGAAATCTGTTCGACAACCCCGGAGACCTTGTCGATCTTGATCCATTGCCCGATGTGGAACGGGCGGCTGACCAGCAGGTAGATGCCGGCGAAGTAGTTCTCCAGCAGGTCCCGGAATGCAAAGCCGATCGCAACCGACCCGAAGCCAAGCCCGGCGATCACGGAGCTCATGGTGAACCCGGGGACCGCGATGGTCAGCGCGGCCGCCGCGCCGAAGATCAAGACAATCCAGCGGACGAGTCGCGGATAGAAGACCTGCAGATTGGTATCCCACTTTCGCTTGCGGCCGACCGCTTTGGTCCAGCGGCCCAGCAGCATGCCAAGCGCCGCAAACATGACAAAGACGGCGAGCGCAATGGCCAAGAATGGCAACGTGCTGAGCGCACCCTGCCAAAAATCGTCCAGGCGCGTGTTGGTTTGATTGATGACCCCTTTAACCGGCATAGGCTTTCCAGCTATAATCTACCTATGAGTCAACGTCTACCCGAGTGGTTGACGATCCGTCTTCCCCGTCCCGACACGATCAAAGAGGTCGAAGGGATGATGCGAAGCAAGAATCTCCACACTGTGTGCGAAAGCGCGCGTTGCCCAAACTTGCCCGAATGTTGGAGCAAGAAGACGGCAACGTTTATGATTTTGGGAGATACTTGCACTCGCAGTTGTGGCTTCTGCGCCATTAAGGTGGGTCGCGGCGAGGAACTGGATCCGTTCGAGCCGCTCAACGTGGCGATGACCGCCAAGAAGATGGGCATGAAGCACGTCGTGGTGACCAGCGTCGCCCGCGACGACGTGCCGGACGAAGGCGCCGGACAGTTTGCCAAGACCATTCAGATGTTGCACAAGCACAACCCGCACATGATTGTGGAAGTGCTGACCCCCGACTTTAAGGGCAAGCCCGATCTGATCCGCACGGTGTGCGACGCCCACCCCGAGATTTATAACCACAACATCGAGACGATCGAGCGACTCCACACCGTGGTCCGCCCGCAAGCCAAGTACGCTCGCACCATGCGGCTGCTGGAAATGGTCAAAGAATTCGACCCCTCCATCTACACGAAGTCGGGCATTATGCTCGGCCTCGGCGAGACCAAGGACGAGGTGCTCCGCGTGTTGCAAGACCTCCGCAACATCGGCGTGGACGCGGTGACGATCGGTCAGTACTTGCGTCCGACCATGAAGCACCTGCCGGTGGTTCGCTATGTCCACCCCGACGAGTTTGCCGAGTACGAAAAGATCGGCGAAGACATGGGATTTGCCTTTGTGGCGAGCGGTCCGTTCATCCGCAGCTCGTACAACGCCATTGCGTTTAGCGAAAAGGTGATGGCCGAACGACTTGCCGCTTACGATCGCGCACAAGAAGCCGCCGCTACTCCGTCTTAGGTTCGGACGTTAAACCCTAAGAAGTGAGACACGTGCGGCGAGCGGTCAATTGGATCCTAGCCGGGATCCGAGCATTGACTGCGATTCCGGTGCTCGTCTTGCCGCCAGTCCTCATCGCGTTTTGGGCGTACACCTATCTCCGCGACTGCTTTGAACTCATGCTCGCGCCGGGCGTGCCGATTGAGTATAAGTATCAGGGCGAAACTGGTCTTTATTCGGCGCGGGCCGAGAGCTACCGCATCGAGCTGACCAGCCTGTTCCCGCCGGACGGCAACGTGCGATTGGTCAACCTTGCCTGGGGCCCGAATGGAGGGGCTCCGCTTGGCGAAGTCGGGATTCTCGAAGCGCAGCTTGAGCAGAAAGTGGCCGTCGTCTCCGTGCGGCGAAGCCGCCTCACCGTTGAACGGGACGCCAAGGGCTTCAGCCTTTTAAGAGGGCTTCCCAAGTCGGAAGGCCCGCCCAGCGCTACCCCATTTCGCGTCATTGCGTATAACTCTGAGGTCGAATATGTAGACCAAACCCAGACTCCATGGCTCGCCGAGCGGCTGTCGAGCGATCTGGTTTTGGTGGAAGGGGTCGGCCCCAACGTGGTGGTCAATGGGCGACTCAACATCTCCAATGTTGGCCCGGTGCGGGTGGATGCCCGCGTGCTCAACGGTGTGACCAAGCTGACTCTGCAAAGCGACGACATGGACGTGGTTCGCGGCCTCGCCCATGCCCGCCGATGGACCACCACCGACATCCCGCTTCGCGCGCGCTCCGCGCGCGGGCGCACGCGAGCCGACCTGCGGGTGGCCGCTGATGGCAAGGTCATGCTCTCCGGCAACTTCACTGGAGCAGTTCGCGATGTGAACTGGCCCGGCGTGGCGAATTCGGCGAGCGGCCCGATTGACGTGCAGTTCGATCAGCGCGCGGCCATCTTTCGCGGCATCGCCACCGACGGCGGCCTGCGGGGCTCCGGACGAGGTCGCGTCGCCTGGGAACCCAATCTCACTCTCGCCGTGGACGTGGACGCATCCGCGGTCAACGCCTCGGCCCTCCCCCGCGAGGTGCGAGACCAACTCCGCGGCGCGGGTTTTGCCGATGCTCGCTACAAAGGGCTGGTGGCCTACGATGGTCGCAATTGGATGCTCTTCGGCAACGCCAGCGCGGCCCGGGTTTCCGCCAATCGCGAGGTGGTTACCGGCGTTCGGACCGAAGTCGGTTGGAGCGGCGACCAGGTGCAGCTTCGCGGCTTGCGCGGAAGCTGGAATGGTTCCGCTTTCACCGGCTCGGGCGGCCTGAACCTCAAGACCAAGCAGCTCAGCGGCTACGCCAAGGCGGCGGGCGTGGAGGCCAGTCGGCTCTCCAGCTACGTTCGCGGCAAGGTCCGTGGCGAGGCCCTAATCTCGGGCACCCTCGACCGTCCGCTCGCGACGGTTGACTTGCAGGGCGATCTCTCCTTCCGCGACGCGCAGGGGCGAACGCTGGTCGCCGGCGACACCCGTTCGCGGATTGAGATCAAAGGCGAAACATTAAAGATTCTGCGGGCAACTCTGCAAAGTTCAGCCGGGGTGGGCGTGCTCAGCGGAACCGCCAATCTCCGGCGCGGCACCATCGACGCGCAGGTCAAGGCGGGCAATCTGCCGCTCGAGAAGTGGCTTCCCGACATCGGCGGCGTCGGGTTTGCGAGCGGGCGCATTACCGGCAGCCTCACGCAACCCGTCTATCGCGGGCGCGCCGAGGCCTATGGCGTCTCCGCCCTCGGACGTCCCATTCCGGCGGTTCGGGCTGAGCTCGTGGCGAGCGCGGCGGGCATCACGGCCGACAAGGTGCGCATTGACCAAGGCTCGGCGGCGGTCACCGGGAATCTCTCGTGGGTCGCGAGGAACGGGCAGATTCGTGGCGCATTGAGCGCGAACAACATCCAGCTCAGCGATTGGACGGAAGATTCCGTGCGGGGCGTCGCGAACCTCACCGACATTCGGGTCGCGGGTACGGTCAAAAACCCGCTGGTGACCGGCACGTTCGCGGGAAAGAACATCCTCGCCGCGCAGGCCGAGGTGACCGAGGCGAGCGGCAAGTTCACGCTCGCGGGCGACCGACTGCAGGTTCCCGATTTCCTCGCCGCAGTGGGGGATGGCCGCGTCCGCGGGAACGGCGTTTACAATCTGCGCGAGAAGTTTCTCCGAGCCAACGCCGAACTGGAAAATGTGAAGCTCGGCCCGGCATTGGCCGGCGTCGCTCCCGTCCCCATCGAGGGCACAATTAACGGCAAGGCGGGCGTGTTTGGGCGGATCGATAACCTGCGTGGCGGGGCAGGCGACTTGCGCATCGATGGCCTGGCGCTGAGCGGCTATCAAATCGGCAACGGCACCGCGACCGCCAAGTTCGAGAACAACCTCTGGACCGGGAACTTCGAAATCGGGCAACAAGACCGCTTCCTGATAGCTGACCGGATTACTTACGACCCTGCGAAGGGGCTCGTGGATGGCCAGGTGGACGCGCTGAACGTGGACCTTGGCGCTGTGGGCCGGGCAGTGGTGGCGAACGCCAAGAAGCTCGACCCCGAGGTCGCGACGACCCTGCAAAGCTTGGAGGGTAACGCCGCATTTAGCGCGATTGTCAAGGGCGATATCGGCCGTCCCGAGGTGACGCTGCGCGATTTCATCGCCGATGATCTCGTGATTCGCGACATCAAGGCGGGCAAAATCACGGCCCAGGTGGTCGCCACTCAAGACCGCTGGAGAGTGCCCGAGCTGCTGTGGACTCGCGCCGAAGGCTCGCTACGCGTGCAGGGGGCGGGCACGCCCGATGGCGTTGGCGAGGCAACCGTGGCCGTGGACGGTTTCCGCAGCGAGTGGCTCGCCGAAATCATTCCCGGCTTCCCCAACATCGCCGGAAACTTTAAGCTCGACTTTGACCTCGCCGGCCCTTGGGACAAGCTGGCCGGTCGCGGCAACGCCAGCATCACGGACATCGGGCTGGGCACGAGCGCCGACAAGCCAAACGTCAATATTTTTGACATCAATCTTGCAAACAACGAATTGACCGCCGAGGCTTTGTTCGCAGCCGAAGGCTTTAGCGGCAAAGCCGACTTCCGCGCGCCGCTTGCCGCCTTGGGCATTGGCGAAGGAACCGATAAGTCTGTCGCAGCGAACATTACTCTTTCTGAGCGAAACATCGCCGACCTGTTGCCCGAGAGCGGAATCGTGGACAAGGCGCGCACCGACGGCACCCTCGCTGGTTCTTTACAAGTTGGTGGCGAGATAGGTGCACTTAATCTAGCCGGCGGCGTTCGCGCCACCGGAAAGTCGCTCGGCATCCGAAAAACCAATCCGCGCACCAAGAAGCTTGAGCCGATCCAAACCACGCTGAAGGACTACGATCTGAATTTCGTGCTGAAGGACAACAAGCTGGTGCTCCAGGACGGACGGATCGGGGTCAACGACAACGGCACGGTGGCCATCAATCTCGAGGCCGACCTCAAGCAAGCCCTCGGCGCGGAGGCCGACTCGGTCGAGGAATTCCTTGAGCTCGTGCAGATTTATGGCGGAGTCGCCATCAGCAACGTGCTCATCAACGAGCGCGTGACCGAGGCCAACGCCCCGCTGTCCGTGGGCATTGATGGCGACATTGTCATCGCGGGGAATCTCCGCACCCCCGAGATTTCCACGCCAAACCCCGGCGGCATTCGCCTGAGCAAGCTCGACTTGCCGACCCCCGATGAGCAAGAGCCGCGCGAATCCGGCGAAATTCTCATTGACCCGATCTTCAAGGACATCGGGCTCACGGTGGTCGGGGAGGCGCGAGTCCGGGCCGCCATCGCGAATGTGTGGTTGGTGGGCGGCGGCAACATTTCGGGCAGCCTCAGCTATCCTAACGTCACGGTGAATACTCGCCTGACACGCGGGATTTTCGAGCTCCCCAACGCGCGCATCAACGTCGAACCGGGGAGCCCGATCAACTTCTCGTACCGCGCGACGCCGTTCACCGAACCCTTCGCCCGCCTCGATTTGGACCTGGAAGGACGCACCGCGATCTCGGCCAAGAAGAGCAGTGACCAGTTGGAGCGCTACGATATCGAGTTGCGCATTCGCGGCAATCTCCTCGATCCCGAGGGCGTGAAAATCTCGGCCCGCAGCGATCCCCCGGAACTGAGCGAGCAGCAAATTCTTGCCATTCTCGGTCAGCAAGAACTGATCGAGCAACTCGCGAGCGTGGCCATCAATCAGCCCGGCACCAACCGCAACCAGTTTCGCGAGGCCGTTTTTGGCCTGGCGCTGCCCACGCTCAGCAGCGGACTCACCCGCTCATTGGCCACCAGTTTTGGGCTGGACTATCTGAGCCTGGAATACAATGCCTTTGATGGCGCGACGCTTTCGGCGGGCAAAACGCTGGCCAAGGGTCTCACGCTCACGGCGCGCAGGCAGATTTCGCAGACCGCGCTTGGCCCCACCAAGTACGAGCTCAAGCTG
The DNA here is from genome assembly GCA_016788425.1 of Chthonomonas sp. Taxonomy (NCBI): domain Bacteria; kingdom Bacillati; phylum Armatimonadota; class Chthonomonadia; order Chthonomonadales; family Chthonomonadaceae; genus Chthonomonas; species Chthonomonas sp. Next base: position 105,781 of record JAEURQ010000003.1, read on the forward strand.
AGTTATCGCATCCCGGGTCGGGCCGGATTCTTCCAGCGCACGCGCCTCGGCGTCGGGTTCACCAACGAAGTGCCGTGGCGAATCACGCTGGATTATACGATTCGACGATAGCGACGGGCTATAATCTGGGTCAAGCCTAATTTATGGGATCTAGTTCCAATGTTGCCGGTGGCATCGCCAGTGTCGCCCTCATTCTCGCCAATTGCTATTTTGTCGCCGCCGAGTATGGCTTAATCGGCTCGCGTAAGGGCCGCCTGGAACCCCTCGCCAAGAAGGGTAGCGCCGCCGCCAAGCTGGTGCTCGGCGCCATGGAACAGACTCAGCGCTACGTCGCGGGCATCCAAGTTGCCATCACGCTTTGCGGCCTCGGCATTGGTTCTGTGGCGGAACCCCTCATCAGCGAATCGTTCGCCGACGCGCTCGGCCAAACGGTCCCCCGCTGGGTGAGCGTTCTGCTGGCCCTGCTCGTCGCGACCTACGTCGTGGTGGTCATCGCCGAGTTGGTCCCCAAGTATCTGGCCATTCGCGATCCCGAGCGAGTTGCGATGCGCTGCATTCGGCCGCTGCGACTCACGGTTGCTTTGCTGACGCCGCTCGCGTGGCTCGTCGAGCGCTCCGGCGCGGTGGTGCTGCGCCCATTCGGTATCAATGTTTCGGAACTCAAAGACGAAAGCCTCAGCCGCCAAGAGCTATTGCTCCTGGTGAAAAGCGGCGCCAACGAGGGCGTGTACGACGAGGCGCACTCGCGCCTGGTCCAGAAGGCGCTGATGTTCGACCATCTCGACGCCGCCGACATCATGATCCACCGCCTGGATGTGAAGTGGGTGGATGTGAACATCAGCAAGGAAGGGCTGATTGAGGCGATGCAAGCAAACCGCCACAGCCGCCTGGTGGTGTGCGACGGCGACATTGATAACGTGGTGGGAATTCTGTATCTGCAGGACCTGATACGGTCGTGGGGCGATCCGCAGTGGAACCTCGTGGACCTGCTACGCAAACCCGACCTTATTCCCGAAAATCTCAACCTCAACCGCGTGATCCAGCGAATGCGCGATGCCAAAACCCAGATCCTGATGGTGGCGGACGAGTATGGCGGCACCAGCGGCCTGATCACCCTGGAGGACGTGGTGGAGGAAGTCTTTGGCGAACTCGACGACGCCCCGGAGAGCGATCGCCCCGCCATTGAAGCGCAAGGGCCGTATCGCCTGAGCATCCGCGCCGACGTCCGCTACGACGAGATTTTGGAGTTTCTCCAGCGCGACAACGACGAGGTGCGCACCGACGCGGTTGCGGCGATTATCGCCGAACGGCTGGGCAAGTTACCCAAATTGGGTGATCGGGTGGACGACGAACTGGGCACATTCCGCGTGGAGAACATGACGCGCCGACGCGTAACCCGCGTGGTGCTGCAGCTCAAGTCGCCAGCGCAGAAATAAGGCCGCTTAAATGTCGCTGAGATTCTGCGACTTGGCTTCGTAGTGAACGCGCAAGCGCTTGGCAATCGCCACGGCGTGGTCGGCCACATGCTCCAGCGCCTGGAAAATGCCCATCATCGTAATGCCGCCCTCGGCTGTCGCCGGGTCGCTCTGAATCATTTCGACGATACGCTGGCGAGCCAGCGCGTATTGCAGGTCAATCTTTTCGTCGAGCGTAATGACTTCTTGCGCGAGACCGGCGTCGTATTGGCTGTAAAGCCGCACCGCGCCCGCGAGTGAGCGCTTGCAATTGACGCTAAGGTCTTCCAGGCTGGAGCGCAGTTCTTCGGGGAATCCGCCGGCGATCTTCTTGGCGCGTCGGGCGAGTTTCACGGCGTCGTCGGCCACCTTTTCGAGCTCGCCGATCACGCCGAGCGTGGCGGTGAGCATCTTCAAGTCGCCCGCGACCGGCGATTCTTGCATCACCAGTAATACAGTTTCACGGATGACGGTTTCTTCGAGCGCGTCCACCACGTCGTCGCGGTTAATTACGCTTTCGGCGACTTCGAGGTCGCCGGTGAGCGCGGCATGGATGGCGTGCTCAATCATCTCCGTCGCCAACGAACTCATTTGAATGATCTGGCTGCGGATCAGTTCAAGGCGTTCGTCGTATTGCTTGCGGAGGCTCATATTATAAAGCGAAAAGAATCTGCGAGACGTACATCCCGCAGATTGTTAAGACGTTTTTGGAATCTAATTCGGTTCCAGTTAGGCTTCGACTTGGTGCGGGTAGATGCTGATGCGTCGCTTGCCGGTGGGACCTTCGAACTTCACTTGACCTTCGATCAGCGCGAAGAGCGTGTGGTCGTTGCCGATGCCACAGTTGGTGCCGGGGTAGAACTTGGTGCCGCGTTGGCGAACCAGGATCGAGCCAGCTTTGACAATCTCGCCGCCGTACTTCTTAACGCCGAGGCGCTGAGAATTCGAATCGCGACCGTTGCGGGATGAACCTTGACCTTTCTTATGTGCCATTTGAAACTTTCCTCTTTACTTTCCTGCCGAAACCGAGGTGATCTTCACGTGGGTTTCCGGTTGTCGGTGACCCCAGCGCTTGCGCTCGTTCTTCTTCGGCTTGTAGTTGAATGCGTTGATTTTGGCCGCCTTACCTTGGCGAACGATTTCGGCTTCCACCTTAGCACCCTTCACCATCGGCGAGCCGAGGGTGACCTTGTCGCCGTTGAAAACCGCGAGAACTTCGTCGAAGACGATCTTGGTGCCGGCCTCTCCCTCAATCTTTTCGATAATCAGGGTGTCCGATTCTTCGGCTTTATACTGCTTGCCGCCTGTCTTAATGATCGCGTACATGATTCCAATCCGTCCTGCACTTTTCCCCAGTTGCGACACGCAAAGGTCCGAAGAGTTCGTGCGAATCCTCATTATGACTCGTCTGGAACTAATTGGTCAAGGGGCTAAACGGGCGAAGATTCGCAGAAAGCTCGCCAAACCGCGCTAAACCCCGCTCGTGGGCCGCGGTGAACTCAAATTCGATGGCTTCGGTGAAGTAGTGCGCCGCAAATTCCGGTGTAAATCCATGGTCAGCCGCGTGGACTTGTGCAACTTCTTGAATTGACCCTGTTCCTTCGCGAGCCGAATCCACCAGCACCGACGTGAGTTCCTCAGCGCGGTCGGGCCGCGCAAGCCACACCGCCCATACAAAGGGTAACCCGGTGAAATCTGTCCAGGCTTGGCCCAGGTCGAGCGCGGCGACGCCCGGCGGCGGCTCGGCCATACCCAGGTCGCCAATCACCACCGCCGCGTCGGCATGCTCCAGCATCGTCGGCAGGTCCGGAGGCAAAACGATGGTTTGCGGCTCGATGCCTTGCTGTTCCCGAAGCAGAATCTGCGCCAGTTGATTGCTCGTCATCGAGCTTTCGTCGAGGCACAGTGTTTCAATCTCCGACAAAGGAACGCGATGAAACAATCGCACGCTCCACACCGCGCCGGTCGAACCGATGCCAACGCCGGGAATGACGGCGAGATCAGGGCGGCGCAAGGCCTCGATGCAGGAAACCAAGATGGCATCCACATCGCCCGCCGCCAGCATGGCGGGCAGGGCGCTGGGCACGGCCAGCCGAACTTCCACGTCCGGATGGTGACGCAATCCCCAAAGCAACGGCTTGGCGTTGAGGTACGGCACCGACCCGAGGCGAATCATTGCGAGGCTCCCGGCTTAATGGCCACCGCCACCACGCTGCTTCCCCACGGCAGCCGCACTCGCTCGACCAAGCCCGCTTCGAACCGCTGCAGTTTGATGAGCAGCCGATTGAGGCCGGGGCTCACTTGCGGCAGGCGAACTTTTGGCTCGCCCCGGCGGAGTTTGTCCACGAGGCGAATGGCGAGCACCACCGGAAAGAGCAAGAAAATCGAATAGCCCAAGGTCGGCACCTCGAACCCCGCTTGGCGCAGGCACCGGCCCACCTCGCTGCGGCGGTACCGGCGGTAGTGCATCAGCGCGACATCGTGCGGACCCCACAATGACTGGTAGGCGGGCACGCTCAGCACCAACGTGCCGCCAGGCTGTAGCACCCGGAACGCCTCGCGAAAGGCGGCCGCATCGTCGGGGATGTGCTCAAAAATATCCAAGGCGATGATGCCGCGAAACGAATCGCTCGCCAACGGCAGAGCTTGGCCATCGGCATGGACGAGGTTTTCGAGGCCCCGCGAGCGACAGAACTCCAGAGCTTCGTGGCTGAAATCCGCACCGATGATGGTCGCCGACGTGCATGCCGCGGCGAGCTCGCGCAGGGCCGCGCCGGTGCCGCAACCGAGGTCGAGCAATCGGCCGTCATCAAACGCAGAAACGTGGTGCCGCAGCAAGCGAATGGCGAGTTCTCGACGCGAGACAAACCACCAATAGTGGTCTTCGTGTTCAAAAAGTTTGCCGTATTCGTCGCTTTGCATAGCGGCTAATCGGCGCGGGGCACGCTCTCCTGCAACCGCTTGGATTTGCCCCAGGCGCGCAGCTTCAAAAGGTCGAGAATCATGCGCGAGCCATCCCGCACGAGGCTGACCTTGCTCCCCTCTTGGTGACGCCAGGTAATCGGTACTTCGGCGATGCGATAACCCAGGTCGCGGGCGATCATCAGCGCCTCAAAATCGAAGCTAAATCGCTCCAATTTGCAGCGACGAAACACGTCTTGCGCCACTGGTTGGCGGAACAGTTTGAACCCGCACTGCGTGTCTTTGATTCCGCGGATCGCGAGCATCTGCACGAGGCCATTGAACGTGCGCCCGAGCAGTTCGCGGTACAGCGGTTGCCGGACTTCGAGGTTGCTTTCGCGTAGAGGGCGGCTGCCGATGGCCACATCGTAGCCCTGCTCAATCATCGGCAGCAGCTTCTCCAATTCCTCGATCGGCGCGGCGAGGTCGGCGTCGCTAAACAGAACCAACCGGGCGTCGGCGGCCAGCATTCCCGTGCGCACGGCGTAGCCTTTGCCGTGGTTCGGCGAGTAATCGTAGAGGTGAAACTCCGGGTTCGCACTGGCAAAATCGCGAACGATGGCGTTGGTGCCGTCGGTGCTCCCATCGCTGACCACGGTGACGCTCCACGTATAAGTTTGAGCCGACAGATATTCACGCACGCGTTCCAGCGTTCGCAAGATCCGGTTCTCTTCGTTATAGGCGGGGATGATCACCGCGAGGTCGGGCGCGTTCAAAATGGCTTACTGAACGCTCGGCTCCCAGCTCTTCCAGTAGTTCGGATCCTCAATGTCGAGTGCCTCCTTGGTCAAGTAAAGCGGGGCGTAGGTATCGAGCATGACGGCGAGCTCTTCGGTGCGTGTGGCACCGAGCGAGGCCTCGACGGCGCCCGGTTGCGGACCGTGCGGAATACCGAGCGGGTGCACCGTAATGCTGCCCTCTTGGATCCCCTTGCGTGACCCAAACTTATCGTTGCAGTAATAAATGATCTCGTCCGAATCCACGTTGCTGTGGTTGTAGGGCACCACAATCGCGTTGGGGTGATAGTCCAGCATGCGCGGGCAGAACGAGCAGATGACGAACCCCGCCCCGTGGAAGGTTTGGTGAATGGGCGGCGGCATGTGCAGCTTGCCCGTGATCGGCGCAAAGTCGTGAATGCTGAACGCGTACGGGTACACGTAGCCATCCCAACCCACGATATCGAACGGGTGGAAGTTGAACTTGTACCGGGTCATGCGTCCGCGCGCCTTGACCAACACAAAGTACTCGCCCTTCTCGTCAAAGGTCTTTAGTTCGGTGGGCGGACGAAGGTTTCGTTCGTGGTACGGCGCGTGCTCCAGAAGCTGGCCGACCTCGTTCTTGTAACGACGGGGGATGTCCACCGGTCCATGGCTTTCGATCGCGATCATGCGGACCGGAAGCTGATCGAACACGAGGCGATAAATCGTTCCGCGCGGAATCACAAGGTAATCGCCGGGCCGGAACGGCACGTCGCCATACATGCTCTCCATGACGCCGCTGCCATCGTGGATGAAAAGTAGCTCGTCGCCCTCGGCGTTCTTGTAGTGGTCGGTCATTTGGTCGGCGATATTCGCCTGGAACCAGATGACATCGTTGTTGCCCATGAGCGGCACGCGGCCGGTGACCGCGTTGCCACGCGGCGACATTTGGCCCGTAATCAGGTGGCGGTGATGCAACGCCTCATCCTTAAGGAAGGTCGGCGCGACGTGGCCCGCATCCTCCCAACCGGCGACGGCGGTCGGCAAATTGATGTGATAGGTCAGGCTCATCGGCCCGCTAAAACCGCGCGTGGAGATGAGTTGCTCGGCATAGAGCTGGCCCTGCGGGCTGCGAAACTGCGTATGGCGGGTCTCGGGGAGCGATCCCAGGCGATGATAACGCGGCATGGTTGGAGTTTACTCCCCGGCGCGGATGCCGTTGCCCAGACCAGGCAGGGCGGTATTCTCTGCTCTATGCTGCTCCTCGATGCCTCCCAGCTGAGCGAACTGAAACTCGTGCGCCGCGGGAAGGTGCGCGAAGTGTTTGAGTGGGGCGCCGACGAGTTGCTCATCGTGTCCACCGATCGCATCTCGGCGTTCGATGCGATTATGCAAACCGGCATCCCGGACAAAGGCCGCATTCTCAACCAAATGAGCGCGTTTTGGTTTGAGAACCTAAGCGACGTAATCGGCAACCACGTGATTTCGACCGACGACGCCAGGATTGGCACGGCCCTGCCCAGCGGCGTTCGGGACTCTTTACGAGGGCGCACCGTATTGGCGCGGCGAACCACGCCGCTTCCCGTGGAGTGCGTCGCCCGCGGCTACATCACCGGCTCGCTCCTGAAGGAATATCGCGCCATCGGCGGCGGGGTTCATGGCCTGGATTTGCCGGGCGGACTAGTTGACGGATCGCGATTGCCCGAGCCGATTTTCACGCCCGCAACCAAGGCTGAGACCGGCCACGATGAGAACATCGGGTTCGCGGAGGTGGTGAACGTTGTCGGCCAAGAGACAGCCACGCGCCTACGCGAAGTGACGCTGGAGCTTTATCGCCGCGCCGCCGCTCACGCCGAATCGCGAGGGCTGATTTTGGCGGACACCAAGTTTGAGTTTGGGCTGACCGATGACGGCGAACTGATTTGGATTGACGAAGCCTTGACGCCGGACAGCTCTCGCTACTGGGATGGCGCGCTCTATCAGCCCGGGCAGGCGCAGCCGAGCTTCGACAAGCAATATCTGCGCGACTATTTGGAGACCAGCGGCTGGGACAAGAACCCGCCCGGCCCGAGCCTGCCCGACGACGTGGTGCTGGCCACGCGCGCGAAGTATCTGATGGCCTACGAGCGGATCGTGGGCCGCCCGCTGGACTAAATGGTTTTCGTTTACGGCCTTTTGCAAATGCTCCTCGCGCCCATTTGGGTGCCGTGGATGCTCTTGCGCGCGCGCCGTCGCGGCGGCCAAATGAACTGGCAAGAACGCACGGGCAAGCTCGCGATTAACCTCGACATGAAGCGGCCACGGCTGTGGTTTCATGCCGTGTCGGTCGGTGAGGTGATCGCCGCCAAACCGATTCTGCGCGAGATTCGCAACCTCAATCCCGACGTGCAGATCGTTCTGAGCGTGACCACCACGAGCGGCCACGACACCGCGAAAACTCAGGCCGAAGGGCTGTACGACCACTTGGTTTTCTTCCCGATTGACATCGCGCGCTTTGTGCTGATCGCCTTGCTCAAAGTGAAGCCGCACGCCGTCGCGATTATGGAAACCGAGCTCTGGATGAACTTCCTCGCGGTCGCCAAAAATCTGCGCGCCCACACCATGCTCATCAACGGGCGCATTAGCAATCGCTCCTACCCGCGCAGCATGAAACTGCGGTTTTTCTACAATTCTCTGCTGGAGAACATGGACGAATGCCTCATGCAAACCGCCACCGATGCCGAGCGCATTCAGGCGCTGGGCGCGCGTTCGGCCGAGGTGCTCGGCAACAGCAAGTTCGACGAGGCGCTGCCTTCGGGCCGAACCCGCGACGAATGGCGGCAAGAGCTCGGGATTCCCGGCGACGCGCTGGTTATCGTGGTCGGCTCGTCGCGCGGCGAAGACGAAGAGCGCATCATTTTGGACGGGCTCAGCCGATGGCGAGACGAGGCGTGGATCATCTTTGCGCCGCGCCACTTGGAGCGGGCTGACGAAGTCGCAGGATTGTGTGGCTCTGTCGCGCGACGTTCGCGCGGCGAGCGCGGGCAGTTCCTCCTGCTTGACACCTACGGCGAACTCGCGAGCATTTACGCCGCGGCCGACGTTGCGATTATCGGCGGATCGTTCGCTCCGTATGGTGGGCAAAACCTGATTCAGGCGCTAGGGCAGGGCGCGCCCGTGTTGCACGGCCCGCACATGGACAATTTCCAAAGCGCGGCCCGCGAAGCGATTGATGCCGGCGCGAGTCGCCGCGTCGAAGCCAGTGGCGCGGCGCTTGGCCAAGCGCTGGACGAGATTCTCGGCGATGCCGCCCTCCGCAAGAAGATGGGTGATGCTGGCCGAGAGCTTGTCGCCCGCTCCGCGGGTGCAAGTCTGCGCTACGCGACCCGCATTTGCGACGCTATTGCGTCCAACTCTCAAAAAGCCTAACCGCGCTGCGCACGACCACGGCGATATTCGCGCCATTCGTTTTGTCGGGCGTGAGGTCGGTTGGTTTGGCGACCTCAAATCCGTGGTTGCCGGGGTGAATTTGCACACGCACATTCGCGCCCGCGCCATTTGTGAGGAGGTGCAGCGCGTTCAGCGGACAGCCGTCCGGGTCGGCGTCGGGCACCGAAAACAGCACTGGCCGCTTCTCCGCGGCGAGTCCGGGATACCACTGCCCCGGCTCGGCCACGCGCGCGATCGGCGTGAACAACAGCGCGCCCGAGAGCTTCGCGTCAGCCGCGAAAACTTTCCACGCCACGATACTGCCGAGAGACTTTCCGGCGACCCACACGCGGTCCGGATCGATCAGCGGTTGCGCCCGCGCAAAGCGAATGGCGGCCTGCATGTCGCGGATTTCGCCCGCGTAATCTTTGCTTGGTTCGGCTTGCGCGGTGAAGAAAGCCCAATCAAATCGCACCGTCGCCACGCCCGAGGAGCGCAGTTCCGAGCCCAAATCCTTGATGAGCATCTTGTCTTTGTGATAGCCCGCGCCCGGCCCAATCACCACGCACGGAACCCGGCGCGTGCTCTCCGGAATGCCGATATTCGCGGCCAGCTCGGGTCGATCGCCGTTGGGAATTTTCACCGGCTTTTCGCGATAGGCGGGGCCAGCCAAAGCAAGCGTCAGGACGAGGACGGTCATGTCCGCAGTTTAGCCACGAGTGGCCACATAATGCACCCGATCGCTGCGTTTTCGGGGCGGCGAGAGCGTGTAACTGTCGTAAATCATGATGTCCGTGAAGCCCGCCGCGTCGAGCAAATCGACGATCTCGTCTTCGCTGTGCGCGCGCTGCACATGCGTCTCGGTGAACTCGCGACCATCCACCCAAAACTGCATGTTCACCCGAATCACGTGCGTCCCCGGATCGTAATCGCCGACCCACTTGTAGCGCACGCGGCTACGTTTGCGCGTGTCTTCCTGATCAAACATCTTCGCCTCGAAGGCGTACGCGGTGTTCAGGTCAAAAATAAACGGCGTGCCGGGCTTGAGGTGCCGCGCGATGTTGGCAAACACCTTGCGCAAATGCCCCAAATCCGTGATGTAGTTGAACGAGTCGAAAAACGAAAACGCCGCATCGAAACGCCGCTCGCTGGCGAAAGTCGCGGCGTCGGCGGCGATGAATTCCAGTTGCTCGGGGTGATTCGCGACGCGCTTTTGGGCTTCGTCAATCATCGGCGCGCTCAGGTCCACGCCCAACACGCGGTATCCCATGTCCGCCAGTAGCTCGCTCACCGTCCCCGTCCCGCAGCACACGTCGAGCACGTCGGCGGGATGCGACTCCCGCATTTCCAGGAGCAGCAACAGGTAGTCCGCCCACATTTCGTAGTCCACCGCCCCCATGAGCTCGTTGTAATAGGGTGCGATGGCTGTGAACATGGCGAGCCTTACGCGCTTACGCCGACGAATTCCGTCAGCCGACGCAAGTCCGCGCAGAGCGATTCAAACTGCGGAATCGTCAGCGCCTGCGAGCCGTCGCTCAGCGCCTCGTGTGGGCTCGGGTGCATTTCCACCATCACGCCATCCGCGCCGGCGACCACCGCCGCCTTCGCCATCGGCGCGACATAGCGCGCTTTTCCGGTGCCGTGACTCGGATCAACGATCACCGGCAGGTGCGAATATTCCTTCAGCACCGGCACGGCCGCGAGGTCCAGCGTGTTGCGCGTGTACCCCTTATCAATGCTCACAATCCCGCGCTCGCAGAGCATCACCTGCGGATTGCCTTGCGCCAAAACGTACTCGGCGGCGAGCAGAAAATCGTCAATGCTGGCGCTGGGGCCGCGCTTCAAAAACACCGGCTTCATGGATCGCCCGGCCTCAATCAGCAGCGGGAAGTTCTGCATGGATCGCGCCCCGATCTGGATGATATCCGCGTATTGCGCGACCATCGGAACCTGTTCCGGCGACATCGCTTCGGTGATCGTGACCAGATCGAACTCCGCGCCGACCCGATTCATGATGCGCAGCGCCTCTTCGCCGTGACCCTGAAACGCGTACGGCGACGTCCGCGGTTTGAACGCCCCGCCGCGCAAGAGTTTCGCGCCGCACCGCACCATTACTTCCGCGCAACGCGCCAGTTGGTCATAGGATTCGATGCTGCATGGCCCGCCGAACATGTGGAACGTGCCTTGCCCGATGCGCACGCCGCGCACCTCGACGATCGTCGGTTCGCGGTGGAATTCGCGGCTCGCCAGCTTGTAGGGTCGGCTCGTCTGCGTGACCTGGTTGACGCCTTCCAGGCCGTTGACCAACGTTTCAATGTGGTCGCGTTGGTCGCCACTCAGCGCGGCGGGGATGCCGATGGCCACGCGGCCCTCGCCGGGCAGAACGAGCGGCTCGACGCCCTGCGTGCGAATCGCGGCCGCCACCGCCTCAATCTGCTCCGGCGTGGCGTCCACGTGCATCACGATGATCATGCCTCTAGGGTACCGGACCGCCCCCCAAACGAACCGCGCCATAATGCCGCCATGCCCGCCGAATTTAACCAGTTGTACTATGAGGCCGAGCGGCCCGAGGTGCTGCCTTTTGTGCCCACACGGGTGACGCGCCACCTGGACGTGGGCTGCGCGGCGGGCGGCTTTGCCGCGACGGTGAAGGGTTCGCGCCGCTGCGAAAGTTGGGGCATTGAGTTGAACCCGGAGATGGCCGAGCGCGCGCGGGCTCGTTTGGATCAGGTGTTCAGCGGCGACGCGATGGCGCACATGGCGAACCTGCCTTCGACGCATTTCGATTTGATCACGTTTAACGACGTGTTGGAGCACTTGGCGCAGCCCGACCAGGCGTTGGCCGAGGCGCGGCGGCTCCTCGCTCCGGGCGGCGTGGTGGTGGCCTCGGTGCCGAACATTCGCTACTGGCCGGCGCTGATGACGATTGTGAAGGGCGGCGACTTTCCTTGGGCGGACGAGGGGATTTTTGACCGGACGCACCTTCGATTTTTCACGCGGACGAGCGCGGTTCGGCTGTTCACGTCGTCGGGATTCGAGGTTTCGCGGTGCGAGGGGATTAACTTTTTGGAAGGCAAGAAGTTGCGGCTGGTGAATCTGTTGACGCGCGGGAAGTTTGAGGATTCGCGCTGGATGCAGTTTGTGATTGTGGCGAGCGCGAAGTAATCGCCGCGCCCGGCCGGGGCCACGGCGAGGAGGATGCGATGCCGAGTCGGCGAAGGTGAGGGATTCTGCGTAACAGATATCCAACTTCTGGCGTTGTACTCGTGGGGGCAATCCACCTTCAATAGATATGAACAACTACATTCAAATCAAATCCAGCAATAAAGCTCAGCCGACCATCCACTTCGTTGCGATGGAGCACATTTATCGAATTGATATCGTGCGAGAAAATAGGGTCCGCATATTCTTTGGGAGCTGCTCAGTCACCTTGTCCGTTCCTTTCGAAACACCATCGATTGGCGAAATTCTAACTGCTCTTCAGAACAATAGTCCAACTTTCTTTGTGCTGGAAGGACATGACCCATTCCAGTTAGGTGGCTGATCTCAACTTTAGGCGACCGCAGGCACTGAGATGAACGGCAAATCAATGTAGTCTGCAAGGCTTGCAAGGATAGTCTGCCCGGCACCCGAGCTTCATTTAGCGAGGGTGCCTTCTGTTAGTGGAGCCTCAGTAAATGGGCGCTGATAATCACGCCGCTCCCGAAAAATCTCCGGCATATCCCGCAAAACAATCCGCATTTCCCGGGAAAAATCGCGCCAATCCCACAAAACACTCCACCGATCCACGCAAAAAACACACCCAGAACAACAAACCCCTGACGAATCCCGGGAATCCGCCGAAAATTACAACAACTGGCCATCAAACTTGGCCACGGAGAATATCAAAATGCCCGAATGGATCTATTCAAATCGATTGGAACTGCAAGTGCAGGCCACCAAGTTCAGTAACGGGATCACGAGTCTTGGCACCGGGCTCGGACTTACCGCCGGCGAAGTCACCGCGTTTGGCAACGCGTTAACCCTTTACAACAGCGACATGACCACCTGGGAAGATGCGCAGGTCGCCGAGAAAAGCGCCGGTCAAACGTTCTACAAAGACAAGGGCGACCTGACCAGCCTGATGCGCAAGTACAACAAGCGCATGCAAGCATCGGCTGGCATCACCAACGCCAAGCGCGCGGAGATCGGGCTGCCGATTCCGGGCACAAGCACGACGGTGACCCCGAAGAAGGTGCTGGAACTGCTGGCCACGCCCGTGAGCGACGGCACGGTGAAGCTAAAGTGGAACCGCAGCGGCAACGCTTCGAGCGTGATTTTCATTGTCGAGCGCAGTTCGGACGGTGTGGAATGGGAGTTCGCGGCGAACTCGACCTCGGTGAAGATTACGCTGAGCGACTACGCGCCGGGCGTGCAAACGTTCTTCCGAGTGGTCGCCTCGCGCGGCGCGCTTCTGGCCACACCGAGCGATCCGGTTGTGATCTATGGCGGCGGCGAAGGCGTGCAACTGCGCGTCGCGGCGTAACGCCAAGAGCGGAGACTGCACGAGACCCCTCTCGCCCGTACGGCGGGAGGGGTCTCGCGCTTCGTCCGACAGCCATGGGAAATTCTTTGAAAAGCAGTGAACCTTGGCTACGGCTAAGGCGTATGAGGGTAGATGGACCTTCTTACGCTAGTAGAACAACAAAAATCAATTTATCTTCGATCTTCAAACTTCGAAAAAGAGTACATTCGCAACTCACGAGATTTGGAGGCATTTCATCTTTCTGATGGAAAAGTCGTAATGAAATTTGCGGGCGAGGAAAGATCTTTCACAACGATATTCCAATGTAAAGTTAAATTGATAGAATCGATTCTCGCAAACGAACCAATCGTTCTTGCCGAGTTTGTGAAAAGGGAGAGGAGAAAGCGATCATATGTTGGTGGCTATATAGTGCCGTAGTTTGACCTGCGGCGAAGGCGTGCAACTGCGCGTCGCAGCGTAACGCAACACGTCATCCTTTCTCTGCACCCTCGTTGAATCGGCGAGGGTGATTCTGTTTTCGGTGCGCCGCGCCCGCCCGGGGCCACGCCCTCCTCTTGCTCGCGGGGCTCGCGGCGAGGCTGCGCCCGGGCCCGGCGAGCAAGCCACTCCGCCCTCGCTTCCGCGGAAGCCTAGCCCCGCCGGGGCAAAGCGACGAGCGAAGCGTGGTCGCGCGGGAGTGGCACGTGGGCCGGCGGGGCGATAAAAATGTCAACTTTCGGCAACACTTGGCGTACACTGCCCGCATGAAGGTTTCTTTGTCGCTTGTCACCCTCGCCATGGCCATCGTGGCCCAGGCCGCGCCGTCGTACATGATCTTCGATGTCGGCGTCGCCGTTCCCACCGATGCCAATTCCCAGGGATTTCGCATCAGCGGCAACGGACAGGCGACCGGTCGCTCTCTCGCCAGCACCAGCGCCCGCGCGTTCAGTTGGACATCCAGCGGAGGAACCGTCGGCCTCCCGCTCAGCACCTCCCCGGCCCGAAGCTATTGCGTCGGAAACGGCATCAACAACGCGGGGGTTGTCGCCGGAACTGGCGCGACCACGTCCTTTGGCAGCAGCCGCATCCCGTTGCTTTGGACGGGCGGTGTGCTTAGCGCGATCACCTTGCCTGCGGGGCAAACGCTCGGCGATGCGACCGATATTAACGATAGCGGATTGGTTGTCGGCAGCGTCAATAGTGGCAGCCTTCAGCGCGCGGCGTTTTATGTCGGCGGCGTCGGAAACGTGCTCTCCGCAAACACGCCCGAGGGTTGGGGTTGGACGACCGGGTTCGCCGTAAACAACGCGGGGATCATGGTCGGTTCCGGGCGCGATGGAAACAATGCCGCCGTGACCCTGGGTTTGATGTACGACACGAACACCGATGTGACGACGAACGTGGGCGCGCTTACCGGCATCGGCCACAACAGCGCAATTTGCTTTGATATCAGCGAAAACGGCGTGGTTGTCGGCAGCAGCTCGCTGAACAGCGGCTCGGGCGGGCGGCCTTTTAAGTGGGATGCGGTGAACGGCATGACCGAAATCCCGATGCCGACCGGCGCGAGCTCGGCCATTGCGCGCGGCGTGAATTCCGCGGGCTGGATCGTGGGCATCGGCTCGAGCGCGTTTGCGCTGCCGTTTGTTTACGATGGCACGAACACGTATCGACTGGGCGACTTGCTCGTGAATCCGGCCGGCTGGGATCTGCTGACCAACACAAGCTCGTCGGCCATGAGCATCAGCGAGTCGGGCTGGATCTGCGGTACCGGGATTCGCGGCACGGCCGTGCGGGCGTACGTCGCCATTCCGGCGACGCCGATTAGCGGCGTCGTGGAATTGCAAGACCACGCGAACGATGTCGGCAAAACTGTTGCGTGGGAACTGAAAAACGGAGCGACCGTCGTGGATTCGGGCACGACCACGCTTGGCACCGGCGGATCGTATAACATCGGGACGATTAAGACCGGCAACCTCGACCTGCGAATGAAGGCGCGCACGTGGATTGGAGCGACCTTGATCGGGCTAAACGTGGACGGCACCGCGATCTCGTCGGCAAACCTAAGCCTCAAGAACGGCGACGTGAACGGCGACAACATCGTGGATATCGCCGACTACAGCTACTTGGCGGGCGCCTTCGACCTCGACGCAAGCGCGCCCAACTGGCTCACTGCGGATGGCAACGGCATCCGCCCAGTGGACAGCGATCTCAATGGCGACACGAACGTAGACATCGCCGACTACACGATCCTCGCGATGAACTTCGACGCCGTCGGCGATTAACCCACGCGATCGAGCGCGGCGAGCCAACGCCGCCACCTATCCGACTCCGCCACCCGCCGCGCCAACCTCGGCGGGTGGTTTGGCGCGCGGAAGTCGGGGCGCGCGTCCACCAAAAACCGCTCCGTGTGCGCGAGGCTGATCGGCGAGAGCATGAGCAGGCGCGCGACTTGGTAGGCGACGATATTGCGGCGGAGAGTTTGGCTCGGATAACAGTGCGTCAGCGCGGTTTTGAAGCGCTGTTCCTCCGCGTCCAGGCTCAAAATGTGCTGGCCCTCGGGACGAGAGAACCGACCCAGTTTTTGGAACGCCGTGAGATACGTGTGGTACATCGGGAACTCCCAGTGCCGCACCCCGGTCACTTGCCAAGCCGCCCAGCTGCAGGCGTCGTGGTCCAAATGCCCCTGCTCAAAGTGCATCGAGACCACATCGGTCGGCTGGAACTCGGCGGCGTGGCCGCGCACCAAGTCGGCGAGCGCACCCAAATGGTCCACCACGTCGCCATCGGGCAACGTGTGAAAGTGCAAATCTGTCGGGCCAATCAGCTCAAATCCGCGGCGAGATTCGGCTTCACGAACGGGCGTGCTGTGCGCCCACACCGCACGCATGGCGCAACCTGCGAGGGCAGCTCGTCGCAACAGCGCGGCGCACCCCACTTCGTCGTCGGGATGAGCAAAAACCGCGAGAAACCGGCGATCGGAGGTGACATTGAATATACTCACGCAAGCCCTTGCGGCAAGTATCTACCATGTCGGCGGGTCCGCGCATTCTCATTGTCAAGCTCAGCGCCATCGGCGACGTCCTCATGACGACGCCCACGTTGGCCGCCTTACGGGCGGGTTTACCGAACGCCGAGATTGATTGGGTGGTCCATCCGCTCGGCGTGCCGATCGTGCGCGGCCAGGCGGAGATTCGACAGATGCACATTCTCCCGCGCAAAAAGCTGTGGCGGCACATCTGGAGCGTGGCGCGGCACCTTCGCCGCGAGCGCTACGACATCGTCATCGACCAACAAGGGCTACTCAAGAGCGCGGTGCTGGCGCGGCTGACCGGCTGTCGCCGCCGCTACGGGCCAGCGGAAGCCCGCGAGGGCGCGCATCGGCTTTACACCAACCTTCTGCCGGCCGCGCCGGGCGAACACGTGATTCCGCACTATCTGCAGCGGGCCGCTGCGATCGGAGCCACCTGGGACCCCGCGCACGAGCCGCCGATGGTGTTTCCGGTTTCCGACCACGATCGCGATTTCGTGGATGGTTGGTTGCACGCGCATGACGCGGGCGGACGGCGGCTGGTGGCGATCAATCCTAGCGCGGGCCAAGTCGTGAAGCAGTGGGACCCGGCCAACTTCGGGCGAGTCGCCGCCGCCTTGCGAGACGACGGATTTCTGCCGGTGGTGACGGGCGCTCCCGCCGACCGAGCACTGGGCGATGGCGTTCTAGCCGCCGCGGGCTCGGGCATCATCGACGCCGTGGGCGCAACGAGCCTAACCCAGTTGGCCGCGCTCCTGGCGCGATGTGAGCTGTTTGTGGGCGGGGATACGGGACCGATGCATATGGCGCAGGCCGTGGGGTCGCGCGTGCTCGCGCTTTTTGGGCCGACCGATCCGCAGCGCCTTGGTCCGCGCTTGCCGCAGCATCAAACCATCTATCGCCCCGGGCCCATGGAGGCCATTCGCGTGGAGGAAGTGATCACCGCCGCGCAGGGCATGTTGGCAAAATAAAAGCCCCGGGCCGAAACCCGAGGCTGAGTCGTTTGAAACGAAAGTTACTTCGCTTCTTCTGCGCCGGCGCCAGCGGTGGCTGCCGGAGCGGCTGCTTCTTCGGTCTTTTCACCGCCGCCGCAACCAACGAGGGCGCTACCGAGAACGCCGAGAACCAAGAAAATGCTGATGAGCTTCTTCATAATTGTTTGCACCTCCTAAGTGCAATGGGTTTATACCCCGACCTCTCGCATTTCTGCGAGTCATCAAGAACCTAGACGGAAATTCGGTTCTGTTCGTTGCGAAAAGTAGTCCTGACGGGGGCTATCTTGCCGATAATTGCTGGTAAAGCCACAAGGAACACCCCATCTTCGAGAGCAGTTCGCTCTCTGTGTCGGTGCCATCGGCCATCAACAGGCGCAGTCGGTTGGTGTCTGTGCCGAACCCTTGCCCCGGCGCGGAGACGTCATTCAGGGCAATCGCGGCGAGTCCCTTGCGCTGCAATTTGGCAACCGCGGCGGCCGGATCGGGGCTCGGCTCAGCGGCAAATCCGACCACCATGGCTTGTGGCGCGGCTTTCGCGAGCTCGGCAATGATGTCGGGATTCGGGACGAGTCGCAGGCTCAGATCGCCCTCTTGACGGCGAATCTTGCCGGTGCTTGGCTCGGCGGGACGATAGTCGGCCACCGCCGCCGCGCCGATGATGATGTCGGCTTGGGCCGCCAATGGCAAGGCCGCGGCGAGCATTTCCTCGGCGGTGCGCACACCGAGCACGTTGGCCGGCGGGGCGTAGATCACGCTCACCGGTCCGCTGACCACGGTCACGCTCGCCGCGCCCAGGTGAGTGGCGGCTCGCGCCAGGGCGGCGCCCATTTTTCCGCTCGACCGGTTGGTCACATAGCGGGCAATGTCAATCGGCTCTTGAGTCGGGCCGCTCGTAATGAGCACCCGCTTGCCCTTGAGCAAAGTCCCGCGGGCCAGATCGTCCACGATCGCGTCGGCGATCCGGACGACATCGGCAAACTTCCCTTGGCCATTTTCGCCGCACGCGACGTCACCCACGACGGGCTCGACAAACTGGGCGCCCTGCTGCTGGAGCGTCCGGATGGCCGCCTGAGTCGGCTCGTGCGCGTACATGCTGGGGTTCATGGCGGGCGCAATGATGAGCGGGCCGTTGAACGCGGTGGCGATCGTGCTCAGCATGTCGTCGGCGATGCCGTGCGCGACCTTGGCGAGCGTGTTGGCGGTGGCGGGGGCGAGCACCACGGCTTCCGCTTCGCGCGCCCAGTCGATATGGGCCATTCGCCCCGTGACGGGCTCCTCGAACGCGTCCACCAAACATGGCTGCCCGGTGAGCGCCTCAAAGAGGGCGCGGGTAACAAACTTCTCGGCGGAATCGGTGAGGCAAACCCGCACGACGAATCCGCGCCGCATGAGTTCACGGGCGAGGTCGGCCGCGCGGTAGGCGGCGACGCTGCCGCTGACGCCGAGGACGATCCGTCGTTCCATGGTCCAATCAGTGTATTCCATGTAAACTTGCCGCATGAACGCCGCTTTCGACGCCTGGCTGGGTGGGCAGCTCCAGACCCTCCGCGACCAAAACCTCTACAAGGTCCCGCGCATCCTTAACTCGCCGGCCGGCGGACGCGTGACGATGGACGGGCGCGACGTGATCAACCTGAGCAGCAACAACTACCTTGGGCTGGCGAATCACCCCAAGGTCCGCGAGGCCGCGCTGGCCGCCATCGAGCGCTGGGGGGTGGGCGCCGGGGCCGTGCGCTGGATCGGCGGCACCATGGAAGTACACCAAGAACTTGAGGAGCGCATCGCCCGCTTTAAACACACCGAGGCCGCGCTCGTCTTCACCGGCGGATTCACCGCCAACAGCGGCTGCATTCCCGCGGTGCTCACCAACGAAGACGTCGTAATCAGCGACGAACTGAACCACGCCTCGATCATCGATGGCGTGCGCTTGTCGCCAGCAAAGTATAAGAAATCCGAAGGATATGTGTACGAACACAAGAACATGGATCAGCTGGAGCAGATTCTGCGCGACACGCAGAGCTTCCAAAAACGCATGATCATTACCGATGGCGTGTTCAGCATGGACGGCGACATTGCGCCAATGCCGGCCATTGTCGAACTGGCTGAAAAGTACAACGCGCTGGTGATGATTGACGACGCCCACGGCAGCGGCGTGCTCGGCAAAAATGGCGCCGGCACGGTGTCGCACTTTGAGCTTTACGGGCGCGTGGATATTCAGCTGGGCACGCTCAGCAAGGCGCTCGGCGTGATGGGCGGCTACATCGCGGGCTCGGCGAACCTTAAAAACTGGCTAATCAATCGCGGACGTCCGTACTTGTTCAGCACCGGCCATCCGCCGGTGGTCGCGGCGGCGCTCATCGCCGCGCTCGATATCATGGAGAACGACCCCGCGCCCTACGCCAAGCTGTGGGACAACACCCGTTGGTGGAAGAAAGCGCTCGCCGACGCCGGGTTCGATACCATGGGCAGTGAAACCCCGATCACGCCGGTTTTTGTGGGCGACGAAGGCGAAGCGCAGCGCATGGAAAAAATGCTGTTCGAAGAGGGCGTGTATGCGCTATCGATCGTGTTCCCGACGGTTGCTCGCGGCAAAGCGCGCATCCGCACCATGCCCAGCGCGGCGCACAGCCAAGAGGATTTGGCGGAAGCGCTCGCCGCGTTTGTGCGGGTTCGCGATCGGATGACGGCGAGCGTTTAGCACCGCTTATCCCCGAAAAATTGCGAGTCGCTCCCGAGGTTTGCCGCGTCCTAACCAATGTTCGCAGGAGGCGAACTTCAGTATGGCGATCATGGATGGTCCGCTCTGGACATACAATCTTGCAAAAGTCGTAGTCTTGGATGTCAGCGACGATTACGCGTTGATGCAACCCCCACTCCCCAACGAGTGCTACCCCATTGTTTCGGAAAGCTGGATTCCCAGCCACCACCTACCCAAGCTGTTTAAGGAAGGAACGCTCGTCGAGGGCTTTCTTTACGACTGGCACCAGGCACCGCTTTACAAAGGCGATTGCTGGTACGTCGGCGTGGTGAGCAGCGACTTGGTGGACACCTTGATGGCGCAGTCGCACCTCACGCTGCCCGTCATTACGGCCTAAAGGTACTTGCGCGGATTGACGGGCTTCCCGTTGATCCGCACCTCAAAATGGAGGTGCGGCCCGGTGCTGATGCCGGTGCTGCCGATGTTGCCGATCTGCTGACCCTTGCTCACCTTCTGGCCCTCGCGCACGCCCAGTCGGCTCATGTGGCCGTACAGCGTGGAGATGCCGCCTCCGTGGTCAATCACGACGCGGTTTCCGTAGCCGCCGCCATAGTTGGCGACAATCACGGTTCCCGTGGCCGCGGCCTTCACTGGCGAGCCGTGCCGCGCGCCAATATCAATTCCGGCGTGGAGACGGCGATACTTGAGCACCGGGTGGAAGCGATAGCCAAACGGGCTCGTCTGCGGACCGTTCGCGGGCCACAGCATCACTCCGCCGCCATAGCGAACCGCGCCTCCACTGCGCGCCTGAATCGCCATAATCTGCCCGGCCAGCGCGTCACTTTCCCGGTCGAGCACGGCGTACTGTTGACGTAAGGCGTTCTGTTCGGCTTGCAGTTCGCCGAGGAAACCCTTCTTGAGGCTCTTGTGATATTGCAGATCGTTTTGGTCTTGCTTTTGATCGGCCATCAGGTTGCCGATCTTGCGCACCACCGCATCTTGCTCGTGTTTGCGGGCGGCCGCGGCGGCGTGGAGTTGCTTCACCGAATCAAAGAGGTCCTTGTCGCGCTTGGCAATACGCTCCATGACCGACTTGCGGATGGCGAGATCGCCGAGATCGGTCGCCAAGAAGAGGTCGAGCGGGTTCGCCTCGTCGGAATTCATGAACATTTCGCGCATGCGCCGCGCGGCGACCTTGCGCTTGACGGTGAGTTGCTCGCCGATCTTGAGCACCTCGCGCCGCAGGGCTTCTTGCCGAATGATCGACGACTTAAGGTCCACCGCCGTCTTGTCGAGGCGGTCTTCGAGCACGCCCAGTTGACGATCCGCCTTCTCGATATCGGCCATCACCATAAAGGTTTGCCGCTTGGACTTGCGAATCTTGGCCTCCAGGGCATTCTTCTTCGCGTTCACGCTGTTGAGGCTGGTCTTGAGCTGCTTGACCGACTTCTTGGGCTTTTTGGCTTGGGCGCCCACGTTGAGCGGAGCGACCAGCAGCAGCGCGGCCATCGCGATCGCGACGACCTTGTTCATCGCGCCCTCCGCAGGTCGCGCAGCGCCCACATCGAGCAAAGCAGGCCGAAAACCGATCCGATCAGGGACAGATTTAACATCCAAGTATTGAGCGAAAACTTGTCTAATCCAGCCGCGAGGTCGGGGCCGATAAAGCTGGCGTAGCCCTGCCGCACGGCCAGGATCAGCAGGGCAGCAAAGATGCCGCCGAGCGCCCCTTGCAACACTCCCTCGATGAGCATCGGCATGATGACCGTGGCGCGGCTCGCGCCGACCATGCGCTGAATCCGAATCTCGCGGTGCCTCGCGACGATGGTCAGGCGGATGGTGTTGTAGATGAGGATGCCCGAAGTGAGGAGCATGACCAACCCCACAAGCGCGCCGATGACGCGGATGCGGGCAAGCGTCGCGGCCACGAACTCCTGAGCATCGGAGCGGTATTTCACGCCGTCCGGCTCGACTCCGGGCGTGGTTTGAAGAACCTTCGCGATGGATTTCACCGCGTCGGCCTGGGCCGGCTTGATCAAGATCATGTTCGGCAAGGGATTGTCCACGCCCTCGACGAGGCTCTGTTTGAACTTGCTCTTGTACTCACGCCAGCTGACATCCTTGGGGATGAATTGCGCGGTTTTGACGCCCGCCAGGCGTCCGGCTTTGGTCTCGATCGCCTGAATCTCTTTGCTACTCAACCCCTCTTTGAGGAAGACACGAATCTCCACGCGCTCGCTCAGTTCCTTCGTGTAGCTGTTGAGCTTGAAGTACACATAGCTGAGCCCGCCGAGCAGAAACAGCGCCATGGCAGCGGTGGTGATGGTCGCGAACGTCATCCAGCGGTTGCGCCGGAGCGCCTGCAAGGATTCGCCCAACACAAATAGGATGCGGTCAAACATGGGCGACCTCGGGCATGCCGCTATCGGCGGCAATTCGACCGTGATCCATGGAGATCACGCGGGTTTGGGCGCGCTCGACGATGGACATGTCGTGGCTGGCGACGATGACGGTGGTGCCTTGGCTGTGAAGTTTGAGCAGCAGGTCCACGATTTCGAGGCTGTACGCAGGGTCGAGGTTGGCCGTCGGCTCGTCGGCCAACAGCAGTTTGGGACGATTGATGAGCGCCCGGCCAATCGCGACGCGTTGCTGTTCGCCGCCCGAAAGCTCATGCGGAAAGGCGTCGGCGCGGTGAGCGATGTTCACCTGCTCCAGAATTCCCGGGACCGCCGCGCGAACTTGGCGACCCGTTGCGCCGACCGCGCGCATGGCGTAGGCCACGTTCTCCCAGACCTTTTTGTTTGGCAGCAGGCCGTAGTCTTGAGGGACGATGCCCATGCGGCGGCGCAGACTCGGGATGCGGGCAAAGCTCACCTCGCGCAGGTCCTGCCCCCACAGGCGCACAAGGCCCGAGCTAGGCTCGACCTCTTTGTACAAAAGTTTAAGAATTGTCGATTTTCCTGAACCCGAAGGGCCGCACAAAAAGACAAATTCTCCGTCGTTGATGTGAAGGTCTATCCCGCGCAACCCGAACACGAGTTCGGAAAATTGAACCTGGACCTGGCTGAATTCAATCAGCGGAAGCGACGACATGGCAATCATGGTACCGAGAAGCACCAGGAAAAGTGTCGGAGATTAGCTTGACTTGACCCCGGTCGCCCAATTTTCAGCACGTGCTGAAACTGCCGTTTTGAATGAAAATGGGGACCGGCTGGAGTGGACCGGCCCCCGGCTGGAGGGTTCAGGGTTGGGTGACCCTGTTGGGGTTTTTGAGGTTCATTGGTCAGCTGGGGGGCTGACATTGGTTATCTGCCATCTCCCGCCCACCTAGCTTTCCGCGCAATTACGGGGCTCCGTTCAAACCAACACAAATACTGCCAGCAACTTTCGCAAGCCGTCTGGTGTAAAGTAGCTTCATGCTCAATAAGCTTGCTCTTTTGGCGATTTCCGGCGCGGCACTGCTGCTCGCGGGTTGCGGATCCACGGAAAAGGACGCCGACACAACTGGCGCCTCCACCTCCTCGGGCGATAAGCCCAAGTTCAAAATCACGGTTTCGCTACCAGCGGCCGACCACGGCTGGGTCGCGGGCGCCATTTGGTGGGCCGAAGAAGGCAAGACCAAGCACGCCGCCGATGCCGAAATCACGATTCAAACCGCAGACAGCCCCGGCAAGCAAGTGAACGACTTGGAGACAATGATGGCCACCAAGCCCGACGCCATGGTCGTGCTCGCCACCGAAAGTAAGCCGCTCACCCCGGTCGCCAAGAAGATTCACGACGCGGGCATTCTGCTCGTCAACGTAGACCGTGGCTTTGATGAGCCGGTCGCCGACCTCTTTATCCAAGGCGACAACAAGGGCTTTGGCCGTGTCGCCGCCGAATTCATCGCCGAAAAGCTGGGCGGCAAGGGCAACATTCTGGTTCTGGAAGGCGTGCCGTGTACGGTCAACACCGATCGCAACACAGCGTTCCAAGAGGTCATGAAGGGCTTCCCTGACATCAAGATTCTCGACAGCCAACCCGGCGATTGGCGCAAGGATAAGGCGCTCAACGTCACCCAAACCATGCTCGTCAAGCATCCCGAAGTCAACGCCATTTGGGCCGCCGACGACGACATGGCACTCGGCGCCGAGCAAGCCTGCAAAGAGGCCGGCAAGAAGGACATCTGGATTGTTGGCGGCGGCGGCATGAAGGACATCGTCAAGCGCATCATGGATGGCGATCCCCGCTTCCCCGCCACGGTGACCTACTCGCCGAAGATGGTTGGCGACGCCATTGATCGCGCTGTGGAGATGCTGAAGAAGAAGGAAAAGCCGACTTCGCAAAAGGACGAAACCATCAACGTCACGTTGGTCAAGCCGGACAACGCCAAGGATCACTACTATCCCAAGTCGGTCTACTAAGACCCGCTGAGCGAAGCAAAAACGGGTGGAGGCGCTGGCCTCCACCCGTTTCTCATGTTTGAACCCAGAATCAGGCGACGGCCGAGTTCTTCAGCACCTTGCCGTAGCGAGACATCACGTCGGCGATCGCGCCGTGGATGTCGGGCTCGCCGTGCTCGTCGATGTCTTCGTAGCTAATCAGGTCGCGGGAGAGCTCGGTCAGGCGAGCCGGAGCCTCGGATTCGCGGCCCTTGAGCGTGTAGCCATTAATCGCCAAAAATGTGAGCGCGCCGACCAGCGCCGTGCCTTCGTTGCCCGCCGTAAACGGAGCCTTCTCCAGAAATCCGCGGTAGAAGCGCGAAGCCTGCGTCAGGATGTCGGTGCTTTGCCCGTAGCCGTATTGAAAGAAACTGGCATCTTCCAACGCGGCAAAGTCAAAGGTATTCACCTTTTTGTCAACTTGCAGGTTCACGAACAGCAGGTCCTGAACCGTCAAATAGTGAAGCTTCTTCTTGCTCACGCAGGCGAGTGTACCGCGGCACAGCGACTTTGCCGGGTTCCGGGTTTAATGATATGGTTCTATGACGCCGCGATTTCTGGTCCGAGCGCTTCTGATTAGCTTCGGAGTTGCTGTTACCGCCTATCTGGGCGCGTCTTTGTTGCCCAAGAAGTACGCCAGCAACATGTCGCTGTATTTTCCTGCCGGCCAGAACAAGGCCTCCAATGCGCTTGCCAGCCTCGCCGGCGGAGGCGCGGTTGCCGAAGGCGACGCCGGAGCCATTGTCTCCCTCGGCGGAGCCGTCAGTTCGCCGCTGGTTGCCAGCGGACCTGCTTCGGCCACGGGCATCCTGCTCAGCCGCACTTGTCTCACAGAAACCGTGGACAAGCTCGACCTCGCAAGAGCGTGGGGAGCGAGCAACGAACTCGCCGCCGTCGAGCGACTGCGATCCGCGGTGAGCGTCAGCACCGACAAAAACGGGTTTCTGCTCATCACCTGCACCGAGGATAACGCCGAGCTCTGCCAGTCGATTGTCAACCACCTGAAACAGCACCTCGATCGCCGAGCCAGCGAACTCACCATGAGCCTCGCCAGTTCAAACCGCGCGCTAGTAGAAGACCAATACAAGAAGGCGGACACAGAAGTAGAGACCGTACGCCAAAAGCTCTTGGAAGCGTTGGCCGCGGGCGGCCCCAACTCCATCGAGGAGTCGGCGCGCAGCTACCTGCAAGTGCGCACCAAGGTTGTCGAGATCAAAAGCGAAGCGGAGGCGGCCGCCGCGAGCATTCGGCAGCAGGAGCAAGCACTTTCCAAGTACCTGGCCGGAGCAGGAAAGGATGTTTCTGCGCTCGAGAACGCTGCGTCCACCGGGCCGAGCGCATCGATGTCCAAGCTCGCCGAAGAACTGCAGGCTCGACGCCTCGAAATGGCCGAGATTGGGCGGAAGTTCACCAACCTCTCACCCGAGTTTCAGGATGCCAACAAGCGATTGCGAGCCGTGGAAGAGCAGGCCAACTCCGAACTTGCGCGACAACGATCGCGCATCAAAGACGGCACCAACCTCAAGCTCATCGAGGCCAAGGCTCAGCTCAGCGCGCTCAACCAATCACTGGAGGTCTACAAGCGATTCCAAGACGAATTCGACCGCCAAATGCGGGGCCTTCCCCGCCGCAACGCTCTCATCCAAGAGAGCCAGTCGCTGTTCGATCTCGCGCTCCAGACTCGGGCTCGCCTCAAGTCCGAACTGGATCGCGCCAAGCTGGCCGAACTCCGCGACCCCAGCCGCTACAAAGTGGTGGACACCCCCATCGTCGATCCTTCGCCCGTGTCGCCGCGCAAGGGCATCATCGCCGCGATCTTCTTCTTGCTCGCCTCGGCCACGCAGTTCCTGCTGCTCAGCATGAAGAGCCCCCGCCTCCCGAAGGAAAGCGAGGGACTCGTCGCCAACGATGAAAGTCGTTCTTAGGGTTGCTGAATCGGGGCTTCCCGAGTTCCATTGATGTAGCTCATGCAGAAGTCGTACTCGTACGCGCCGAGCTTTCGACCGCAATCGCGACCATCAAGGTCGCCCGCACGGAAGTGAATCCCGCCGTAGAGTCGGCTCATGCCCGCCTCATCCGCGGCCGCCGTAAACGTATCCCAGTACAGCGTTACCGCCGAAGCTGGGAACGTGGCGTCCACCTTACTCGCCCGAGCCGCAAACGTGTCGGAATAGCCAAACGAATCGCTACCGGTGAAGCGCTTAAGCACTTCCGCCGAGGACGCACTGAACGTGCTGTGACCCGAGGTGTATTCGGGGAACGGAGGCGTGATGAACGAGCCCGGCTGCCACGGATACCATTGGCTTCCGTCGCGTGAGGCATAACCCACGCCCGGTACGTAAGTGGTGATCACGGTCCCGGCCAACATTTGACGCAGCTGCGTCCACGGTCGGCTAGAGTTGTAAACTCGCTTCATGTCCCAGCACGCAACGCTTGCATCAAACAGCGTGTTGCCGAGGATAAAGAACATCTTGACGTCCTTGTCGAGGTCGTGCCGATCGCGCGAGCTGACGTATTGGGCGAACAGATTCCAGTGGCCCGGAGGCGTCACCGAGCGGGGGCCGTCGGCCCAATACTCGGCAATCACTCGCTGCTTGTCGGTCAGATTCGAGGTGATGTTCAACAGCTCTTGAGCTTGTGCAATCTGCGCCCCGCTACCATAAGCCGGAGGGCCGTCGGTGCGGAACTGGCTGGCCCGAGTCAGGCCAAACGGAGCGACGCGGTTCCAGTGCGGGGAAAGGAACCCGGGGGTAGCACCCGAGACAAACTGGATCGGTTGCCATTGCGCAGGGTCGTTGACCGTGCCCGCCGTGTTGACCGGGACGTAGCCCGAGGTGTCGGCGTAGTTTCCGGATTGGTTCGAGCCGTCGGTGGCGCGGAACTCCAGCACCGCGCGAGCGGCGCGATTTCCGATGCCTTGCGCGGTCGAGAGGTCTTCCGTGGCGTCGTCAGGATCGTAGCCCATCGCCGTCATCTTGGCGCGAAGCGTGGCGGTTTCCGCCGGATACAAATTCAATAGAGCGCGATATGCGGCGTACGAAATCGCCCTTCGCTTATTCTCAAACGTGTGTTCGGCTTGCGGACGTCGGAGCGTACCGCCCAGCATGGTGCCGTTCGCCTTGATATCGTAAGCGGCCCAGGCATCATAGATGCACGTGTGAACGATGCTGATGGCGCGCGCGGTGGCCGGAGGGCCAATCGTCGAGCGCGTAACACTATCCAGAAGTTGGCGATTCCACTGAATCACGGCATTCGCTTCGAGGTCGGTTCCCGCGACCGGCGATCCGCCTCCGCAGCCCGACAGAATGGCCGCAGTTACCAGCGATGTGAGGAGGAGCTTTGCCTTACCCATGCTCCCATTATCGGACATATTGCCCTGAAAATAATACTATGCCGCTGATTCTTCGGCAAGTTTTTTCGCGATGTCGTCCTGAATCAGGGCGTCGATCATGTCCTGAATGTCGCCATCCATAAAACCGATCATGTTGTGCGCGTTAAATCCGATGCGGTGGTCGGTGATGCGGCTCTGCGGGAAGTTGTACGTGCGAATCTTCTCGCTTCGATCGCCACTGCCCACCTGGCCCTTGCGCAAACCGGCGCGCTCGGCGTCGAGCTTTTCCTGCTCCATTTGGTGGACCTTCGCCCGGAGCACGGCCATCGCCTTGAGCTTGTTTTGCGCCTGACTTCGCTCATCCTGACAGGTCACGACAATGCCGCTCGGCTTATGAATAATCCGGATTGCGGTCTCATTCTTTTGCATGTGCTGGCCACCCGCCGAGCTGCTACAGAACGTTGAGACTTCCAGATCATCGGCGCGGATATCCACGTCCACTTCCTCGGCTTCGGGCAGTACCGCCACGGTCACCGTCGAGGTGTGGATGCGCCCGCCCGACTCGGTCGCCGGGACGCGCTGCACGCGGTGGACGCCGGATTCGAATTTCAGTTGGCTATAGGCGCCGGCAGCCGTGATGTTAAACACGACTCGGCTGGTCGAGCCGAGACCGGTTTCCTCGTGATCCATCACTTCCAGCTTCCAGCGACGCCGCTCGCAGTAGCGCTGATACATCCGGAACAGGTCGCTGGCGAACAGCCCCGCCTCGTCGCCGCCCGCCGCG
Organism: Chthonomonas sp.; assembly: GCA_016788425.1. Lineage (NCBI taxonomy): Bacteria > Bacillati > Armatimonadota > Chthonomonadia > Chthonomonadales > Chthonomonadaceae > Chthonomonas > Chthonomonas sp. The sequence goes on from JAEURQ010000003.1 coordinate 134,063, forward strand.
GGACGGATTTCGATGATAACCGGCTTGGCGTCGTTGGGGTCCTTCGGCACCAGCATCATCTTGAGATCCTCTTCTAGCCGAACCACGTCTTCCTTCAGGCGCGGCAGTTCTTCCTGCGCGAGTTCCTTCATCTCCGGATCGTCCAGCAGGGCATGGGCTTCGCTCAGCTCGTTGAGAGTTCGCTTGTACTGGCGAATGAGCGTGACGATCGGATCGAGCTCTGCCCGACCCTTGCCGAGGCGTTGAAGCTCCCTCGGGTTCGAGCCGATGCTGGGATCGAGGAGTTGTTCCTCAATCGCCTCAAACCGTTTCTCGATGTCGTTTAGCTTCTCCAGCACGAAAGTAGTTTACCGCCCGAGGTTTCTACGCCTGAACGCCGACGTCCTTGCCAAATGTGCCCGCCGCCAGTTCGTTGGCCAACCGCAGCGCGTTGCGGATGTGCGAGGGCCGCGCCATCAGGAACATGCGCCCCGGCTCGGTGGTGGGGTCCACCATGGTTTGCTTATGCTGCTCTACGGCGTCCCGGATCAGCTTCGCGAGTTCCAGGTCGTGACCCTTGCCGCGACCCGCGGGAACAATCTCCAAGTAAACGGCCAGCAGAATCGGCGCCTTGTTGATGTGGTCGGTGTTGAACACCTTACGCGCCACCCGAACCGCCTCGGTCACCTTTTTGTTGTGAGCCAGCGCCTCGGCGTAGCGCAGAGTGTCGTTCACGCGGCGATCCTCGGTTTCGGCGTCGCGACTCGCGATTTCGAGCGTCAGCTCAGCCAAGTCCCAGCGCTTTGCGGTTCGGTAGATGTCGCCGTAACGCCACATATCCTCTTCCACCAGCTTGGTGGTATCCAGGTTCTGAACAACCAGGTCAACGTAAGCCTGAAAGCGGCGATCACCCTCTTCGGCGGAAATCTTCTTGGTTTCGACCCAATCGCGGGTGCGCTCGTAGGCGTTGCGGATGCCGATTTGCAGCTGCTCCGCCGAAACCTTCGATGCATTGCGCGGATCGTTCGGATCGAGCAACGTGCGGTCGCAACCCAGCAGCGCCATGCCCGCCAGCACCAAGAACGCGGCCCTAGTCTTGATCAAACGTCTCGTACCGCTCTCCCGCAAATCGTCCATCGCAATACACTTCCGACCCGCAGAACGTCAGCATGGACTTGCCGCGGAACTCCATTCCATCAAACGGCGAAATCTTCGCCTTGGTTGAAGTACGCCGCGCGTCAAATCGCCATTCGCAGTTCGGATCGATCACGGTGACCTGCGCGACCGGCGTTTCAGTCGGCTTGAGCGTGCCCGCGTCGAGCCCGACAATGCGCGCCGGTTCGGTGCTGAGCTTGCGAATCGTGTCCAGCGGACTGAGCAGACCCTTGTGCGTGATGTTGGTGAGCGTCGCGGCGAGCACGGTTTCCAGCCCGGGCATGCCGAAGGGCGCCTCCTCAAACGGCACCAGCACCTCGTAGGCCGCGTGCGGACTGTGGTCGCTCGCGATCGAATCAATCGTGCCGTCGCTCAACGCTTGCTGAAGAATGTCAATGTCAATCTGCGTGCGGAACGGCGGCGTCGTTTTGTATCGCGGATCGAACTCGCCGACCATTTCGTCGGTGATCATCAGATACTGCGGACACACTTCGCAGGTGACCGGCGCGCCGAGATACTTCGCCTGCCGAATCATTTCGATGCCGCCCCACGTGCTGACCCGCAAAATGTGGACCGCGCAACCCGTGTGAAGCGCCAGCAGGCAGTTGCGCATGATCATGATCTCTTCGGCGCTGCGCGGAATGCCCTTGAGCCCCAGCATGGCGCTGGTCGGGCCCTCGTTCATCACGCCGCCCTCGCTCAGGGTCGTGTCCTCGCAGTGAGCCATGATCGGCAAGTTCAGTTGGCGGCAATATTCCATCGCCCGCGTCATGATCTTGCTGTTCTGAATCGGGGCACCCTCGTCGCTGGCGGCGACAATGCCCGCCTTTTTCAGCGCGGCGAGGTCCGTAATCTGGTCCACCGACCCTTGCCGAGTCAGCGCGCCGACCGGCGCGACGAAAATGCCACCCGCTTCCGGCGAGGCCGCGCGATCGAGGATGAAGTCAATCAGCTGCGGGCGATCGAGGCGCGGAGTGGTGTTGGGCATGCAGCAGATGGTGGTGAACCCGCCCGCCGCGGCCGCCTTGGTGCCGCTGATAATGCTCTCCTTGTGATCCTCGCCGGGCTCGCGCAGGTGCGCGTGCAGGTCCACCAGACCCGGCGTAATCCACATGTCGGTGCAGTCGTACACCTCCTCCACACCGCGGGTATCCACCTCGACGCCCATTTCGATGATCCGATCGTCTTCGATGAGCACCGAGCCGACCAGGTCCAGCTCTTGCGAGGGGTCCAAAATGCGTCCGTTCTTCAGCAAGGTTCTCATGCGCTTTCTCCGCTAAACACGTAGTCGAGCGCGGCCATGCGCGCGAAAATGCAGTTCTCCACCTGGTTCAAAATGTGCGAGGCGCTCCCATCGGCGGTCAGGTCGTCAATCTCCACGCCGCGATTCATGGGGCCCGGGTGCATGACAATCGCGTCCTTGTTGGCGTAGCGCAAGGTGTTGCCGTTGATCTGATACATCCGCCGAAACTCGTTGACGCTGGTGAGCAAGCCGTCGTCCATGCGCTCGCGTTGCAACCGCAAGCACATCACCACGTCCGCCCCGCGAATGCCGGGGTTCAGGTCGTAATAAATATGGCCCGGCAACCGCGCGGGATGCCCCGGCATAAGCGTGCGCGGCCCGACGAATCGCACCTCGTTGCCCAGCATGCTCAGCAAAAACGCGTTGGAGCGAGCGACCCGCGAGTGCGCGACGTCGCCGACGATCGCGATGGTGAGCCCTTGCAGCGTGCCAAAGTGGTCGGCAATGGTCAGCGCGTCACCCAGCGCCTGAGTCGGGTGCTCGTGCTTGCCGTCACCCGCGTTGATGACGGGCCCTTCGAAAAACTGCTGCGCGAGCGCCGCCGACCCGCTGGCCGGATGCCGAATCACCATCGCGTCCAGCCGCTCGTGCTTGAGCGTAAGAATCGTGTCGCGGAACGTTTCGCCCTTGGCCATGCTGCTGCCCTGGCTGGCAAAGTTCACGCAGGTGTGACCCAAGTAGTGCGCGGCCTGCTCAAAGCTGACCCGCGTACGAGTGGAGCCCTCGAAGAACAGAAGCCCGATGCGCTTGCCGCCTTCGGGTTTGCTCGCACCAGAGTTGAGATGCTCGCGATGCTGGCGAGCGCGCTCAATCAGCGCCTCAATTGTCGGCACGTCGAGCGTGCGAATGGCGGTCAGGGCGCGGCTCACACCGTCACCTCTTCGTGCAGAACGGCGTCCTCGCCATCGAGCTCGTGAACCTTAACAATAATGCGGTCGGCGGGCTCGGTCACCACCACGCGCCCCACAAAATCGGGCTGAATCGGGAGCTCCCGATGGCCGCGATCAATGAGGCTGGCGAGTAGCACTTTGCTGGGTCGCCCGAACTTCAGAATCGCGTCGATGGCGGCACGGATGGTGCGCCCCGTGAATACGACTTCGTCCACCAACAGCACGGTTTTGCCGTTGACTTCAAACGGCACCTCGCTTTGGTCTTCGCCATCAAAGGGGGCGTCGTCGCGATAGGGTCGCACGTCGAGCTTGCCGCAGGGCACGGTTTGACCCTCAATCTCGGTCATGTGCCAGGCCAAACGTTTGGCGATGGGATATCCCCGCCGCAACACGCCAAGCACCACCAGGTTTTCCGCGCCGTGGTTCGCCTCAAGCACCTCGTGCCCAATCCGCCCCAAGGTCCGCTTCATCGCACTCGCATCCAGGAGCACCGAACTCATGGGGTTATTATGGCTGGTTGGTCGCGCGGGGGCTGTTGGGGTGGATTAAGGGAGCGGACGAGACTTGTTCGCGGACCTTCGCCGCGCAAGCAGGGTGCTGGCGGCGAGGGCAAGCAAGCCATTCGGCTCGGGAGCGACCGCGACCAGGGTGTACTTTGCTCCGGTGTGCGTGGCGCCGGGGACTATGGTTGTTGTGTTTGCCAAGCCCGAATCGAACCCTGCGGTAATCGTCAAACCAGTTTCTCCCGGCCGGGTGCCATAGGTGCCTCCGAGAGAGAGCATCGAAACCCAGTTCACATCGAAGAGGCGGAAAGATGTGCCGTTAGGCACCCTAAATCCATATCGAGCAGTGGGGAAACCGGTGGGATCGATAACGCGCCCCTTCATGTACGAAGCCAACCCTACCGGTCTAAGACTTTCGCCGGAACCCTGCGTACCCTGACGCCAAGCGCTCGGGAGTGTTTGCGAGTAGTCAATTCTGGCCGTGTCCGGCATGCCATCGTGGTTGAGATCAACGAACGCGGTTTCGGTCCTCCATGCGGGAACCAGTGCACCATTCGTGATTGACTCGATGTAATTGTTTTGGTTGGCACCTGCCGGTCGCACTTTCCTAAAGCTTTGCGAGTTTAGAGGAGGATTCTGATTTGCGTCTCCACAAAATGTACGATCAAATGCCAAGTTGACGGTCATTGAAACTGCGTAGATAGCACCAGGGGTGGGATGGGAAGCTAGGCAAAACAACGAAACCTTAAACGCTCCCCCACTAAGCGGCACTGCAAGCCGGTTCGTGATCTCACGGCCGACAGCAGCTTGCGCGTCAACTCCCGACGCCCTTGCCCGTTGAGCGGTTGCTTCATCCCCGTAGCCGAACCAGAATCGCACGGTCTGACCAACGGCCAGCACGGGGAGGAAGGCAGCCGCCAGAAAATATCTCCTCATGTCCGCCTCCGCCGCGCAAGCACCATGCTGGCGGCGAGGGCGAGCAAGCCATTTGGTTCGGGAGCGACCGCGACCAGGGTGTACTTCGCGCCGGTGTGGGCTGAGTTGCTCAAGATTGATGTGGCGTTGGCAAGGCCAGTTTGAGTGCTTGTTGTGATTGTCAGGCCCGTCTCGCCATGCGCGTTCCCATAAGTAGAACCCACCGATAGCATTGAAACCCAGTTCACGTCGAAAAGCCGGAACGGAGTTCCGTTTGGAATCTTAAAACTTGAAAAGGCACCTGCAAACTGCGTGGGAGTTACGAGTCGTGGCGTCATGTAAGTCGCTAATCCTACGGGCCGCAGGCTCTCGCCCGAGCCCTGGGTTCCTTGGCGCCAGGCGCTTGGAAATGCTTGCGTATAAGAAAGTTGCGCCGTATCCTGAATCCCATCGTTATCCTCGTCACTGCGTTTATTGCCACTGACCCAGGCCGGCAAGATACCGCCATCCGTTATGGCTTGGAGGTAGTCGTTTGGATTTGTCCCAGAAGGACGAACTTTGCGAAAGCTTTGTGCGTTGAGCGGCGGATTCTGATTGGCATCTCCGCAATAGGTACGGTCGAATGCCAGGTTTACGGATGCCGTGTTGAGCAACCGATCAATTCCCGATGAGCTATTTACAACGCACCACATCTGGACTTTGAAGCTTCCCATTGCGGGAACGGCAAGACGCGCAGGAATCTCGCGTCCAACCGCTGCCTGAGAATCTATTCCGCTAACGCGAGCGAGTTGCGAGGTACTAGAGTCGCCATACGCAAACCAGTAGCGAATTGACGTGTGCTGCGCTTGACCAACGGCCAACACCGGAAGGAGAGCGGCTACGAGCAGGTATCCCTTCATTATCGCCTCCGCCGGGCAAGCAGGATGCTGGCAGCGAGGGCGAGCAAGCCGTTCGGCTCGGGAGCGACCGCGACCAGGCTGTACTTCGCCCCGGTGTGGGCTGAGCTTCCAATAATTGAGGTCGAATTGGCTAACCCAATCTGAGGACTCGCCGTGATCGTCAGTCCAGTCTCTCCGGTTTTCGTACCGTAAGTGTCGGCCAGCGACATCATGGACACCCAGTTCAAGTCAAACAAGCGCATCGGGGTGGCGTTTGGGATCTTAAAGGCATAGAGTCCATTTGGAAAACCGGGCGGGTCAATGATGCGCGCACCCAAGTAGGTCGCTAATCCTACCGGTCTCAAGCTTTCGCCCAGGCCCTGCGTGCCTTGTCGCCATGCACTCGGCAGCCTCTGAAGGTAGTCAATTTGCGCTGTATCTTGCACGCCATTGTTATCCAAATCGCTAATCGTGTTAGCATTCCTCCACGCGGGGACGATCGCGCCATTTGAAAACGCTTCGAGATAATTGTTCTGATTTGCTCCAGCTGGCCGAACCTTTCGGAAGCTCTGTGAGTTTAGGGGCGGATTTTGATTTGCATCGCCGCAGAAAGTGCGATCGAACGCAACGTTAATACTCGGCAAGGCTAACTCTGCGACACCCGCTGGATTACTCATTTCGCACCAGAACTGAACCTTGAATGCTCTTCCGCTGGTGGGCACGGCGAGACGTCCGGCAATCTCCCTGCCGACCGCCGCCGAGGGATCGACACCGCTTGCTCTTGCTCGCTGCGCGCTCGCTTCGTCCCCGTAGGCGAACCACATGCGAATAGGAATCGCCGGAGCTTGAGCGCTCACCAACCATGGCGTTGCGACGACCAGCAGAATGAGGCCGGACAGACGCACCCATCCCGGGCAAGAAGAAAGAGACACACCTCATTCTAACTGAAGTCCCCCAAAATCCGAGCACTTTTCGCCAGCAAAATTATCTGACCTTCGCCGAATCGGGCCACCCCGGTATAATTTTCCAACGGTGCCCGGAATGGGCTCCACTGGAGACCCAGCCGGATGTCAACTCTCGTTATCGTCGGTGCCCAATGGGGCGATGAAGCCAAGGGCAAGATGGTGGACGTGCTCGCCCAAGACGCGAAGCACGTGATTCGCTATAGCGGCGGCAACAACGCCGGACACACCGTCATCGTCGGCGACAAAACCTTCAAATTCCAACTCCTGCCGGCGGGCATTTTGCACCGCGACAGCACCGCCATCCTCGGCGGCGGCATGGTGATTGACCCCAAGGGGCTGCTGGATGAGCTCGACCGCACGATCGCGATTCAGCCTGAGATCGGCAAGCTCATGATCTCGCGCGCGGCGCACGTCGTGTTCCCCTATCACCGCCTGCTGGACGAGCTCGAAGAAGAAGCCCGAGGTAACAACAAAATCGGCACCACCAGCCGCGGCATCGGCCCGGCTTATCAAGACAAGGTCTCGCGGATCGGCATCCGTATGTGCGAGTTTGTGTGCGAGCGACGGTTCCGCGAACGGCTGAGCGAAGTCATCGCCGTCAAGAATCGCTATCTGGCGCTCTTTGGCAAGGCCGAACTCGATTTCGACGCCGTGTTCACCGAATACGAAGCCTACGCCAACCGCCTGCGACCCTACGTCTGCGACACAGACTGGCTTGTGCAGGAAGCCGTTTACCGCGGCGACAAGGTGCTCTTTGAGGGCGCGCAAGGCACGTTCCTGGACCTGGATCACGGCACGTACCCCTACGTCACGAGCAGCCATCCGGTGGCCGCCGGTGCTTGTTTGGGCACGGGCATCGGTCCGCGCGCCATCGAAAACGTGCTGGGCGTGTGCAAGGCCTACACCACCCGCGTGGGTTCGGGACCGTTCCCGACCGAGCTCCTGGATGACATCGGCGAGCAGATTCGTCAGCAAGGCCAGGAATTTGGCACCGTCACCGGACGTTCGCGCCGCACGGGTTGGCTCGACTTGGTCGCGCTGCGCCAGTCGGCCCGGCTCAACTCGTTGAGCGGTTGGGTGGTCACGCGGCTGGACGTGCTGCGCGACATTCCCGAGCTGAAACTCGCGATCGGCTACGAACTCGACGGTCAACCGATTGAATATCTGCCCGCCGACATCGAGGATTTCGCCCGCGTGACGCCGGTGTTCCGCACGATTCCGGGGTGGACCGAAGACCTCTGCCCAATGCGCAGTTACGACGAGCTTCCGGCGACGGTGAAGGAATACATGCGCGTGATTGAGGAGTTCACGGGCACGCCGGTGGCCATCGCGAGCATCGGCCCGGATCGCGCCGAGACGATCATTATCAAGCCCGAACTGATTTGGGGCTAGGCCGCTCGCTGCGACCGCAACACCAGGTTGACGAGGTGCGGGTCGAACCGGCCCGGCTCGCTGACGAACCCTTGTCCGGCATGCGCGTGCGCCTCGAACAAGATGGTGGCGAGTCGCGAGAGCAGCGGCACTTGGTCGCCCGATTTTCCGGTCGCGGCGCTGCCATCGTAGCTTTCGCGCGTACCTTCCAAGGTCGGCCACACCGTGCGGAGTTCGCCGGCTTCTTTTAGCAAACGCAAAGTGCGCTCGTTGCCGCTCGCCATCGCGTCGCTGTAGAGCGGTAATAGCTTCAGCACTGCTTTGAGAATCTGTTGCTGGCCCGCGCTTAGCGCCAGATCGATGCTCAGCGATTGCAGCAGCCCGCCCTGCGCTTCGGCGAAGGCTTCGCCCGACTTGCGCCACTTGCCCTTGAGCACGGCGGTCAGATCAATCTCGGTTGCCGGGTCTTTGCCCGCGCCAAGCTCGGGCACGTAAAGCACGCAGCGGTTGCGGCCCGCGCCCTTGGCCTGATACAGCGCGACGTCGGCGGCTTTGAGCAACGCCTGCGGCTCGCGAGAAATGTGCGGATACATCGCCACGCCCAGCGAGGCGGTCACCACGCGGCGCAATCCGCTGGCGGTGATGTATTCAATCTGCTCGATCTTCTTGCGAATGCGTTCGGCCACGCGCATGGCCTCTTCGGCGCTGCTGTTGGGCAGAATCACGGTGAACTCTTCGCCGCCGTAGCGCGCGGCGAGATCGTAGGGCCGAATCGCCTGGCGCATGGCGTCCACCACCTTGCGCAACACTTGGTCGCCCGCGTCGTGCCCCTCCTCCTCGTTGAACGAGCGGAAGTGGTCCACGTCGAGCATGATGACGCCCATTTCCTGGCCACTGCGCTCTTGTTCAAAGATGCGGCGGAGCAGAAACTCCTGCATGGCGCGGTGGTTGGCCACCCCGGTCAGCGGATCAATCGTCGCGAGCCGCTCAAACGACTCGAACATCAGCGCCGAGTTGAGCGCCAGCGCGAGGTGCTCGGCGACGGTCTCGAAGAACCCGCGCCGCTCGAAGAACTCAAAATCTTGGTCGCGAGCAATGAGCTCGAGCACGCCTAACAAGCGGTCGCCGATCATCAGCGGCAACACGAGCAGGCCGCCCGGCTTGAGGTAGCAGAACTTCGCTTCGAGATCGGCGGTGAGGATATGCCCCGACACTTGTCGCACCAGGAACGGTTCGCGCTTGCCGATGACCAACTCTGCGGCGCAAGTGTAGGTGCCGCTGTCGTGCAGTTGGGCGAGCAGAGTCGTGCCGTTGCGGTTGGCGCCAACGCTCGACCGCAGGTCGTACGCGCCGTTTTCGCCTTCCACCCACAGGAGGGCTACGCTCAGCTCGGCCACCGAGGCGATCTCGTGGACCGCGGAGTAGCAAATCGTCTCCAGGGTCTGATTCATCGTCAGCACCTTGCCGATTTTGCGCAGGCCGCGCGCTTCAAATTCGAATCGTTGGGCTTGGCGCAGGTGCACTTCTTCGTCGGAGGCATCAACCGCAAGCAGCAACACTTCGTTGCCGTTGGGGTTTTTCAGCGGCCCGACAAAGTAGCGGCGTCCGTTGAGATACAGCGCGCCCTGCACGCCGCGAAACGCGTTCATCACCGTCGAGGCGAGCTCGGAATCCAGAATCGAGGTCTCGGCCAAATCGCGGACCATGCCCCAGGTTTTGCGCACGGTTCCGGCCGAATCAATGACCGCCATGCCGACGGCGTCGGGGTCGAGATTGTTGAGCAGAATCGCTTCGGGCAGGTCCAAGTAAAGCGGCGAACCATCGCCAAGGCGCAAGATGACCGGGAATCCAGACGTGGCTTCGCCCTCCAAGCAGGTACTCGCCGAGATACCGAGCTTGGCCAATGCCTCGCAAAACTGGTCCAGATTCGTCATAACTGTCGCGCTGAGTCGCGGCCAAAAAGGTCAAACTCTCCCCCCGATTCAGGCGTCTAACTTCCCAGTGACTCACTTCATTCGTTCCACAGCGCTGGCCCTGGCGACCCTGGCAATTCTCAGTGGTTGCGGCGGCGGGGGAGGCGGCTCGGCGGCGGGCGCGCTGAACTACCGCACCTATTGGACATCGCGTGTGGACCCCGGTTCGGGCACCGGCCAATCGCAGATTGTGGTGATTCGAAATGCCGCCGGCACTTCCCTGCGCAACATGGTGCTCGATCGCACCAGCGGCGATACGCTCAGCTTTACGGGTCTGCCGACCGGCACCGTCACCGTCGAGTCGTTCCTTTACAGCCAAACCTCCGGCGACGGCACCCTGCTGGGTTCGGTGCGCACCGAAGTCGAGGTCACGGGCAGCGGCGCGGCCTCCGTGCAGACCGAAGTGGGTGGCACCGTGGATAGCGTGGAGATCAAGCCGGGTTCGGCGACGTGGCTCCAAACCCAGTCGAAGCAGTTTTACGCCCAGGCCAAGACCTCGGGCAACGCCTACGTGTTTAGCAATGCCGATAGTTATGTGTGGTCCACTCTCGGCGGCGTGGCCAGCATCAACAGCCAAGGCATCGCGCTGGGCAACACGGTGGGTTCGGGCGCGGTGCGCTGCACCCACACGCCATCGAGCGTCACCGGATCGGCACCGATTACCATCGCCGAATTCAACGCCACGCGCACCAAGTGGACGATCTTGGTGTATCTCAACGCGGCCAACGATTTGTATAGCTATTCCGATCTGAACGTGAACCAAATGGAGCAGGTCACCACCGGCGACGTGCGGTTTGTCGTGCAGTGGAAGCAGTCGCAAGACCAGTTTTCGCAGTCCACGTTCGATGGCACGCGGCGGTACTTGGTCAAGCGCGACAGCAACACCTCGACGCTGGGGAGCCAGCTTGTCGAGGACATGGGCACCGAGGTGGACATGGGTGCCAACCAGACTCTGCGCGACTTTATCGAGTGGGGCAAGACCAACTATCCGAGCGACCGGGTCGGCCTGATCGTGTGGAATCACGGCAGCGGGTGGAGTCGCAACAACGACCTCGCCTGGACTCGCGGCGTTTCGTTTGACGATCAAACCGGATCGAGCATCGACACTTGGGAACTGGATCAGTGCCTCACCGGCTACCACTTTGACTTCCTGGCGTGGGATGCCAGCCTCATGCAGATGGCCGAGATTATGTACGAGGTGAAGGACTACACCGACTACGTGATTGGCAGCGAGGAGAGCCCGCCCGGCGAAGGCTATCCCTACCAAAGCGTGTTTGCGCCATTTGCCGCTAACCCTGACGCGACCACCGCAAGCCTGACCAAGGGCTTTGTGGATGGCATGGTGAACAACCCGCCTTACGCAAGCCGCAAGATCACCCAGAGCGTGATTGACACGAGCAAGTTGCCGGCGCTAGCCAGCGCCGTGCGCGACTACAAGACCGCGCTGATTGCCAATGCCAACGCGCTCACCGCGCCGATTCCAGCGGCCCGCGCGATTACGCAAAACTATTCGGGGCGCACGTTCTACGATCTGCGGCACTTCATTCAGCGCCTCAGCGAACAGGAGGGCACGCCCAATGCGGTGAAAACCGCCGGGGCGGCGGTCGAGGCCGCGGCGGTCAACGCGATTCTGTGGGAAGGCCACAACTCGGTATCGCCGAACAGCAAGGGCATTTCCATTGAGCTTGGCGCGAGTTCGCAGTTCACGTCGCGGGCGACGGACTACGCGCGCCTGAAGTGGGCGACCGACTCGCAGTGGGGTCAGTTCTTGTTGCAAGCACCCTAAAGCGCACGAGACACGTATAATCCAGCGATGGATCTATTTAGTTGGGTGAGCGATCCTTCGGCTTGGGTCGCTCTTCTCACGTTGACGATTCTCGAGATTGTTCTCGGGATCGACAACATCATCTTCATTTCGATTTTGAGCGGCAAGTTGCCGCCCGAAGAGCGCGCGAAGGCCCGAAACCTGGGCCTGGCCGTCGCTCTCATCAGCCGCATCTTGTTGCTGCTCAGCATCAAATGGGTGATGGGCCTCACCGATCCGGTGTTCACGGTGCCCTGGCTCGGTGCCTCCGCCGAAGCGCAACAGGTCAACTGGCGCGACATCATCCTCGGCGTGGGCGGGATGTTCCTCATCTGGAAGTCGGTCAAGGAGATCCACCACAAGCTCGAAGGCGACGAATCGCATGGCGAATCCGGCGTCAAGGCGACGCTTCCGGCGATCATCGCGCAGATTTTCGTGCTGGACATCGTGTTCTCGCTCGATAGCGTGATCACCGCCGTCGGCATGGCCGACAAGATCGGCGTGATGATCGTCGCGGTCGTCATCGCGGTCGGGTTCATGCTGTTCTTTGCGCGGAGCATCAGCGAGTTCGTCGAGAAGCATCCGACCATCAAGGTGCTGGCGCTTTCGTTCCTCATTCTCATCGGCGTGAACTTGGTCGCAGAGTCCACTGGCATGCACATTCCCAAGGCGTACACGTACTTCGCGATGGCGTTTGCGGTGATCGTGGAGATGATTAATTTGCGCGTACGGCACAAATCTGGCCCGGCTAGCTAGTGACAGCGTGGGTTGCCGACCGATATAATGGAGAGCCTGCATGTTTGCCCTGAATTTTTACACCGACCTTTATGAAGACGTGCTCCGCACGGGCCGCAAAACGGCGACGATTCGCCTGGGCGACAAGTCGGACAAGTACAGTTCGGGAAGCATTGTGTGGGTGACGGTCGGCAACCGCTACGCACGTCGCCAGAAGCTGTATTCGGCGATTATTGACAAGGTGGAAGTTAAGCCGATCAGCGAGCTTTCGCCGCGCGATATTGAGCGCGAGAACCCCGAGCTTCGCACGCAAGACGAAATGATTACGCTGCTCACCCGGGTGTACGGCGAGTTCGTGACGCCCGCGCATATCGTCACCGTTGTGCACTTTTCGCGCGTTGATGAGCATTAAGCACTAGAAAACGCAACTGTTTTCATGCCCGACTTGTTAGAATATGGCAAGTAGGTTATTGTTGTCATGAGAACTCGTCAAGGTAAATCGCTCGTTATTGGTCTGGCCGCTACGGCTGGTCTCGCCGTCGCCGGAGGAATCGCTTACAAGATGCTGAGCGACCGCAAGGGCGAAAGCGCGCTGCAATACGTCCCCGCCGACTCCGTTTTCGTAATGTCGTTTGACACCGCGCCGAGCGCACGTCAGGCGCTGACCATGCAAACCATCGCCAAGGCGCTGGAGCGCGAGGGCCTCGACAAGAAGTTCGACGAGACCGTCGCCGGCATGCTGCAGGGCCACCCGCTTGCGAACGAACTCCGCAAGAACTTAGCGACCAGCTACGCCATGGCCGTGTGGCTCGGCCCGAACAAGACTCCGCAAATGGCCGGTTTCTTCGCCGTGAAAGATCGCGGCCGCGTGGAAGACTTGGTGCGCAAGGGCGCTGGCGAAAAGGCGCCAATTACCCTGAACATGATGGGTGACTACTTGGTGGTCACCGACACCCAGAACACGTTCCAAAAGATTCTCGACGTGAAGGAGCAAAAGACGCCCAACATCTTGAGCGTCCCGGGGTACAAGTCATGCCGCGAGGTATTGCCGAGCGACGCGAACCTGCTGGTGTACAGCGACTACGGGAAAGCCGCGGAATTGGCGGGTGCGGCCGCAAACAACAACGCCATGAGCGAGCTGACCGCCTACTCCCTGGGCATGAGCATCACGATTCAGGGCGACGGCCTGGCCTTGGACGTTTCGACGATCCCATTCAAGAAGGATTCGATGGTCGCCAAGATGGCGACGGAGATGAAACCCATTAACCAAACCGAGCTGAACCGCATTCCCGCCGGGAGCCTGGGATTCCTGGCGTATCAAGGAATGGGTGCATTCCTGACCCAGTACTCCGAAGCGGTCAGTGCCGTGGTTCCGGACGCCAAGAAGATGATCTCGGAGTTCGAAACGAAGTCGGGTCTAAGCCTCGAGAACGATGTCAAGCCGCTACTCGCCGGGACGTTCTCGGCGGGCGTGTATTCCTCGGCCTCGGGCAAACCGACCGATGTTGATTTCTTCATTCGCGCCGAAGGCGATGCCGGAGCCGCAACCCGCGTCGGCGCCGCGATTCGCAAGTCGGCCTCCAACCGCGAGATGGCCGGCTCGCAAGCCATGACGTTCGCGCCGATTGAAGTCGCCGGCAAACCAGCCTGGGAAGGCAAGGGCACCTCGCAACCGATGATCATGTCGGAGTACGAAAACGGTCTCACGCTGGCTTCGAGCAAGACGATGATGGAATCGCTTGTCACGGGCACCAAGCCGTTAAGCGGCGACGCCTCGACGACGTCGTTCTTGAGCAAGCAGGGCAACGACGACTCGTTCGTGGTCGTGTTTAATCACGGCCGGATGTTGACTCGCTTTGAAAAGCAGATCACCGAATCGCAGGGTGGAAGAGGCCCGGCGTTCGCCGACATTCTCGCTGCGGTTGGTGGCGAATCAGCGGCCATCACCATGACCTCGGGCAAGAATGGCGAGCGCATGATAGGTCGGCTGTTTATTCCGCTGAACTACGACAAGCTGATCGGCCTCATCGGCACGGCCATGCGCGAGCAGGAATCGGGCCGCCCGTCAATGTCGGGCGAAGGGATGCCGACATCGCCGGAATTGAAGTAAGAAAGATGGCACCGCATTCTATCCGGAGCGAACAGGAGTGGGCAGAGCTCAAGTCCTCTGCCTCGTTTTGGGTCAGGGTAAAGGTGTTTCTCGGGCTCTCCTCCCCGCCTTCTGTGCTACGGCTCGAAGAGCTCTCGGCAGAGGAAAGGGCGGCCACGGTCAAGGCGATGGCAGATGCTTTGCCCGCGGACCGCAAGGCCCGCGCGGCGGCAATTCGCGATGGGAAAATCTTGTACCCATCGGTGGTAGACGAAATCGATCCTAACGACCCAGACATTCTCGCCGCCCTCAACACCTAAGTTGCAGAAAAAGAACGCCCCCGACGCCGACTGGCGCGGGGGCGTTTTTTCGTCTGCCTAAACCAGCTTAGCGAGCCAAGCCTTCGGGGAACCAAAGGCCGAGTTCGCGCTCCGAAGCCTCGGGGTCGCTCGAACTGTGAACCAGGTTGTCGTCAATCGTCAACGCGAAGTCGCCGCGAACCGTACCCGGCGTCGCGTCGAGGGGGTTTGTCGCGCCCATCATCGCGCGAATCGCCTTCACCGCGTTGGTACCGCTGACCGCCATCGCGACAATCGCGCCGCTGGTCAGGTAGTCGCAAACATCCTTAAAGAACGGGCGCTCGGCGTGCTCGGCGTAGTGGGCTTCCACCGTGGCGCGCTCCGGCTGCACCAACTTCATGGCGGCGATCGTCAGGCCACGAGCCTCGATGCGGCGTGTGATCTCGCCGATAAGATTGCGGCTCACTCCGCCGGGCTTAATTAGAACAAGTGTTGTTTCCATGCTTGACCTATTATGAAACATCCCGGCGGTAACCTGAGCGCATGACCGCTCAGGAACTGCTCGCTCGCCAACTTCTTAACCAACAAGGCGCCTTCATCGCCATGGTCAACCGCGTGCCCGCCGATAAGCTCGCCTGGGTTCCGCAAGAAGGCATGCGCAGCGCCCTGGACCAATATCAAGAAGTCGCGACCGCGCTCAGCGCCAACTGGGAGGTCTACAGCGAGCGCAAGGCATCCTTCGCCGCCGAGAACATGGCGCGGTGGGCCCGCAATCGCGCGCTCATCACCGATCCCACCGAGCTGGAGCGGCTCCTGCGGGCCGACACCCAGCGCCTCATTGACCACGTGGCCACGCTCACCGAAGCCGACCTCGAAGCCAACGTCGAAATGCCGTGGGGCGAGCACCGCGTCGCCGACACCGTGACCTATCACACCTGGAACATGGCCTACCACGAAGGGCAGATCGCCTACCTGTTGCAGTTGCTCGGCATCAACCCCATGGGCTAAGCTAAACATCCTATGCGAGTTCAAGATTTTATTGCGGATCAAACCGCGTTCTGCTGCGAAGGGCTGATTCGACAAGCCGAGGCGCTCCCCGCCGACAAGGTCACCTGGCAACCCGAAGGCGCGCGCAGCGCTCTCGACCAAGTCGCCGAGTGCGCCATTATCTGCGGCCACATGCCGGCCACGCTCACGGCCAAAACCATGCCCGATTTCACGCCCGAGATGATCGCCGAATTCGAGGCCACCAAGGCTCAGCTCGACACGTTGGAGAAAGCCGCCGCCGCCCTGCGTACGGCCAACGCCGCCCTGGTGGACTACATCCGCGGCATGGCCGATGCCGACCTGGAAGGGCAAATGAAGTTCTGGGGTCCCGAGCCGTGGCGCGTGGCCGACGTGGCCGACTACCACCGCTGGAACATGGTCTATCACACCGGGCAAATCTGCTACATGCAGACGCTCCTCGGCGACAAGGACATGCACTAAGCGCGAACGGCAGGCGAAAGAAAAGGGATTCGCCCAGTTGGGCGAACCCCTGCAGTGGCCATTGCTGACCAATCAACTTGGACTCAATGAGTCCGCCATGATTGTACGCTGTTTGTGACAACCAAACAAGGGGTTTTTGGCAAACCTAGAATTTGTACCGGGAAAAAGGGCGGAACCAGCTTCGTTGGCGGCCTAAACCACGTACAATTGACTATATGAAAGCGGTGGTGATGGCGGGCGGCGAAGGGTCACGGCTAAGGCCAATCACCTCCAACAAACCCAAGCCGCTGGTGCCGGTGGCCAACACGCCCATCATGGAGCACATTTTGCGCCTGCTGCGACGGCACGGCGTGACCGAAACGGTGGTGACGCTCCACTACCTGGCCGACGAGATTCAGAGCTACTTTGACGATGGCAGCGAGTTCGACATGCCCGTGCGCTACTCGATTGAGGACACGCCCCTGGGCACCGCCGGATCGGTCAAGCAAGCCGAACCGCACCTGCGCGACGGCACCTTTTTTATTGTCAGCGGCGACGCCCTGACCGATTGCGACCTGAGCGCGGCCCTGGCCTTTCACCGCGAAAAGGGCAGCCTCGCGACGCTGATTTTGGCGCGTGTGCCCAACCCGCTCGACTTTGGCATTGTGATTACCGAGGACGATGGCCGCATCTCGCGGTTTCTGGAAAAGCCGGGCTGGAGCGAGGTGTTTAGCGACACCGTGAACACCGGGATGTACATTCTGGAGCCCGAGATTTTTGAGCTCATGCAGATGGGTAAAAACTACGACTGGAGCCAGGATATTTTCCCCGAGCTCCTGCGCAACGGCAGCCCGATGTACGGCTACGTGATGGACGGCTACTGGTGCGACATCGGCAACCTGACTCAGTACCGCGACAGCCAGCAGCACATGCTCACGCGGGCCACCACGCTGAAGATTGACGGCATCGAGCGCTCGACCGGCGAGTGGGTGGCCGAGACCGCGACGATCCACGAGACCGCGCAGATTGTGCCGCCCGTCGCGATTGGCAAGAACACCAAGATCAAGGCGCACGCGGTCGTCGGCCCTCACACCGTCATCGGCGACAACTGCCTGATTGAAGAAGGCGCGCAGATTATCCGCAGCGTGCTGTGGGACGGCAACTACATCGGCCCCAGCGTGAGCGTGGAGAGCGCGATTGTCGCCTCGCGATGCACCATCAAGCGCGACTCGGTCGTGCTGGAAGACGCCGTCATCGGCGATCGCTGCCTCATTGACAACGCCTGCACCATTCGCGCCCGCGTGAAGCTGTGGCCGGACAAAGTGATTGAGCGCGGCTCGACCGTGACCATGTCGCTGGTGTGGGGCAATAAGTGGCGCGGAAACCTCTTCCGCGAGCTCGGCGTGGCCGGCCTCAGCAACGTGGAAATCACGCCGGAATTCGCGACTCGGCTCGGCTCGGCGTTTGGCTCGGTGATGCCCGATCGCTGCACGGTGGTCACCGCGCGCGATTCCACCCGCAGCAGCCGCATGATTAAGCGCGCGATGATGGCGAGTTTGCTCTCGGTGGGCTGCGAAGTGATTGACCTGCGCGGATCGCCGGTGCCAGTGACGCGGCACTTTATCGCCTCGATGGGCGCGGCCGGCGCCATGAACGTGCGTAAGCTGCCGGGCAACAGCCGGGTTTCGCTCATCGAAATGTTCGATGCGCGCGGCGCGTATCTCAGCCGCAACAACGAGCGCAAGGTCGAAAGCGCGTTCTTCCGCGAAGACTTCCACCGCGTGGATGCCGAGGACCTCGGCACGATCAGCTACTCCAGTCGGGCGCAGGAAGCCTACGAGGACGACTTTTTCAAGCGCCTAAACTTCAACGGCAGCGAGCGCGCCATCAAAATTGTTTGCGATTACGGCTACAGCGCCATCAGCAGCGTGGTGCCGCAGATGCTGGGCAAGCTCGGCATCGAGACCATTGGCATTAACGCCTACAACGACAGCAAACTTTCGCCGCGCGGCCGCGAGGAAGTCGGCCGCCACGTCAAGAATCTCAGCCACATCGTCGGCACGCTCAACTACGATCTCGGCGTGCTGTTTAACCACGAAGGCGAACGCCTGGTGATTGTGGACGACCAGGGCGAGGTGATTTCGCACAACACTCTGCTCGGCATGATGACGTTGCTGATGGCGCGATGCCACCCCGGCGCGAACATGGCGCTGAACGTGCTCGCCCCCGACCGATTGCGCGATGTGCTGACCGGCGCGGGCGCCAACATCGAGGTCTCGCGCGCCGACACGCGTTCGCTGCTGGACGTGACCGACCGCGAAGGCGTGATTTTTGGCGGTGACGCCAAGGGCGGGTTTATCTTCCCCGATCTTCACCCTGGGTTCGACGCCATGTACACGTTGGCGCGGCTCATCAAGATGCTCGATCAGCTCGGCACGACGCCCCGCGAAGTGGTGGCCGAACTGCCCGATTTCGCGATGTCACGCAGCAAGGTCAAGTGTCCGTGGGAAGCCAAGGGCGGCGTGATGCGCATGCTCATGGATCGCTACGGCGACGAAGAGCGCGAGCTGTTCGACGGCATCAAGGTGCTGCGGCCCACCGGCTGGGTGCTCGTGCTGCCCGATTCGTTCGAGCAGGAGTTCACGGTCGTCGCCGAAGGCGATTCGCAGGAAGACAGCCAGCGCCTTGTGGACGATATGGTGCGCGAGATTCAGGACCTGCAGCGCGAGCCCGCCGCCATTAGCTAGCGGCGTCGGAGGCCGCTTCCAGGTCGGCGATGATGATCTTTTGCATGCCCATCATCGCCTGAAACACCGCTTGCGCCTGGGCGGGCGTGCCGGTCGTGGTCAGCTCGTCCATGCGGCTGGGCGTCACCTGCCACCACACGCCAAACTTGTCGCGCAGCCATCCGCAGTACGATTCCTCGCCGCCTTCGCTCAGCCGATTCCAGAAGTAGTCGGTCTCCGCCTGGTCTTGCGTGCGGATCATGTAGGAGGCGGCCACCGAGTGCTCGCACTCCGGTCCGCCGCTGATGAGCACAAACTCGGTCCCGCGCAGCCGGATGGCGGCGGCGATGACCTGGCCGTCCATTTCGTACTTGCGCACGAGCTCGGCATCGGTGAAGACGGACTGGTAAAACTCGAGCGGCGCTTGGCATCCGGCGTTAAAGAGCAAGGCGACAGAGATGGGTTGCATGGCTTCACCTTACCTCTCGCCGCGGCAGAGCCGAATCAAGGCCCGCACAGTTGCAGCTGCTCGAGCGACCTACTGCGAAACCCACGCCGCCAAGATGCTGGTGAGCTCGCGGCTCGGTTTGACCAATATCTTGCCGTTCGCGTACAGCCCGCTACTTGCGCCGGCGTCCAGATTCATCGCCTCGTGGCAGCCGAGCTTGCGCATGATCTCCGCCTCCTCGCCAAAGCTCACCGCCCGGCCGATGCGCACCAGCAGCAGTTTGCCGCCCTGCGTGTAGCCGATGGCCATGCGCGCGGTCTTACCGGTGACGTGCGGGTCGCGGAAACCCTCGCCGCGCCAATCCACATCCACCTTGCCATCGAGCACCAGCGCGGGACCGCAACCGAGCACAAACTTGTGCCCGCGCCAATCCATGGTGCGATGCCGCACCACGCGCTCGATGTCCATTTTTCCGTCCTCGGTCATTTTCAGCACGGTGCCCATGCGCCCACCATGCAACAGCTGACCATCCACAAAAAGATCGCCAATGGGCAGCAGGGTGGTGGTGCTAAAGTACGCTCCGTTGATGGCGACGGCGGCGTTGCTGCGGCCCACCATGCTGGCGAACGACTCGTCGGTGCCGGGAAAATCCTTCGCCGTCACCACACCAAAACTCGCGCGCTGGTCGTTCAGGTTCACCACCACCGTATCCACCTTGTTCTTGCGGTCTTGAATGATGTTGATGGGGCTGGGTTGCCAAAGGGCGGGAGCAAAGATCATGGGCGCGTGCGGAGTGGGGTCGCGGTTGATGATACTGCGTCCCGTTGGGAATTGGGAGATTTCTTGAAGAATTCTGCGCAGGATGTTACAATTCGCGCGGAGGTCGGGTTAAAGTAGTGTGAGGTTGCATCTCGGCGACTCAAGGAACTTTAAGATATGGGTTTAGCCGCAATTCTTGCATTGGTTGCCACCTCGGGTGTCAACGGAAGTAGCCTGGATCTGGCGTCTATCTCATCAAGGGACCTTCGGCTACCGAAGGGAGACCGGCGCGAGTTTAAGCGGTGGCATGAGCTAGAGTTCGACGCGGACGCGAGCTTCGAAGTGCGGCAGAGGTTGCTGCCGAAGTTTGCAAAAGGTTTAAGCGACGAAGATCTCACCAAGCTGCTTATTGCCTACAACAATATCGACCCTTTTGCTTGGAGCGTGGAAGATAGGAATTGGGTTCGCAAGTGGATGCTGACTACAAAAACTCTCAATCGAGACCAAGCTCTCATCGCTTACAGCACCGCGCGTGATTACAACCTCGTGCCATTGGACAAAGTCGTAGCGCAACGTTTTG
Source organism: Chthonomonas sp. (assembly GCA_016788425.1). Lineage (NCBI taxonomy): Bacteria > Bacillati > Armatimonadota > Chthonomonadia > Chthonomonadales > Chthonomonadaceae > Chthonomonas > Chthonomonas sp. The sequence continues at coordinate 154,902 of JAEURQ010000003.1, forward strand.
ATCAATGGTATCCTCAAGCCGTCAGATTTCAGGCCTGCTACGTTCGCGGCCTCCTAAGGCACTACAAACGTGAAGAGGCAACTCTTCTGTGGAAGCGATTTCGGCAGAGACATGCTCAACAGGGGCTGCCTGATTGGAAGACGGCCTACCTTGATATTAATTACCACGAGTGGAGTCAGCACGGCATACACGGTGCCAGGGAGAGCCTGCCCATCGTTGAGGCAGCGGCTGAAAGTGCCAAGCGAATGATGGCGCGCCCAAACCCGCCGAGAAATTGGCTGAAGTCGGCCCGTTCTCGATACAAGCTGTTCACCGACATCGCGAACGCAATCCGTAGAAGACTGGCTAAGGAGGGTGGCGAAGGTCGTTAGCGACCATCGTCGTGACGGCAATCCTCAGGTCCGAAGATGATTGACATGTCGCTCAAATTACTAATCTTTTCATTGCTCTGAGAGATTGGACTTGAAAGGTCGCCCGCAAGACCGTCATCGAGTTCGGTGACCTGTAGCCGCGTTCACAGCTTGCTCAAATCCGGGCGCAGGCGATAGTACTGCGTCTGAGCCTGAATCCAGTTGCCCAGCGCGATGAGCTTCGCCTCGTCGTACAGCCGACCGATTAGCGAGATCCCGCGCCCGCCGATGAGCGGAATATACAGCTGCGGATGGCCGGTGAGGTTGGTGTTGAACAACAGGTAGCTCCCGCGATCGCTCGTGATCACCACGTCGAAATCGCCAAAATCCTCCTCAAAATTCTTCATCGTCAGGCTGCGCGCGCGCATCGCCTGCACGTAACCCACCCCGCCGCTAAACAGGTGGCCGCGGAAAATGCCCGGCCACAGACTGTTCTCCAGCTTCTTGATGTCCTCGCCCAGGGTAAGCCCCTCAAAGGCGGCGGCGGCCTCAATGCTCAGGCACATGTCCACGCCATTGCCCACTCGGCGGAAGGTTTTGCCCTCCAGCGTAGCCCCGGCGGCGCGGAGCATGGCGACAATTTCGCCCGGCCCCTTGCTCGCATCGTCCTCATCGAGCGCGGCATCGTCCGTCAAAAACGCGATCTTCAGCCGCAGCGGGTCAATCTTGGTGTCCAACCTTAGCGGCTTATCCACCGAGGCGGCGTCGCGCGGATCGTGGCCGACCAGCGCGCTGAGAACGAGCCCGCAATCGGCGGCGGTGCGACCAATCGGGCCGACCTTGTCCATCGTCCAGCTTAGGGCCATCGCGCCGTGGCGAGAGACTCGGCCAAACGTCGGGCGTAGCCCCGTCACGCGGCACCGATGCGAAGGCGACATGATGCTGCCCAGAGTCTCGGTGCCAATGGCAAAGGCAAATAATCCTGCCGCCAAGCCACTGGCCGAACCCGCCGAGGAGCCGCTGCTGCCTTGCGCCGTGTTCCAGGGATTCTTGGTTTTGCCGCCAAACCAGTGGTCATCCATGGCGAGCGCGCCCACGCTGGTCTTGGCCAGCAAGATCGCGCCAGCGGCTTCGAGTCGCTCCACCACCGCGCTGTCAAAGTCGAACCGCTGATCCTTGTAGGGTGCGGCGCCCCAGGTGGTGCGCCCCTCCCGGCTTGCGAAAAGGTCTTTCAGGCCGTAGGGCAGGCCGTGCAGAGGCCCACGAAACTTGCCCTTGCTCGCCTCGGCGTCCAACACGTCGGCCTGGGCCAAGGCGCTCGGCGCGAGCAGAGAAATCACGTTCAGCAGCTTGGGGCTCAGACGCTCAATGCGGCGAATGTAGATCTCGGTGAGTCGCCGCGCGGTGAGCTGGCGCGATCGAATCAACGCGGCCAGTTCGGTCGCGGTCAGGAAAGCGATGTCCTCCTCGCTGGCCGGCAGCTTCCCGGCTTTCGGCAAGGCGGCGGGTTTCACGCCCGCGGCCGAGGCTGGAATACGGCCTTCCGGACGGAACACAAAGCTCGGCGCGACCGAGTTGGCCATTTGCAGATTCCGAAACGCGGCGTAACCGCCGCGCAGCTCGACGACCGTCGCGAGGGCGGCCTTGAGGTCGTCTTCGGCAAGGGTAAAGCCCATGGCGCGGGCCATGCTCGCGAGGTCGGCGGTGGTCAGCGGGTCGGGCGTGGCGGTTTGGGCGCGCACCGCGCTCGCCAAAAACAGGCTCATGCTTCCGGCGAGGAAGTCTTTTCGCGTGAGGCGGGTATCAATTCCCATGCGGCTCTAGCGCCCCTGCCTCGGCGAGGGTCGGGTCACGCGGGCGCGGGTTTCCACCAGCCATTCGCGGTGATCGTTCAGCGGGCACAGGGCGCGCACGCCGAACGTGTTGACGAAATCCACCACCTGACTGCGACGCGGCGGATTCACCTTGCCATCTCGACAAGTTTGTTGATCAAAATCATAACGTGGACAATCTCGACAGTCCATACTTACACCAATTGCAATGGTAGCCCTCGCCCTCTGTTCCACGATACTCCAAGGCGTCGCATCGGCACCCGTCAAGCTGACGTTTGCGGGCGGGCAGTTCCAAATCACAGACTCGGCGGGCACGGCAAAAGTGGCGATCAACCGCGCCCAGCCCAAGCCGTCCCCCATTTTTGCGCTCAAAGCGGGCGCCAGTTGGGTGGTGTGGGACAAACGGGGCCTCACCATTCGCACCGGAAAGCAAGTTCGCACCACGCATTTTGAGGCCATCGCCCGCTCGCCGAAGGTGCTGACCGGCCAACAAATGCGCGACAACGCGCAGCTGTTTGCGAGCAAAGAACGCACCGACCGCGCGGTGGCGCTTTCCGGCGACGAGTTCGTGGGCGACACGCTGTATCTGGTCCCGCGCTGGGAAGATCGGCAAGGCAAACCGTGGCTGGAGGCGCTGGTCGCCATTGACCTGAAGGCGAAGGTGCCAGCGCCGCGTTTGGTGGGCAAGATTCCCGGTCTCAGCCGGGCGAGCGGCCCGCTCAGCGACGAGCTTCATCGAGCGGGCAAACGCCTCCTCATGGTCGCCGAAAATGCGCCGAGTTGGGGGCTCGCCGAGTTCAACCTCAACGACGGCTTTGGCATGTATGCCGAGCTGGGCGCCGACCTCAGCCGCTACTCGCTCCGCCCCGAAGAAGGGGCCCTGGCCGCAGTGGAACGCACCACCTACAACGCCGAGCGGGCGATCATCGTCGCGCTCGATGGCACGCGCCGCATGGACATCGCCGAAAGCCGCGGCACGATTCGCTTCATCTCGCTGCGTGAGCAACTCTTGCAGATTGATTCAGCCAGCCACACGTTGCTGCGCAACGGCTTTACGGGGCAGGAACTCCGCTTTGCTCCCGGCACCGCGCTGATGGAGACGCCGCGCGGCTTGCTGGCGTGGTCGCCCGCCGATCAGCCGCAACAAGCGGTTCTCTATCGTCCGGAAACCTTCACCCCGCTGGCCGCCTGGCGCGCAGCCCCGTAAACCTAGCGGCACAACGGCGCGCGCGGTTGTGGAACACAGCGCGTATGGGTTTGGGGCATCGTTCCGGTTTAAGCACGTCTCTCTCGACACGGGTTGATCCGCGCGTCATCATGAGCAGCAAGGTTTTGGAGCTGAATCAGAGTCAGTTGGAGACCCTGATTCAGACCGAGCTCAACGAGAATCCGGCGCTCGAACGGCTGGATTTTGATGACACCGCGCCGACCGACGAAGAGATTCTGCGCAAGGTCGCCCCGCAAGAACTGAAGCCCGGCGGCAACGATCGCGAATTGATGCGCAGCCTGCCGACCTGCACCAGCGACGAACTGGATTGGCTGGACCTGGCTAGCACGAGCGATAGCCTGGACGCGCACCTTCGCGGCCAATTAGTGACCGTGTTGCCCGCTTCGCACGAGGCAACGATTGACTTTGTGGTCGCCAGCGTCAACGCTCGCGGCTACCTGGAAACCACGCCCGAAGAGGCCGCGCTGGCCACCGGCGTGTCGTTTGAAGTGGCGGAGGAAGTGATCGCCGCGCTGCGACTTTGCGAACCCGCCGGAGTCGGCGCGTTTGACCTGCGCGACTGCCTGATGCTGCAACTGCGCGAAGCCGAGACCTTGGAAGAGCGGCTCGCGTTTCAGATTCTCGAATCGCGATTCGACGATCTCGTGCAGCGCAATGTCCGCGCGCTGGCCCGTGCGTTTCGCGCCGTGCCCGACGTGATTCAGCAGGCGATTCAAGTGATCACCGAGCTGCAACCGTTCCCCGGCGAGCAGTTCCGACCGCACATCGGCACGCACCATTCCTCTTCGGCGGTGAGCGTGATTCCCGACATGGTGTTTGGCCGCAACGAATTTGGCTGGGATGTCGAGATTCGCGGCGCCGACCCGATTCACTTTACGATTAGCCGGGCCTACCAATCGCGACGCAACGAGCTGGCGGGCAAGAAGAACGTGGACGCCGGCGAGGCGCGGCACCTCCAGCAGTTTATGGATCGCGCCGAGTGGTTCATCGCCAGCCTCGGGCAGCGCAAGGCGACCCTCGCCAAGATCGGCCACGTGTTGGCCGAGGAGCAGGCCGGCTTTTTGAACACCGGCGAGGTGAAGTTCCTCCGGCCGATGACGCGCGCCAAGCTCGCCGAAACGATCGGGATTCACGAAAGCGCAATGAGCCGCGCGGTGGCCGACAAGTTCATTCAGCTTGCGACCGGCGAGATTGTGCCGTTCGAAATGTTCTTCAACTCGGCGCTGCGCGTGCAAAAGGCGATCCAGGAAATTCTGGAAACCGAGAATCCGCACCGCCCGCTTTCGGACGAGCGGATCGCGCAAATGCTGGCCGAGCAGGGCATCGTCATCGCCCGCCGCACGGTCAACAAATATCGCGATAAGTCGCGCCTTTTGAGTTCGCGGCGAAGAAAATCGGCGTAAACCCTGCAGAACCAGGGCGCATGCGCCGAAACAAACCATATCGGCCATCGCAACGATGGCGGAACAGAGAGATTCCAAGAGAATCACAGCAAGAGAAGCACACTCGCCCAGTAGGTTTTGTCCTCTCCTTCCTACTGGGTATTTTTTTGCCCAAATTGTCCGCAAACTGAGCGTCTAAACTAGTACAATCAGTGAACAGATGGGGTGATGCGTAAGTGACAAGTGGTGAAGGCGGCAGCGTACCGATTGCGGTAGGCCCTTCGCGACGCGTCCAGCTACTCGACAAGACCACCATCAACCAAATCGCCGCCGGCGAAGTGGTCGAGTCACCCGCCGCCGTCGTGAAAGAATTGGTCGAGAACGCGGTGGACGCGGGCGCGACGCGGGTGGACATTCTGTTGCGCGACGCCGGTCGCACCCTCATTCAGATCAGTGACAACGGTTGCGGCATGTCGCCCGAAGATGCCGTGGCTGCCCTTGAGCGCCACGCGACTTCCAAGATTCGTTCCTTGCGCGACCTCAGCGCGGCCACCACGCTTGGTTTTCGCGGCGAAGCGGTGCCGAGCATTGCCAGCGTGTCGCGCATGCGCATCTCGACCGCCGAGAGCGACGGTCTGCGCACGGTGGTCGTCATTGAGGGCGGCGCGGTCGCCCCGCTCGATCACGAAGCCGGTCCGCAGGGCAGCACGGTGAGCGTGGCCGACCTCTTCTTCAACACCCCGGCGCGCCTGCGCTTTATGAAGACCGACACCACCGAGTTGCGCAACGCGGTAGAAATTTCGCAAAAGCTCGCCTTGGCTAACCCTCACGTGGCCATGACGCTGCGGCATCAGAGCGTGACCTTGTTCCAGACGCCGGGAGATGGCGTGGCCCTGCACGCCTTGGCCGCGCTTTGGGGCAACGAGATCGCCCGCGCCCTGGTTCCGGTTGACACATTTGAGGCAGGCGTACGCGTGCGCGGCTTTGTTTCGCCACCCGAGTTCACGCGCGCGACGCGCGCCTACCAGTGGTTCTTTGTCAATGGCCGGGTGATTCGCTCGCGTTCCCTGGCGAGCTCAGTCGAGGTCGCCTATCGGCAGCTCACGCCCGAGCGCCGCTTCCCTCTCGTGGCGTTGCACCTCGACGTAGACCCACTGACCCTCGACGTCAACGTCTCGCCCACCAAGGCCGAGGTGAAGTTCCAGCACGACGGCACGATCTTTGACGCCGTGCGCCACGGCATCAAGCAAACTCTGCTGGAGCGGGGCATGATCCCGAGCGCCGAGGGCATCGCCGCCGCCAACGAGGCGTTGCGTGGGGCCGGCGCGGTCCGCGAGGGCAGTCCGCATTTCGGTGCTTCGGGTTTTGGCGTTTCCGGTTTTGGTGCGGGCAACCTCGATTCTTTGGCGTCAACGCCCCAGCCGGGTTTGGCGCTGGTGCACGGCGGCGGTGGCGACCTGGAGGGGCGCCCCTTCGGCAGTGTGGTGGAGGGCGCGCCCAACTCCGACGGCTTCTCCGGACTCGCGCACAGCGTGTTTGACGAGGCCCGGGGTGGTTCTACGGCGGTAGACGGCGAAGATTTTGCCCGCGACATGCACGCCCTGCTCGACGGGTTCCGCATCATTGGGCAGACCTCCGACTGCACATTTATCATCGCCGAGAATCGCTCCGGTTTGCTCATCATCGACCAGCACGTCGCCCACGAGCGCATCTTGTTCGAGATGCTCTGTCGCGAGCGCGGACGCGCCTCCTTAGAGCGGCAGCCCCTGCTTACCCCCGAGACCGTGCAACTGGAGCCGCGCCTCGCCGCGATGCTCAGCGAACGTCTGGCCGACGTGCGCGAGGTGGGCTTCGAACTCGAGCCGTTTGGCGCGGGCGCGTTTATTATTCGCTCGGTGCCCGCAGCGTTGCGCGGACGCAACCCGGCGACTTTCGTGCGCGAGATGGCCGAAGAGATGATGGAATCCACCCATCGCAACCGCATCACCCCGCTGCGCGAGATCCTCTGGATCACCTGCTCGTGCAAGATGGCGATTAAGGCGGGCGATCCGCTCAGCCGTCCCGAGATGGAGAAGCTGATGCTGGACCTCGCCGACACCGAGAACCCGTACCTTTGCCCGCACGGACGGCCCATCACGATCGTGCTCTCGTGGGGCGATCTGCTCCGTAAGTTCAAGCGTGGCTAGTCGCGACGGGCTCACAATCGTCATCTGAGGCAAGCGGCGGGACCCCAATTCCGGCTTCAATAAAGCCATGATTATTGCTGCCGCGTTCCTTTCCCTGGCCCATGCCGGCGCCGGATGCCTCTGCCACATGCACATGCCGGTGCTGGCGCAAGACGCTCCGCAGGAAGTCCGTTGGCAGGATTGGCCCAAAGCGCAAGCACTGCCGGATCACGTCGGCGAGACTCGGCTGGCTAACGTGCGTCAACTCACGTTCGGCGGTCAAAACGCCGAAGCCTATTGGAGTCCGAACGGTCGCCAAATCGTTTACCAAAGCCGTCAGCCCGGATTTCCGGATGAGCAAATCTTTGTGATGGACGCGGACGGTGGCAATCGCCGCCTTGTGAGCACCGGCCTGGGCCGCTGCACCTGCAGCTACTTCTCGCCCGACGGCAAGTGGGTCTACTTCAGCAGCACGCACGCCAAGGACGCCGGCGCGCAGAAGCCGGTGGACATGAGCAAGGGCTACGTGTGGATGGTCAACCCCAACTTCGCGATGTACCGTTTGAACCTGACTCAACCGGGCGCGAAGCCCGAACCGGTGCTCGCGAAGGACGGCTACGTCGCCGAAACCACGATCGCCCCAAACGGAAAATACATGACCTGGACGGGCAACTTTGAAGGCGACCCCGACATCTATCGCAGCGACATGAATGGCCGCAACATCGTGAAACTCACCGACGAGGTGGGTTATGACGGCGGACCGTTTGTAAGCTGGGATAGCCGCAGCATCGTCTATCGCCGCGACGCGATTGAGAACGACACCGAGCTTTCCGACTACCGTGCGCTGCTCGCGGAGAACCTCGTTCGCCCCGGCAAGCTGGAGATTTTCATGATGGATGCGAGCGGCAAGAACAAGCGCCAGATTACGAATCTCGGCGCGGCCAGCTTCGCCCCGTTCCTCCACCCGAACAATCGCGAGATCATTTTCAGCTCAAACTATGGCGACCCCAAGGGGCGCGAGTTTGACCTCTTCGTGGTCAATGTGGATGGCAGCGGCCTGCGGCGCATCACCAAGTCGGGCGACTTTGACGGCTTCCCGATGTTTACGCGCGACGGAAAGCACTTGGTGTTCGCGAGCAACCGCAACGGCAATGTGCGCGGCGAGACTAACGTGTTCGTCGCCGATTGGGTCTCGGTGGACTAGTTCACCGAGACTTCGATTTGCCAATCCACAAGGTCGAGCGCGGGTTCGGCCTGGTCGCCGCGCGGCTCTAACAGACCCGAATTCGAATTGTTGACCAATCGGTCGCTTTGAATCGGCACCGTAATCCAGGTGTTCACTTCGCTCGGCAAGCGACCGTCGCCCAGGGCATCCCAATTCTTGCTCGTCCCCGACTGGGGAATGCGGTCCATGGTCAGGAAGTTCACCTGCACGCTGCGAATTTGAACCCGCAGTAGCGGATCAGGCTCCAATTGCGCCAGGTCCACCTCAAATCGCAACCGCGCATCGCCCGGCGAGGCGACATCCACGTTCACGGGAATTCCGACCGAAGTCCATTGCTGGAGCGTGTCGTCCACAAACCGGTAGAGCGTGTACTGCGCCGAGGATTGCGTGGGGTCCCACCACACAAAGTGCGTGGCGCCCCCGGCGACAAAGCCGTTTCCCCACGGCGGCGCAATAATCGGCACCGGGCCCTGCGTGATCGGATTAACCTCGTTTGAGGTGCGAATCGCGACCATGTAGATGTAGGGCACACCGGCCGCGCCCGACTCGGTGCCAAAGCGCACCGGGCCGTCGGTGTTCATGGTGAAGGTCAGCCGCGTGGTGGCCGCGCCCCCGCCCCCATTGGGATAGCGAGCGCACCCCGCCGCCAGCACTAGGCCGACGGCAGCAAGTTGAACAAGATTCGATGGCACGATTCGCATGTGACGAGCTTCCCTTCTTTCACGGCCTCCACGGTTTTGGCCGGGATCATCGTGTTGCACGCGCCGCAAACCTTGCCATCGCGAATCACGCCCATGCCGATGCCGCCATATTTATGACGAATCGCATCGTACTGCGTGAGCAATCCGGGCGGAACTTTTGCCTGCAATGGGCCGTGCTTGGCCACCAAGTCTTTGTATTCGGCCTGCATTTCCTCGCGTTCCCGCACGGCCTTTTGGTAGGCCACGGTGTACACGCGCTTTTTGGCTTGGAACTTCTCGTCCAGCTCGTTAAACTTCTCTTCGGCGGGGGCAATTTGCGCTTGCACCGCGACACGTTGCTGCTCGGCGGCATCGGCCCGCTCGCGCAGGTCTTCGATGTCGCGTTCGAGGGCCTCAATTTCGCGGGGATTCGTGATCTTGCCGCCCATCATCGCTTCCATTTGCTTGTTCAACCGGTCGAACACGGTCTTGAACCGCAGCTCCAGGTCCTTGTGGTCGCCGCGCAAGCCGTCGAGGGTCGCTTTTGCCTTGGTCGTTTGGGCCTTCAGCGCTTCTGCCTGTTGGCGCAGCTCTTTTGTGGGGTCAAAGCTCGCCGCCGCGGCCTTAATCTCCACGATCCGCGCGTCCACCAAATGCAACTGGTACAGGGCATAAAGGTCCTCCTCGGTCATAATGCTTACAGGGTACCCGACACTACCCATCTGAACCTAAACCGCGGCTCCGCATATGGCTATTATTCGCGCATCTAACCTTGCCAAATCCTTTTTCACGGTGAAGAAGGCGCCGGGTTTGGCGGGCGCCGTCAAGAGCCTGTTTTGGCGCGAGCGCAATGAGATTCAGGCGGTGAAGGGCGTGTCGCTAGAGATCAAAGAAGGCGAGCTCGTCGGCTTTCTCGGCCCCAACGGCGCGGGCAAAACCACGACCATCAAGATGCTGGCGGGAATCCTCTTTCCCAGTGGCGGCGAGGCCGAGGTGCTGGGCTACAAACCGTTCGATCGGCGGCCAGAAATGCTCCGCGAGATCAGCCTGGTGATGGGCAACAAGCAGCAGCTCTGGTGGGACCTCCCCGCCTGGGATAGCTTCGTGATGTACCGCGAGCTCTACGACATCGACCGGAAAGTGTTCGACCAACGGGCCGAGCGCCTCATCGCCGCGCTCGATCTCGGCGAAAAGGTGAACACGCAGGTCCGCAAAATGAGTCTTGGCGAGCGCATGAAGTGCGAGCTCGTCGCCGCCCTACTCCATCAACCGCGCGTCATCTTCCTGGATGAGCCCACCATCGGGCTCGACCTCGTCAGCCAGCAGCGCATTCGCGAGTTCTTGCTCGAACTCAACCGCAATGACCGCTGCACGATCATGCTGACCTCGCACTACATGCAAGATGTCAAGGAACTCGCCGAGCGCGTCATTATCATTGATCATGGCGTGAAGCTGTTCGACGACACGCTCGACAAGCTCACCGCCGCGCACTCCTCCGAGCGACATCTGCGACTGACCTTTAGTCACGAGGTGGACCCACAAACCCTTGCCCCTTACGGCACTCTTCGCGAGGAAACCTCGACCAGCGCCGTGCTGGCGATTGAGCCGCAACAGGTTCCGACCGCCACGGCGGCGATTCTCGCCAACTTCCCGGTGGCGGACATCGCCATCGAAGAGGTCTCGCTCGACGAGATCATCCGGCAAGTCTTTTCCACCAAGCCCGAAGGTTCAAAATAGTGTTTCACGTGGAACTTTCCACCGGTTTTTCCACCGTGGTGTAAAATTGTTGTTGACCCTTTCACGACGCGAAAGGAGGACAACGAAATATGCAAGAAGTGAACATGCCGACGCAGAATGCGTCGCGCCAAACCGAATCGAAGTGGTACGCGTGCTGGGAAGAAGCGGGGCTTTTCCGCCCTGACACCGACACGAGCAAACCGACCTACTCGATCACCATTCCCCCGCCCAACATCACCGGCTCGCTCCACATGGGGCACTCGCTGTGCTACCCCACGCAAGATGTTTTGGGGCGTTACAAGCGCCTGACCGGTCACCGCGTGATGATTTTGCCTGGCCAGGACCACGCCGGCATCGCCACGCAGAGCGTGGTGAGCAAGCAGCTGAAGGCGCAAGGCGTCAACCCGACCGAGCTCGGCCGTGAGAAGTTTATCGAGAAGGTGTGGGAGTGGCGCGAGGAATCGGGCAGCACGATTTTGGAGCAGTTCCGACAACTCGGCTGCGCGTTCGATTGGGAGCGGAGCCGCTTTACGTTGGATGATGAGTACGCCAAGGCGGTTCTGCAGGTGTTCATCGAATGGTTCGACGCGGGCATGATCTACAAAGGCAAGCGCGTGGTGAACTGGGATCCCGTGCTTCTGACGAGCGTCAGCGACATCGAAACCGAGCGCAAAAACGTGCGCGGCAAGCTGTATCACATCCGTTATCCGTTCGCGGATGGCTCCGGCCAGGTGGTGATTGCCACCACGCGCCCCGAGACAATGCTCGCCGACGTCGCGGTGGCCGTGCACCCCAGCGACAAGCGCTACGAAGGGCTCGTCGGCAAGAGTCTTCGCCTGCCGATTACGGGTCGCGAGATTCCGCTGATCGCCGACCAGTACCCGGATCCTGAATTTGGAACCGGTGCGGTTAAAATTACGCCCGCGCACGATCCGAACGACTTTGAAGTCGGCGCGCGGCACAATTTGGAGATGCCAGTGGTGCTCGACGAGCGCGCCAAGGTGGTGGAAGGTTTCGGCGATTACAGCGGAATGGATCGCTATGCGGCCCGCAAGAAGATCGTTCAGCAGCTCGAAGACGAAGGGTTCCTGGTGAAGATTGAGGATCACGATATCGCGCTTATCGTGAGCGAGCGCTCGGGCGAAGTGGTGGAACCGCTGCTCAGCGAGCAGTGGTTTGTGCGCCAGACCGAACTCGCTGGCCCCGCGATTGAGGCGGTGAAGTCGGGCAAGATCAAGATCACCCCGAACCGCTACGAAACCGTGTATCTCGATTGGCTTGAGAACGTCCGCGATTGGTGCATCAGCCGCCAACTGTGGTGGGGTCACCGCATCCCGGTGTTCTACACCGCCGACGGCACGGCCGTGGCGGCGCAAAGCTGGGCCGAAGCCGAGGCGAAGGCCGGGCAACCGATTGAGCGGCAAGATAACGACGTACTCGACACGTGGTTTTCGAGCGGGCTGTGGCCGTTCGCGACCATGGGTTGGCCGCAAGAAACCGCGGACCTGGCCGAGTTCTATCCGACCTCGATCCTGGTCACGGACCGTAACATTTTGTACCTATGGGTGGCCCGCATGGTGATGATGGGGTGCTATTTCTGCAAGGAGATTCCGTTCCATGAGGTGCTGATTCACGCGACGGTGATGACCGAGGATGGTCGCCGCATGAGCAAGTCGCTCGGCACCGGCGTCGATCCGCGTGAGATCATTGACAAAATGGGCGCCGACCCGCTGCGCTGGACCCTTTTGAGTCAGGCCGGTTCCAATCAGGAAATCCGTTACAGCGAGCGTCGCACCGAAGACGCGCGAAACTTCTGCAACAAAGTGTGGAACGCCAGCCGGTTTGTGCTGATGAATTCGGAGGGCTACGAGGGTTTGGAGCCAAGTAGTTTCGAATTGGTTGACCAGTGGCTGCTGTCGCGTCTCGCCGAGACCGAAGCCGCTGTTCGCAAAGCGTACGACGACTACGATTTTCAAGCCGCGTGTCAGGCGTTGTTCAGCTTTTTCTGGACGGATTACTGCGACTGGTATCTCGAGGTGAGCAAGCATCGGCTGCAAGATCCGGCGCAACGCGCAACGCCGCAGTGGGTGCTGCACCAAGCATTGCGCGCGTTCCTCACGATGATGCACCCGATCACGCCATTCCTCACCGAGGAAATCATGTCGTATCTGCGATCTCCCGAAGAAAAGATGCTCATGGCAAGCGCGTGGCCGACAATTCCCGCCGCGTGGCACCAGCCGCAAATCGGAGCCCAAGTCGAACGCTGGTTCGAGATCACGCGTGCGCTGCGCGCCCTGCGCAACGATGTCGGTGTGAAGCCGAGCGAGCAGCTCGCCGAGGTATTCGTGGAAGGCGATCTGCAGGGCGGCGAATCGGTGATTCTCAGCCAAGCCAAGGTGCAACGCCTCACCCCGGGCAAGCCCAGCGGCAAAAGCGTGGCCACCACCATCAGCGGCGTGGACCTGCATATCCCGATCGAAGGGTTGATCGACCCCGAAAAAGAACGCGCCCGATTGCAGAAGGAACTCGAAAAGGTGGAACCCGAGCTCCTCAAAATCACGACACTTCTGTCGCAACCGAACTTCGCTGAGCGGGCAAAACCCGAAGTCGTCGAGCGTAATCAACGGCAACAAGCCGAGCTCGAACAGAAGATCGTGAAGATCAAAGAACGAATGGAGCTATTCGGTTCCTAATTCGTTTGCGTCGGTAGTTTACGGCGCGGCTCCCACATCAGGATCGCCGCGCCGTAAATGAGAACGAGCCACCACGCGCTAAACGGCCCGACCTGCACCAGGGTCGCGCCCCGGCCCATGGCCGAAACCACCACCCCAATGTATTGACAAAGGGCGGCCAGCATCAAAGGCACGCCAAGCCACGCGAAAAACGGCAACATCCACAGGAGCAGTCCGCCCGCGACAATCGGCAATACAACAAACCCGACCATCAAGTTCACGATCGGGCCAAGCCACGAAAACTCGCCGAAGTGGTACGCGAGCAAGGGCGCGGTGGCAACGGTGGCGACCAGCGAGGCCCGCAGCAACACCCCTAAACGGCGCAGAATCACGCGCGGCGTGGATTCCTCCATGGCCACCCATTGCAGTTGCCCAAACATCACGAGCGCAATTACCGAAACATAACTCAACTGAAATCCGGCGTTCAAAATTTCGTAAGGTTGCCAAATGATCGTGCCTAAAAATGCCACCGCAAGAGCCGACAAAGCATCAGCTTCGCGATCAAATGCGTAGGGCAGCCAAACCAGCAACGCCAGGATCATTGCGCGCATGGCGGGCGGACGCCAACCGGCGGCCATCACGTAGAGCACGAGCAGCACGCCCAAGAGCACCAGCTGCCCCCACCGGTGCATCCGCAGGCGTTGCAGAACCTGCATGAGCAACAGGCTCAGCAACATCACGTGCATGCCGCTGGTGCTGATGATATGGATCACGCCGGTCGCGCGCAGGCCATCTTTCACTTCGTCCGAGACCTGGGCGTCGTCGTTAAACGTGAGCGCCCGAACCATGGCCGCGTCGTCCGCCGAAAGGTCGCGCGACATCGCGAGGCCAAAGCTCACCCTCAATCCGGAGCCGACTCGCGCGAGGTTCGTGCCAGAAGCCTCAAGAAACGCCCTCTGAGTAACAAGCCGCCCCGCAAGACCCATTCGGGCCAGACCGCCCCCTCCGGCGTCGCCAAAGGGCCGCAACTCGCCTTTCACGCGGAAGCGGTCCCCCCAGTTTGCGATCTCCCCGGGGCGGAGTTGCCAGATCAACCGGCGACCGTCGGCCATCACGACCACTTGCTCGCCAAAACGACCCGGTCGCGCAACGGAAATCACATCGGCCCGACCTTCGAACGGTTGCGCCGAGTTCAGCGAACGCATGGGCGAGAGAGGGCTGATAAGGAATCCAACGAGACCGAACCCGCCGACCATCAGCGCCCGCCACGACCAACCGGCAAGCCACAGCAAGACAATCAAGCCGAGAGCAACAAGCGGTGAGGATCGCGCGCCGATGCCGACGGCAAGCGCCAGGGCGCTCAGCACCAGCGGGCGACCGCGTAGCTCAGAGACTAGGCAAGTTCCGCGCCCGGTTCCCATGTGCGTCGCGGGGTGCGCGTGCCAATCCGCAGCGCCAAAAAGAGCGATGTCCCGGCGTAGGCGTTGAGCTTGGCCAGAATGTCTGCCTGTTGCAATCGCAGCTCTTGGGCCCACGCCGAGCCGCTCGCGGCGATCCACAACGTGCCACGCTCAAAGCGATCCGGAACGCACTTCGAAGCGAGAAATTCCCCGACCACCTCGGGCCAATGCCGCAAGATCTGTTGCGCCCGAGCCGCGCGCAACACTTCGGCTTGCGCCACCGAATCACCCAACATATCGCCGATTTTTTTCACTGAATCACTCCCGATCGAATCTCAATTATCTTGGCCGATTTCGCCATCAAATCTCCCGCTTGCTCAGCCTCGGTGCACGTCAAAATTACTTGGCCCGAGTGCTGACTTGCGGTCGAAAGCAACCGGCTCCGACGCGACGCATCGAGTTCGCTGAACACGTCGTCGAGCAGCAAAATGGGCGAAACACCGAGCAGTTGCTCCATCACCTCGATGGTCGCCAGCTTAAGGCTCAGGGCCGCGGTGCGCTGCTGCCCTTGCGAGCCAAACAGCCGCACCTCGTTGTCGTTGACGCTCAGCAACAGCTCGTCGCGATGCGGCCCCACCAGGCTGCTTCCGCGCCGAATCTCCATCGGGCGCGCCGCGCGATACATCTCGGCCAGTGAATCGCGGACCGGCACCTCATCGCGCAACACATGAGTGATCGTCAACTGCTCGTCTGGCCCCATGTCGCGATGCACTTGCGCCGCCACGGGTTCAAGCTGCGCCAAGAACTCGCGACGGGTACTTCGCAGAGCCGCGCCATGACGATCGAGTTCCGCTTCCCAACTTTCGAACTGCTCATCCGCCACAAACCGCTCCGAGGCAAGTTTGAGCAAGGCGTTGCGCTGTTCGAGTGATCGTTTGTAGCTGGCCAAATGCCCCAGGTAGGCCGGGTACAGCTGGCACAAGGTCATGTCCATAAACTCACGCCGATCCGAGGGGTCGCCGCGAACAATGCTCAGATCTTCGTTGCTGAACACCACGCACGGAAGGCGGCCAATCAGGTCACTGGCTCGCTTGAGGTCGAGGCTGTTAATAAACGCTCGCTTGCGCTTGCCGCGGGTTAGGTCCATCCGCAGCTCGGTTCGCGAGTCTTGGAGCCCGCCGCGCACGCTGGCTTGCTCTTCGCCGTGCCGAATCGCCTCGACTTCGCGACTGCCGCGCAACACCTTGCTGGTTGCCAAAAGGTGAACCGCCTCCAGGAGCGAGGTTTTGCCGTGCGCGTTCGGCCCCACCACCAAATGGATGCCGGGTTCGAGCTGAAGCTCCGCATGCTCAATGTTGCGGAACTGGTGAACGGAGAGTCGCGCCAGCAAGACCCTCCTAGTTTGGCAGGCGAACTCGATTTTCCCCGCCCCTAGATAATTAATCTCTTCTTAGAGATCAATCTTATTGTTGTTATTAAGGAAAACTTTCTCGGGGAAAAGCCCCCTTGGTTGAACCTGTCGCCGGTTCAGCGGCACCCTGGGAAAAGTGCGGGGAAAGGCCGGTGGATTTCCCCTAGACACCCCTTGTTTTCCCATGGTCCACAAATCCCCAAACCTGTCCCCACTCATTCCCCCAAATCTTTTCCCAAGTTGGGGATTACATCATATTGCGTTCGCGGCCGTATCGCATGACGGTCGCTTCGATCATGTAAATCGGGTGAATCCCCTCGGGCATGGAGATCTGGTGGCGCTCGATAAACTTCGGCCACACCATCTCAATCTTCTCGCTCAGAACGTGGGGAGGCAACTCAACGGCGCGGTCAGCGATCTGCTTGAGCATGCGATATTCGGCGATGTTCATCCGGCGCAGCGGCGGCAACTTCACTTCCAGCGGGTGAACGCCGTGTTTGTGCGGCGAGATCACCGGTCGCGTGACGTCGCGCAGGGAAATCACGACCGTGTTCGCAAGAATGTCGCCAAGGCGTTGTCCGCGCTCGGTCAGCACCATGGCCGTGATCCCCAGGAAGAAGTACGCCGGCAGAAAGTCGGCCGCGCGCATGAGGTTGCGGTAGAGCGCCGCAGGGAATGTCACGGGCGTGCCGTCGGCCATCACAACGCGCAGGCGATTGACGAACTTGCCGATGGTTTGGCCGTTCCAATAGAACTCCAGAAACGCGGGAAAAACAAAGTAGCCCAACGACCAATAGATGAGGACGAGTGCAATTCCCGCTTTGCCCATGCTCGCCCCGATCAAGGTGACGGCAAACCCGATGACGCCAAAAATGATGAGGTCGATGAGGTGAGCCCCAATGCGGCGGCTTGGCGGAGCCAGGCGAAAAGAAAGCGCGACCTTTTCGGGGGTAATAATGGTGAGTTCGGTCACGACGCTTATGATCGTACCCACGCGACGACTCTGGATTCTACTTGCGGCAGGAGCCCTTATTCCCCTGCTGTCGGTTGTGGTGCCCGCCGCGTATGGGCTGCTGCTTCCTTACAACGTCGCGCTCCTCTTCATCGTGCTGGTGTCGGCCTGGGTGGCCAATCGGCAATCCCAGAACTTGGAGTTCGAACGCAAGAGCGATCCCGTGTTGTCGAATCGCCAGCAAAACCGGATTTCGGTGGCCCTGGCCAATGCGAGTCAGCATCCGTTGCGAGTGCGGCTGCGCGACGGTGTCCCGGCTGCATTCGAGCAGGAATCAAATGACTTTGACTTTGAGCTCGGCGGATACGACCGCGTGGAAGCCAGCTATCACGTGCGCCCGGTTCAGCGCGGAACGGTGAATTACGAAGATGCCTACGTGCGGGTTCTGGCGCCGCTAGGGTTGTGCGAGGTGGAGAGGCGCCTCCCCGCCGAGCAGGAAGTTCACGTGTATCCGAACGTGCTGGCGTTGCGCGATTTCGATCTCCTTAAGCAGCGTGGTCGCTTGGCGCAAGCCGGTCAGCGTCGCAGTCGCTACCGCGCTCAAGGCACCGAGTTCGACTCGCTGCGCGACTACGCCAACGACAGTTTTCGGCTGATCGATTGGAAGGCGAGTGCGCGCCGCAACAAGCTCATGGTGCGCCAGTACACCACGGAGCGAAATCAGCCCGTCATGGTCTGCCTCGATTGTGGTCGAGCCATGCTCGGCGAGATTGACGGCGTGACTAAGTTGGACTACGCGCTCGACGCTGCGATCTTGTTGGTGCACGCCGCCATTGACGCGGGCGACCTTGTCGGCGTGATGCCCTTTGACGACCAGGTGAAGGATGTTCTGCTACCCAAGAAGGGACGCACGCAAATGGGCCTCATCCTCAACGCGCTGCACGGACTGCAGGGCCAGCCGCTGGAAAGCAACTATCAGGGCGCGTTTTTGCACCTGGCCAGCCAGCAGCGTCGCCGCTCGCTCATCGTGATCTTCACGGATGCCGAAGATCGCGCCCAAGCCGATCGCTTGGTCCGCGCGATTGCCCCGCTGAGCAAGCGGCACTTGGTATTTGTGGCGCGGGTGATTGACCCGGGAATCGCCGCCTTGCAAGCGAAACCCTTGGAGCGACGCCAAGACGTGTACGATCGCGCCGCCGCTCTTTGGTACGACTCCGAGCGACGATCGGCCTCAGCTGGATTGAACGCCGCGAACGTGCAGAGCATTGAAGCCGAACCCCAAGACCTGGCACAGGCGTTAGTGAGTGCATATTTGCACGCAAAAGAGCGAGTAGCAATTTAGGCTGCGGGCACCTCCCCACGATCTTTGCGGGTAAATAGCCTCAGTAACCTATGAAGCTCTCAAACTTAGCTCTCGTCAGCCTCTCGCTCGCTTTGGCGGGCACCAGTAGCGCCGCTCTGCGTCGGGTCTCCGGCCCGGCCCCCTCGCCCGATGGATCGCAGATTGTCTTTTCGTGGCAAGGCGACATCTGGATCGGTAGCGCGAAAGGCGGCGACGCCAAGCGTCTGACCGTCCACCCGGGCAACGAAATCACGCCCAAGTTCACGCCCGACGGCAAGCGAATCGTGTTTGTTTCGGACCGTACGGGTGGCGCGGATTTCTACTCGATGAGCGTGGATGGCGGCGACCTAACACGACTGAGTTTCGACGGCGCGGCCAAGGCGTTCACAGCGATCTCGGCCGACGGCAAGAAGATTTTGGGCAGCACGAGCATGTGGGGCCGCGGGTCGGCATTCATGCTCCCGATGACCGGCGGCGACATTGTGCAGATGACGCGCCACCCGCTGGAAGTGCAGCACGCGCCGAGCCTTTCTCCGGATGGCAGCAAGATGGTGTTTGTCAACGGCGCGAGCCTGGGCGCGTGGCGCAAAACCGAGCTCAAGGGTGCGAACACGGGCGAAATCTACGTAGCCTCGTCCACTCCGCTTGCTTCGGACGCCAAGCGACTCACGACCAACGAGTTCCACGACTCTTTCCCCCTCTTTGCGCCGGACGGCGACATCGTGTTCATCAGCAATCGCAGCGGCTGGCCGAACGTATGGCGCATGAACGGCGACGGCTCGGGTGCCAAAAAGTTGACCAACCATAGCCGGGGTGCGGTGCGATATCCCTCGCTCTCGGCCAATGGCGCGCTGTTGACTTACGAGTTTGACGGCGACATTTACGCGCTCAACATGACGAGCGGCGATTCGCGCAAGGTCGAGTTCGAAGCGCCCGCGGACTCGCGCACCAGCCCGATGATCGAAGAGGTCGCGACCTCCGCCAACGAAATCGCGACGAGCCCCGACGGCAAGCGCGCGGCAATTTTGGTGCGCGGCGACATCTATGTGATGCCGGCCCGCGGCGGCACTACGCGCAAGCTCACCAAGAGCCTTGCGATGGACGAAAACATCGTTTGGCTCGATAACAAGACCCTGCTGTTTGTGAGTGGCCGTAACGGCAAACGCGAGCTGTGGACGGTGGATACCGATGGCAACGAGAAGCTGTTCTACGCCGACAAGACCGACGTGATGGGCGTGACCATTAGCCCCGACCGCACCATGCTCGCGGCGAGTCTCGGCGACAAGGCGATTGTAACGATGCCGGCCAAGGGCGGCGCGCCCAAGACCCTGCTCAGCGGCCAGTTTATTGACGCCTACGACGAGGTGCCGCAAGTGGATTGGAGCCCGGACAGCAAATGGGTGGCGGTGCAGATGCTCAACGTACGCGGCGCGACAATCGAAGCGGTCGAAGTTGCCTCAGGCAAGCGAATCGTGGTCGGCACCACCGCGCGGGGCGGTTCGCTTCCGCGTTGGATGCCGAATGGCAAGGGCATTTTCTACACCGCAAGTGGCGCGGAGGGCGACGACCTCTACTACGTGGAGCTCTCGCCACCCGAGACCCGCTTTACGGAAGATGATCTCGACAAGATTGATGACACTCCGGCCAAGCCCGACGCGAAGGTCGACGTGAAAATCGACGAGCGAGGCTTGGTGGAGCGCACCAGGATCCTGGCGCGCGACGTCACCGGCGCTTCGGTGTTCGGCAACTCCATTTACGCGAACGTGGCGGGCGTCTTCAGTGCCATCAGCACGACCGGCGCGGTAACCGCCGTCCCGGGTGTGACCGGCCCCGGCTTTGTCCTCCCGGGCGATCCGCGGCAAATCATCTCGAATGGTGGCCGTTTCTCGTTGCTCAGTCCGGCGGGTTTGGTGCCGATCACGTTCTCGGTTCAGCTGAGCATCAACAGCCGCGATGAGGAAAAGGCGCTCTTCCAAGAGATCTGCTGGTCGCTGGAAAAGAAGTTCTACGACCCGAACATGCACGGCAAGGATTGGACGGGAATCAAGGCCAAGTTCGCGGCGATGATGCCGCACACGGTGGATCGAGCCGACTTCTACGCGATGATCGGCGAGATGCTCGAAGAACTCGAATCGAGTCACCAGGGCGCAACCGCGCCGCGATCGGCGACCGCCGCCCGCGGCGAATCGTCGGGTTGGCTCGGCTTCGATTGGGACTCGAAACTGCTGGCCAACGGCAAGTACGTGGTGGGCCAAGTGCTCCCCGGCACTCCCGCCGACAACGCCGATTCGCGCTTGATGACCGGCGATGAGATCCTCAGCATCAACGGAACGAGCCTCGCTACGACGCCCGCGGCCAAGCTGATGATTGGCACCGCGGGCACCAAGATGCGGCTGGAAGTGCGGCGCGGCGGCAAGAACATGATCGTGCTGATCAAGCCGACCTCGACCGCCCTGGCAACATCGGTCCGTTACAACGACTGGGTGAAATGGAATCGCGAGCAGGTGGAGCGCATCAGCGGCGGACAGCTCACGTATCACCACATTCAGGGCATGGATGAGCCGAGCTACCAAAAGTTCCTTTGGGAAATGCGGACGCTCACGACCGGCAAAAAGGGCGTGGTGTTGGACGTTCGCTACAACGGAGGCGGAAGCACGAGCCACAAAATTCTCGGCATTTTGGTGAAGCGGCCCTGGCTGTACCGCACCTTCCGCGCAGCTCCCGAGACCATGATCAGCGAGGACATTTATCGCGGCGACGCGTTGCAAATGCCGAGCGCCCTGATGACGAATCAGTACTCGTTCAGCAACGCGGAGATCATGTCGGAGGGCTTCCAGCGCCTCAAGGTCGGGCCGGTCATCGGCGAACGCACGGCCGGCGGCGTGATTGGCACGAGCGCGGTCGGCTTCTGGGACGGCGGCTCGATACGCATGCCAGCGATTGGCTGCTACACGCTCGACGGCGAAAACCTGGAGCGCAATGGCCGCAAGCCAAACTTCAGCGTGCCGTTCGATCTGAACCGCTGGCACGCGGGCCAAGACACGCAGCTCGAAATGGCGATCAAGCAGCTGCTTAAGGTGGTCGAAACCAAGAAGATGTAGCCTCGCGGGCTACTTGGATTCGACGTGGCGGCGCATCACTTCGGTGTTGCGCCGCACCATTTGTCGGAGCACGTCGAGGTCGATATCGGCCAGCTTGTTCACGTAGAGACACGCCACCGAGACCTTGAACTTCCCGAGCTTGGCCATGAGGTCTTTCTGCTCGTCATAGCCTCCGGAAAGGTAGATGGTGAAGCTGCCCTTGCGTGGCGAAAACCCGGCCACAAACCATGTGACTTCTTCGCGGCGGCCCTTCTTGTATTTGTATTCGCCGCACCCCACGATGCTATCGCCAAACATGGCGGCCACGCCCACCTCCTCTTGCAAGATGGCAAGCATCTGCTCGCAGTCGGCTCGTCGCGTGGGGTCGGCGTTGGCGATAAAGTCGGCGACGCTGGCGTCGTTGCGTTGAGTCTTCATTTCGGCCATGTGTGGATTTTAGCCGTATGGGTCGGAACTCGAGTAGCGTTTCAAGCGTCTGCAAGAAAAAGCAGATTATTCTATGCTTTTACGCTGCGTGATGCCATGATACGAACAAGCCAGATCCACCCACTCACTGACTTCCTACGCAATTCAAAGTCGTTTACAGATCGCATTGATGAGGAGAAGGAGCCGGTTGGTCTGACCGTCAACGGTAAGGTCAAACTCGTCTTAATGGACACTGACACCTTCGAAGAACTCTCGGCGATTCAAGAGCAGCAACGATTTCTTGCGGCGATCGAAGAAGGCGAGAAGGCGTTTGAGGAAGGCAAGGTGTACCCAGTAAAGGAGGTGATCGCGGAGCTGAAGGCAAAGTATGGGATATAGCGTTGTCATCACAGAGCGTGCGAAACACGATATTGACGAGGCGATCCGGCATATTGCCACTGATTCACTACCCGCGGCCACTCGGTGGAACGACAAGTTCATCGCGACCACCGAAATCTTGGCGGACACTCCATTTCAGTTCTCCCTGATCTCGGAGGTGCACAAGCTCAAACGAGAGTATCGATCGGCGAATCTGCACTCGCATCGAGTTATTTTTCGCGTGCTTGAGGAGAATCAAACTGTTCTGATCTTGCGCGTCTATCACGGGTCGCGAAGGCCTCTTACGTCAATCGATTTGGAGCCTGAATATTAGCCACAAGCTTGTGTCGAAGTGAGCTTCGCTCCCTCAAAACTGATCCGTCATGAACATCTGCGGCTGATCCGGGAGGTCCAGTGCCATGACGTACATCTCCGGAACCGGGTCGAGGACCGGAATGCGAAGGTTGTCCGTGAGGCTCGCCAACCCGTACCACGTCGACTCCGCCGGGACGGGCAAAAACGAGCACGGCTCCCGCAAAATCGCTTCCCGAAACATCCCCGACTCGTTGCAAATGTAGCCGCCACCAAAGGCTTCCGTGGTGCGCAGAGACCAGCGCCAAAACTCCCAGCGCGCTTCTTCGCGCCGAAGCCGAGCCGGGTGCTCATCCGCCCACGCCGAATACAGCGCTACGACTTCTTCGTTGCTCACCGGCACAATCGGGTCGAGAGTCTCGCCGGCTACCAAGGGCGCGCGCCACACGCGATCCACAGGCCGAAACCCATGGTTGGCGTACAGCTCCAACTGATGCGCAAATAGCATGAACCCGAGGGCGCCTTCGGCGCGCGCGCTTTCCATGGCCCGCGAGAGCAGTTCACCCGCCAGCCCGGTGCGTCGGGCATCGGGCAAGGTCGCCACGCCCGAGATGCCGTAGCTCAGCCCCCACCCAAAATGAAGCGGGGTCAGGGTCAAAATCGAAGAGATGATGCCGTCCTGAAACACGGCCCAATTCTGCCGCGCATCGTGGAGGGGCTCCTTAAAGAATATGCCTCGCGCCCGCGAATGGTCGAGGTCGAACACGGTGCAAAGCACGCGCAGAAACTCCGGCTCCTCGCGCTCCAAAACACGCCGAATCTCCATTAACGACCCGCCGCCTTGGGGTCGGGCAAAACGATGACGGTCACGGTGATGGTCGTTGGCGAAGTCAAGCGGCTCCCTTCCGGTAGCTCCAACTCTACTTGCTCGGTAAAGGTTTGCGTTCGGCCTTTCAAGCTGATCGGCTTCGTAAAAATCGTGGCGGGCTCAATGTTTCCGGCCAGGCGAACCTGCTGTGGCGAAACCGTCACGTCGCCCACGACAAATCCGAACGGCAGCGCGCCCTGCCACTGCGGATTCACGAAAACCGTTCGTGCCTCGCCCTCCTTGCCCAGCAAGGGCCGAATGCGCACGCGCGCCGGCTCCACGCTGGCCGCCGGAATCGGCTCGTTCTTGCTGTTCACCACCACCAGTTCCGCCTCGATGTAGCCGAGTCCCGAGGAGAGACGATTCAGGTCGAGCACGGCGCGCACGTCCTTGACGTTGCCTCGCTCCGTGCTCGGAATCGTCAGCGTCACGCTGCTCGGCTCGGCCTCCGCGCCGCTGTATTCCATGCCCTCGGGCGGCGTGCCCAAGGTCTCGATGACGACCGGCCGCGTGAGAACCACGGTTTGCGCGAGGTTCAAACGAAGCGTCGGCCACCGCGTGTCCAGCTTAATGCGCAGTCCGCCGGGCGTCGCCACGGTCAAGGGGAATGTGCCGCCGCCGGTTCGGGCCCGCGACAGGTCCACCGTGGCCAGCACGGCATCGGTCGCCAGCCGGTCCAGCTGATTGCGCGGACCTTCGGCAATCACGCTCACCCTTCCGGGTAGGTCAATGGGCACCAAGCCCGGCGGCAGGTTCCGCGTCTCTAGCGGCACCCGCAACTCGCGCTGAATCGTCGGCTCCTTCTGGCCGAAGTCTAACCACAGCAGCAGCGAAAGGCAAAGCGATGCAAAGCCCAGCCAAAAGCGATTCACGCGCTGTTCCTCCCGGCGGGTTCCGACTTCCGGCGTCGCGGCGAGGGGCTCTCGGGGAACAGCGTCTTTTTCAGGCGATCGCGCAGGCTGTTGGAGTCGGCAAACGTCTCCATCACGCCGCTCTGCGCCAGGCCGATCGTGCCGCGCTCTTCGCTCACGACGATGACAAACGCGTCAATCTGCTCGCTCAAGCCAATGCCCGCGCGGTGACGCATATGCAGGTGCGAGGCGATGTGCGGGCTTTCGCTGAGCGGTAATCGGCAAGCCGCGGCCGCGATCTCGTTACGGCGAATCACCGCCGCGCCATCATGCAGCGGGCCCTGGTCAAAGAAAATCGAGCCCAACAGCGAAGCCGTCACTTGCGCACGGAGCGGCACGCCGGTTTGACAAATGTCGTCGAGGTCGCCGCCGCGCTCCAGCACAATCAGCGCCCCGGTCTTGGTAGAGCTGAGCTCGGCCACCGCCGCGACAATCTCCTCTAGCGTGGCGTAGCTCATCACGCCGTCCTTGGGCGTTTGGCCGCGTTCGGTGAATTCGCCCAGCTTGCCGAAGCCTTCCAAGGTTTTTCGTAGCTCGGGCAGAAAGAGAATCACCAGAGCGACTGGAGCGAGCAGCGTCGCCTTATCCAAAATCCAGTGCAAAGTGCGCAGCTGCAGCATGTCGCTGATAATCAGCGCCGCCACAAAGACGATGATGCCGATGAGCAAACGCCATGCTCGCGACGAACGCACCATCGAAATGAGCTTATAGAGGATAAGCGCGACCAACAGAATGTCAACCACCTGGAGAAGTGACTCTCCGGTGAGCGGCCATAGGCTGGTTAGTCGTTGGCTAATCTCGTTCAAGGAATGTCGAAATTGTATCAGGTTCGGCCCTCGCCGGTACACTGCAACGCATGTTGCTGCGCGAGTTTGCGGCCCAAACCAAACGCCAGATTTTCGACGACCTTTTCGGGGGCGGCTCGCCGCGAGTGGGCGAGTTCGATGCGAGTTTACTGGCCCAGGCGCGTGATCTCGGCGAGCCCAAAATGGGCACCACGCATTTTTCGCCGCACGCCGTGACCCACGAATTCACCTATGGCGCGGGTCAAGAGCTCCAGATTCTGCGCGTCACCCTCACTCCGCCGGAGCGCATTGTTTACATGCCGGTCCCCGGGTGGGTGGTCGAGAATATTTGGCAAGGCAGCATTGATGGCACCTACCACTTCGCGAGCGATGCCGAGCGGTTGCTCGCCGAGTTCGCGGCGAGCCTCGGCGAGGGCGCGAATGAAGTCGGTTTCGGCGTGCGTCCGACGATCGGAAAAGACTAGCAACGCCGACCAACCTACCTGGGCCCTTTTGTTGTCGCCGTGTGTTTACGCCGGGTAGCTGCCAAGAATCTGCAGATCCAGGGCCATCGCGCGGACCTCGTCCAGCGCCGCCAGGAGCGGCGCGTCCGAGTGGTGCCCGGCGCAGTCCGTGTAAAAGATGTACTCAAACGTGCTCCGCTGGGCGGGGCGTGACTCGATCATCATCAGGTTCACCTCGGCCCGCTCGAACGCACCCAGCGCGCGATACAACTCGCCGGGTTTGTTCTTGAGCGTAAACATAAGACTCGTCTTGTCGCGACCCGTGCGGCGCGGTTCGTTGTATCCCAACACCAAAAACCGCGTGCGGTTGTGCGCGTTGTCTTCAATGTGGTCTACCAAAATAGGAATGTCCACCAACTCGGCGGCCAGAGAATTGGCGATCGCGGCGGAGTTCGGCTCCGACTTCGCCTTTTCGGCGGCCTTGGCGGTGGGCGCCATGTCAATAATCTCCGCCCACGGCAAATTACCCTTGAGCCACTTGCGGCATTGCGCGGCGGGCTGCGGACCGGCATACACGCGTTGCACTTGCTCCAGGCTGGTCGCGGTCGAAATCAGATGGTGATGAATCTCGACGTGCGTCTCGGCGCAGATTTTGACGTTCGAGAGCGGAAACATGTCGAGCGTTTCCGGCACAACACCCGCCGTGGAATTCTCCACCGGCACCACGCCGTAGTCGGCGCGCGAGTTTTGGACCGCCTCAAACACGTCGCCAATCGTGTCCACCGGGAAGTATTCGGCGCTCGCCCCGAACGTTTGCAAGGACGCGCGGTGAGTGAATGTGCCCGGCGGGCCCCAGAAGGCAATGCGCAGCGTGCGCTCGGCGGCCCGGGCCGCACTCATGATCTCGCGGAAAATCGCCGCCACCTGCTTAGCGCTCAGCGGCCCTTCGTTCAAATCGCGGAGCCGCTCCAGCACGTCGCGCTCGCGCTCGGGGTTAAAGTAGGGCTGGTCGCTGCGTCCCTTCAGGTCGCCAATTTCCTGAGCCAGGCGGGTCCGCTCGGAAAGAAGCGCGAGCACCTGCGCGTCCACTTCGTTGATGCCCAGCCTCAATTCCTCAAGCGATTTGCCAGCTTCGTCCATTCGCTCTAACCTACCCCAACTTCAAAACGCGGCCCACCTAAGTAAAAGTACGGGGTTCAGAGAATCCCGGTAAAAGTATGCGAAAAGGCGGCTCCCCGTATCTTTACCAGCTAGCGAATCAACCCGGAAGTGGATTGTTACCACCGTGCCACTTGGTCAGGACGACCGAACCGTGGCGATCATGGAGGAAATGAAAGGACTATGTCATTCCGCGTAAACACTAACTTGGGCGCTATGGGCGCTCTTCGCCAACTCAGCAACACGAGTATGAACATGCAATCTTCGATGAGCAAGTTGTCCTCGGGTCTGCGAATCAACTCGGGCGCTGACGATCCTGCAGGTCTCCAAATTTCGGAAGGCTTCCGCAGTCAAATCTCGTCCATGGATCAAGCTCTGCGCAATAACGCAGATGCAACCAACTACGCAAAGACTGCCGAAGGCGCTCTGAGCGAAGTCAACAAGCTGCTTAACGACGCTCGTTCGCTGGCTATTGCCAACTCCAACGACGCCACGCTCTCGACGGAGCAAAAGCAAGCTAACCAAAATCAGCTGAACTCGATTCTCAGCTCGGTCGACCGTATTGCTACGACGACCAGCTACGGAACGAAGAAGCTTCTCGACGGTAGCTCTGGGGTCAGCGTCGCCGTGACCGACCAATCGAAGATCGCTTCGGTCTCGATCGGTGGTCAAGTGGGTACGGCGGCTGGTTCGGCCTCGATCTCGGCGAACGGTACGCTGAGCGTCGCCGTGACAACCGCGGCGGTTAAGGCAAGCCTGACCGGTAAGACCCTGACGGGTGCTGCTACGGTGGCCGCCGCCGAAGCCATGACCGTGACCTCGGCCGGTACGCTGAGCATCAACGGTGTCTCGATCAACGTGTCCTCGGGGATGACTCAAGGTCAACTTCGCGACTCGGTGAACGCAGTGTCGGGTCAAACCGGCGTCGTTATGAAGCTGAGTTCGAACGGTACGAACGGTACGGTTTCGTTCGAAGCTGCCAAGTTCGGTGCAAGCGGTAACTCGGTGAACGTCAGCGACAATGCGGGCAACGTTCTGGCCGCAGCTGGAACTTCGGCTCTCACCGGTGGCGTGAACGCCATTGCTACCGTGACGGTCTCGGGTACTGCAGCGAACTTCCAAGTTCGCGGTTCGGACGACGGCCTGACCCTCAGCGACACGGCGGGTAACAAGCTGGTGCTCAACGCTTCGGCAACCTATGCCGCGGCAACGGTGGGCCAAGTGACGGCGGGTGCCGCTCAGTTCCAAATCGGGGCTAATGCGGGTCAAACGGCAACGCTTGCTCTCAGCAGCATGAGCTCGGCTTCGCTGAGTCTCTCGGGTATCGACATTCTTTCGACCAGCACGGCCAGCTCGGCTCTGTCGGCGATCGATACGGCGATCAACAACGTGTCCAAGCAACGCGGTGCGATTGGTAACTTTATGCGAAACACCATCGACTCGAACACCCGTGCTCTCCAAGTGGCCAAGGAAAATCTGGAAGCCTCGGACAGCGCAATTCGAGATACCGACATGGCGGCCGAAATGACGACCTACACGAAGATGCAGGTTCTGCAACAAGCAGGTCTTTCGATGCTCAGCCAAGCAAACTCCTCGTCGCAGAGCGTGTTGGCGCTCCTTCGAGGCTAAAACGACTCGTCGCCAACGAGGGCCCCGTCCGCGCAAGCGGCGGGGCCAATTTTTTTCGGCGGGTATCTTTGCGGGGTGCGTCGCTGGCTTCCGAAATCCCAATTTGGTCGCGACGTTCTTACCCTGATGACGGGCACGGCGGCGGCCAGCGTCATCCCGCTTTTGGCCCAGCCCATCCTCTCGCGCCTTTACCGCCCGGAACACTGGGGCCCCATGGGGGTGTTCGAGGCGACGTTCTCCATCCTCGGCATTCTCGCCACGGGCCGCTACGAGCAAGGCATTGTCTTGCCCGAGGACGACCAATCGGCGGCCGCTTTGGTACGGCTCAGCGTGCGGGTGAATGTCATCCTCACCGCCTGCGTGGCGTTGCTGGCGACCCTCGTGTGGCTGGCGCGCGATGGCCAACTGCGCACCTGGGTGCTGTGGGTGCCGCTCGCCGTGTTCAGCACCGGCCTCTACCAAACTCTCACCTTTTGGGCGATCCGTCGCCGCGCGTTTCCCCAGCTCGCGGCCAGCCGTTTTGTGAGGCAACTCATGGTCGTCGCGCTCTGGATGGCGTTCGGGCTGCTGAGCTTCGGGGCGCTCGGCTTGATCCTGGGATTGGTCGTCGGGCAACTGCTCGGCACCCTGGCCCTGGCATGGCAGATTTGGCGCACCGATCGTCCCATTTTCGTGCTCGCCTCGCGAGCCGACGAGCGCGCGGTGGCGCAGCGGTATGCGGATTTTCCGAAGTACTCGCTGGCCAGCGGGCTGCTCAACGCGCTGGCGCAGGGATTGCCTCGCTTCTTTCTTTACGGCACGTTTGGCGAGCGCGGGGCGGGCAACTTTACGTTCGCGCAAAAGGTCGCCATCGCGCCGCTCGGTGCGCTCGGTGCCACCTTCGCCGACGTGTTTAAGCAACAAGCCGCCGAGCAGATGCAGCGCCACGGCAACTGCTTGCCGATCTGGCGTGCGACCTTTCGACGCCTCGTCAAATTTGCGATCATCCCCACGTTGGTGCTCACGATCGCCGCGCCGTGGATATTTTCCGTGGTCTTCGGGCCGGAGTATCGCGAAGCGGGCGTGCTCACGCAGATCATGGGGCCGTACGCGTGCCTCATGCTGCTCGCGAGCCCGCTCAGCCGCACGCTGATCGTCACCGAAAACCAGCGCCTCGATATGTTTTGGCAGATTGCATTGGTGTTAGTGACCGGCACCGCGCTGGCGATTGGCACGGCGCGTCACGATCTGCGACTGGCGGTGATCCTGTTCTCAGCGGGCTACGCGGCGCTCTACGTGGTGTACCTGCGGCTCAGCTATAAACTGGCGGGTAACCCCTCAGCCAGGTAACCTTAACAGATGGCGGCTTTGGAGGCGGGGAGCGATCGCGCCAGTTGGTGGGACCGCCCTCTAGCTGGATTCGGTTGGCCGCGAGTCCTGGTTTGCCTCGCCGCGGCGATCGTCATCGCCGCGTTTCTTTGGTCGTACGAGACCAGCGTCGCGCCACTGCACAGCTACATTGGGTACTTCTGGAACCCGCCCCCCGCCGAGTACACCATGCTCGCCGCGGTATTGGCGTGGCTGCCGAGCCTGGTGATTCCGCTCGAGTTCCGCAAGCCGTCCGACCTCGCGGTGAGTCTGCTGTATCCGACCTTCGTCATTCCCTCTGCGTTTCTGCCGTTTCACGTGCTCAAGTCGCCTGCGCCCGAGATGCTGCCCATCGTGCTCGTGGCGCATCTAGGCTATTGGTCGCTGCTGCTCATGTGGCGCACGCCTGGCTTCCGACTCCAGCCACCCGTGGTTTCGCGGCAGTTTCTGATGACCGCTCTGGTCATGGGCACGATTCTTTGCGCGCTGGCCGTCGCCGGGGCAAACGGGTTCCGCGTCAATCTCAGCTTTGTTGATCTCTACGAGCGTCGGCTTGCCGCCCGCGAATCGGCGAGCGCCGGGGTCGGTTACGCGATGGCGTTCCTGGCGAGTTCGTTCGCGCCGCTTTGTGTGGCGATCGGCATCGAAAAGAAGCGACCCTTGCTCATCGGCGCGGGCGCATTCGGCATCATCGCGATCTTCTCCTTCACGGGCACCAAAAGCTCGATCTTCACGCCGCTGCTCATGATGATCATCCTCGTGATCATCGGCCGCCCCAAAAATCAGCAATTCAAGCTGCTCGCGTGGCTGGCCGCGTTGATGGCTTTGGGCACCTTACTGTGGACGCAAGCACAGATCATGAGCCTCAACAACTTGCTGAACTACCGAATGGTCGCCAGCCGCGGGGTGGGTATGACGCACTACTACAAGGTGTTCGATGGCAACCAGATCAACATGGGCGATTCGGCGTTCGCCCCGGCCTTCGGCATTCAACCCGCCCCGCCAAAGTCGTTTACGGTGGGCAGCCAGTATGGATATTCCGAGCAAGACAACTACAATGCTGGAATTTGGGCGGCTGGTTTTGCGAACTTTGGTGTGCTTGGCGTCGTCCTTGCCAGCGTTTTTGCGGGGCTCACGCTTAAGCTTTTTGATGCATTTGCCGCAAGGGGGTACCGTTTAACGTGCTTCCTGATGGCAGGATTGGTGTCGGTGTTCTGGTTGGATATTGGGTTTGAGAATAGTTTGATTACACAGGGATTAGTGTTGACGCTACCGTTCCTCTTCTTCTTGGTCGCGTCCAAGGATCGGGCGGAGGCGCATGCCTAAGCGCGTCGTGCACATTTCCAGCGCGCACCCGGCGGGTGACCCGCGCATCTTCCGCAAGGAGTGCCTTACGCTCGCACGCGCGGGCTACGAAGTGATCTTGGTGGTGCCCCACGCCGCGGGCGACGAAGTGATCGAGGGCGTGCAGATTAGGGCCGTGCCGATGCCGAGCGGTCGCCGGGAGCGCATGCTCAAGACCGCCGGGCTCTGCTGGCAAAAGGCGCTTTCGCTTAATGCTGCCCTGTATCACTTTCACGATCCCGAGCTGATGCGCGGCGCGATGAGCGCGGCCAAGCGCGGCCACCAGGTGATCTACGACGTGCACGAGCACCTCGGCGAAGACCTGCTCGTCGCGACTAACAAGCCTTACGTGCCGGACATCGCGCGCAAGCCGTTGAGCAAGTTCATTCAGTGGTACGAGCGGCGCGTCGGCGATCGCATGGCGGCCACGATTCCGGTGGTCGAAAGCCACGTGGACCGCTTCGCGCCGGGCAAATCGGTGGTGCTGCAAAACTATCCGATCCAGGGCGAGCTGCCGGTGGTTGAGGCGATCCCCTATGAGCAGCGCCCGAACTTGGCGGTGTTTTCCGGCGGACTCACCCGCGACCGATGCGCGCGCGAAATGGTCGAGGCAATCGGCCTCGTCGAGCCGCGATTCGACGCCAGCTTTTGGGTGGCCGGTACGTTCGATGACCAAGCTCTGCTCGACGAACTCGCGCAGATTCCGGGCTGGAAACGGACGGAGTTCGCGGGCTACATCAAGCACGGCGACCTCTACCGCAAGGTCGTCAACGCCAAAGTCGGGCTGGCGACGATGGCGCCCGAAAAGTACGAGCAAGACTTCTCGGCGAACAAGATTTACGACTACATGATGGCGGGATTGCCGATCATCGCCTCGCCCAACCGAACCTGGATTAAGACGCTGGAGGAGCACAAGTGCGGCATCATCCTGCGCGATGGGTCGGCGCAGGCGCTCGCCGACGCGATGAACGCCATGTTTAGCGACCCCGCCGGATCGCAGCAAATGGGCGAAAATGGTCGTCGCGCCGCGCTGGAAAAATACACATGGGAGGCCGAGGAGCGCAAACTGTTGGCGCTATACGAGCGCCTCATCGGCCCGCCATGAGAGTCGGTCTCGTTACCATCGGCGAGCCTCTGCCCACCGAAGGCGAGAACGTGCGCCTCTACCGAACCGGCATGCTCGCGCAAGAGCTCGACCGCGCCGGTCACGAGGTGGTGTGGTGGACAAGCGGCTTCGACCACTTTAAGCGCAGATTCTTCGACGGCCCACCCGTGGAATCAGTGTGGGAACGGACCCAGATTCGCAAGCTGAAGAGCCGCGGCTACTCGCGAAACATCAGTTGGCGACGCTACCGCGACCACCTCGATCTAGCCAAAAGCCTCACTGAGGACCTGCCGCAAGCGCCACGCCCCGACGTGTTCCTCTGCAGCATTCCGGTGGCCGAGCACGCCGAACAGGTGCTCAAGTTCGCGCAGCCCCACCAGATTCCGGTGGTGCTGGATGCGCGCGATATGTGGCCGGATCTGTTCCTGGAATATGTCGGCGTGCCCTGGTTGCCGCTGGCTAAGCTCGCCCTCAACCGAGCCTTTCGCTCCACGGAAAACGCGTTCAAGCGCGCCACGGGACTGATGGCGCACACCGACCATTTTTTGGAGTGGGCACTGGAATATGCGGGCCGCCCCATGCAGTTCCACGACCGCGTGTTTCCGTTTGGTTACCACGAGGTGCCGCCCGCCGACGAGGAGTTGGCGCGGGCTCGAGCGAACTGGGACCAGCAAGGGATTTTGGCCGGGCCGACCCGCGTGCTTTACTCGGGCCAGCTGATCGACCAGGTGAATATGCTCCCGGTTTGGGCGGCGGCCCGGGCAAATCCGCAGGTGGAGTTCCTCATTTGCGGCGACGGGCAGTCGCGGCGCAAGTTCGAACAACAAGCGCTGGGAATTCCGAATGTCCGGTTCACCGGGTGGATCGGCTTGCCCGATCTGCGCGTGCTCATGGAGCGCTCGCACGCCGGCCTCATGCCCTACGTGCCGCGCTACTCGTTTATGTGTAGCGTGCCCAACAAGGCGAACGAATACATGGCCAACCGCTTGCCGCTCATTTGGAGCATGCCGGCGGGTGAACTGACCGACCTCATCGCTGAGCGCAACATCGGCGTGACTTACAGCGCCAAGGAGCCAAACGCCCTGGCCGCCTATATCGGCGACCTTCACGCCGCTCCCGATGCGTGGCGGCAACGCGGCGAAAACGGCTTTGCCCTGTTCCGCGAACGGTTCCGCGCCGAAGACATCTACCCCGCGATTGTTCGATATTTGGAGGAGTTGGCCTCAAAAAGGTATCCTTAACGCTTAGCGCCTCTGGCGCATGTTATGGCGAAGCGACTTTTTGACATTGTGGTGAGCGCGTTGGGCCTCATCATTTTCAGCCCCATCCTCCTGGCCGTTGCCCTTTGGGTCAAGCTCGATTCCTCCGGGCCGGTGTTCTACCGCGGCGAGCGAACCGGCAAGGACGACAAGCCATTCCGCATTTTCAAATTCCGCAGCATGGTGGTGAACGCCGACAAGATCGGCGCGAGCTCCACCAGCGGCGACGACCGTCGGGTCACTCGCAGCGGCAAGTTCATCCGCAAGTTTAAAATCGACGAGCTGAGCCAGTTCATCAATGTGCTGATCGGCGACATGAGCATGGTCGGCCCGCGCCCCGAGGTGAAGAAGTTCACCGACATGTACACCGCCGAGGAAAAGCGCATCCTCGATCTGCGCCCCGGCATCACCGACTGGGCTTCGATTTGGAACTCCGACGAAGGACGCATCTTGGAAGGTCTCGAGGACGCCGACGCGGGTTACGAAAAGTACATTCGCCCGGGCAAGATTCAGCTTCAATTGCGATACCGCGACAACCACAGCGTGGGCACCGATATCAAGATCCTGATGTACACCGCGATCCGCATTATCAAGGGCGATTTCTATCCCAAGGAGCTGGCTGACTTCCCGCGCCTCGTGCCCGTCCGCGAGCAACTCGCCGTGGTGAGCATGCCCAGCGAGGCCGTGAAATCGTGAGCGCCGTTTTGGAACGTCAAGAATCGTTTTCGACCGTGACCGAACTGCCGGGCAAGGGCGCATCGCCCGACGCCTTGCTGATGCTCGCGACCCGCTACGCGGTTGCCGGCGAGCTCGCGCCCGGCGGGGACGTGCTCGAAGTCGCGTGCGGTGGTGGCATGGGCCTGGGACATTTGCTCCGAGTCTCGAACACGGTGACTGCCGGCGACTTCGACCCCGCCATGGTGGAAGTGGTCAACAAGTACTACGAAAAGCGCCTGGTGGCGCAGCGGCTCGACGCCATGAACCTGGACTTTGCCGACGCCAGCTTCGACTGCGTGCTCCTGCTGGAGGCGATTTACTTTGTGCCCGACGCGGCCCGCGCCGTCAGCGAGGCATTTCGCGTGCTGCGGCCCGGCGGCAAGTTCATGATCGCAGCCCCAAACCCGCTGTTTGTCAGCTTCAACGCCGCGCCGTACAGCACTAAATATTTCTCGCCGCTTGAGTTCAAAAAGCTCCTGGAAGACCATGGCTTCTCGGCCGAGACGCTGTGCGGTTTCCCCGAGGAAGGCGGCGGCCTCAAGACCAAGGTGCTCAATGTTGTGCGCAAGCTCGCGGTGACCTTCCGCCTGATTCCCGACACGATGGAAGGCAAGGAGCGGATCAAAAAGCTGATCTACGGAGAGTTGCCGCCCTTCCCGAACGAAGTGGT
The DNA here is from genome assembly GCA_016788425.1 of Chthonomonas sp. Classification (NCBI taxonomy): domain Bacteria; kingdom Bacillati; phylum Armatimonadota; class Chthonomonadia; order Chthonomonadales; family Chthonomonadaceae; genus Chthonomonas; species Chthonomonas sp. Next base: position 189,731 of record JAEURQ010000003.1, read on the forward strand.
GGTCGACCCGGCGAAAGTGGAAACGCCAGTGCCGACCGATAGCGTGGGCGATATCAGCAAATATCGCGTGCTCTATGCGATCGGCACCAAGCCGTTAGCGTAGCGGGAACGCGCGCCGCACCTCGCGGAAATCCGCGATCAGGAAGTTGCGGTCCTTGCTATTCATCGCGACGAAGATCCCTTCCGGGAATCTCGGGCCGAGGTTTTCCTGGGTTGCGTCGATGCCGTCAGTGGAATCCGCACCAATGCTCAGCGTGCCGACCATGCGCCCGGTCTGCCAGCGATCGAACACGCGGTACTGAGCGTTGCCCTCGCGCTGATCGGTGGTGAACACGAAGTCCTTCGTCACCGCGATGCCCTCGTGGTCGCCGCCCATGCCGCGCGTGTTGAATCCGGTCACAAACGGGTCGCCGGCGAGGGCGGGGTCCGCCTGATAGACGCGGTTGGCCACGCCTTCGTCGCTGTAGTAAACCAAGCCGCGGTCGTGGTCTACGGCGATACTTTCGATTTCATCCACACCGCTGAACTTGCCGAGTTTGCGCACGAGCTTGGTGCCATAGCGGCCATCGCTGCCTTGGACCAAACGGTACTGGGCCAGGTAGCCATCGCGATCGCCCGCCTTCGGGCTGACAAACACAAACACCGCGCCATCGCGCTCGCGGCGGTAGAACGCCACGCCCATCGGTTTGGTCACCACGCCCGAGTCGCCCGTGACATCCGTGAGAGCGCCGGTCTTGGCATTGATCGAGTAGAAAATCACGCGGTTGCGATCGCGCTCGGAGACCACCAGCAGGTTGCCCCACACGTCGCAGTTGTTGGGATACTTCAGGTTCTCGATGCGCTGAACCACCTTGCCTTCAAGGTTAAACGCGAACAACCCGCCTTTATCCACCGCCTTATCGGTGCCGAAAATCAGCGACTGACTGCGGTTGTGGCGATTCACCCAAATGGCGGGATCGTCGGCGTCGGTGCCTACCGGCTCGGTGGCGAAGACCGGTTGAATCGCGATGACAGAAATAAGGCCCAGCAGCATGCCCCTTAGTGTTTCAGGGCATTGCTAAGGCAGGGTTAAAGGTGGTGATGAAGCGTGGAATCTTGGTCCAATTCCTCTTGCGCCACACGGGTGGCCTTGAGCGAATTGAGCACCGCATCCATGCCGCCGAGCGTGGTGGAGCCCACCGCGCCGGACTGCAATCGCTGACGCTCGTTTTCGACAGTGGTGGTCGCGACTTCGCTGGCGAGGAGCTTGAGTCGCTCGGCGATTTCGCGCGCCGCCGGGAACACCGACCCGATGTGCGGGCTGCGGAATTTGTACTTTTCCGGGTTGGCGGTAAACGCCTCGGCGAACCCGGAGAGGGCTTCCTTGATGTCGCCGTCGGCGAGATCATCGAAGGCGCGCTTGAAATCTTTGCCTCGCGAATCCGCGCCGGTGCCCATGCACATGGCGGCGAGTCCGGCGAGCTCGTCCATCGCTTGATCGGCCACGGCGCCAATGTCGGTGCGCAAGCCTTGAAAGTGGGGTGACGAAGTCCAGGTGTCCGATTCGAGCAGAGTGTGAATCTGCACCCAATAGTACGCGCCGACTTCGAGCAGTTGCAAGGCGGTGCCATCAATCTTTTTGTGTAGCTTGCTCTGGTCTTCTTCGCCAAATTTCTCGAGCGTCAGAATCGTGTCGGGCGGCAGTTGCTTCTTAACGCGGTTATGGATGAACGCAACCACGTTCCAAAGCACCAAGGTAACCGCCGAGCAAATCGGCACCGCTTCTAAGATGGTCAGGGGCGACAGGATTCCGAGCGCGATGCCGATCCCGATGCCAGGGAGCGCCGCGGACAACCCAAAGTACGTAGGCAACTGTTGCCGCCGCGACTCCAAGTAGGTTTTGAAGTACGGCAGGTTCGAGGAGTTGTTGAGTTCTAGCTTCATCGTTACGGCGCGACCTTGGCCGGGGTCACGCGAATCTCGGCTATTTCTACGGATGCACCCTCAAAATAGATGCGAATGGTGCGCGCTTTGAGCGGTGCCCCGAGCAATCTGAGCACGGCGACGTCGCCCTCCTTGGGGCACCAGCTCGCCGCGTGCCAGCCCGGTTGCAGCATCTTGGCGAAGGGCTCGCTATCGGCAAACGCTTGCGCGGTTTCGCGCGCTCCGACCTCGATTTTGGTGAGTTGCCCAGGGTTGGCGGTGAGAATATCCACGCTACCAAACACGCGGTCGCGGCCCAAGTTGAGCTCAATCCACTTGACTTCGGGCGTCCACATAAAGCGCGTCGCCGGGTCGCCATCCACCAGCGCGTTGAGCTTGGCGGGGTCGGTATTGGCCGAGTCGCCGACGATTTTGGCGAGCGCAAGGTTAGTGCCTTCTTCGAGCTTCGCCATCGGAATCGGCACTCCGATCTTGACGACCGGTAGCCGAGTTCCGGCGCGCAAGGCGGCGACGAAGAACTCCTCCCTTGCGACCGAGATTGTCGTTTCGCCGTTCGGCGTGACCACCGAAAGCCTCAGGCTCGGGCCGGTCAGGCTCGTCGTGATCTCGCTAAGGTTGATGAGTTGCAGGCTGCCGTTGAGCGTGACGACTTTGTGCTTGGCGCCATCCTCGAGCTTGGCGATGCCGGCCAGCGGCAGGCCGTCTGGCCCCACCACCTTGAGCGCGATGTTCTTGGGGAGCGTCTTGGTGGGCTGGTTGAGCTGGCCGACCGCCGCCGCGGAGAGCAACCCGACCGGCGCGAACGCCACCTGATCGGCGAGTTCATCGGGCCACGGCGCGGAGCTCAGCGGCAATTGCCGCGCAAACTCGACATCATCCACGCTCATACCGCCGGCGAGCAAGCCGAGTCGTTCGTTGATACTGGCGATTTGCTGCTCCAATGTTTGCCCCGGCAAGAGGTCGGCGCTCGTCCAGTGGTTCAGGCGAACCGTGGCCCCGGCGCGCGCAAAAGAGTAGCGGCTAAACGGCGCACAGACCTCGTTCCAGGCGCGGATAGCGGCGCGATTTTTCTCTGCGGCCGCGAAGTCCTTGCCAAGCGGATACAACGTCCACGAATTGTCCTGCGCGACGGCGTCGGCTCCCGGAAGCGCGATGCTTACCGGTCCGCCCGTCAACGGTAACGCAAATTGGAACTGAGTGGCTCCTAATTTAGCGGCCGAAATTTCCAAGCCGCCCTGCCAAACTCGGGGAGTGATGGGTCCCGCCTTGCCCCAGTCCACCGAGAACTCCACATTCGCGCCGTTGCGACGGACCTCGGTGATGCGGCGGTTATCGGCGCGTCCGTGCTTGCGTACGGTGAACTTCAATTGCGGCCCTTGCTCGCGAGCCTCGCTACTGGGGAAATCCACAACCTCGCCGAAAGTGAGCGCGAGGCCGAAACTCGGCGCTTCGCCCGTGCGCCACTGGTTCACGAGCTTGCCTAAGCCGTCAACCGTGAGCACGCCATTTTCGACCTTAGCCTTCGCCTCGGCGATGGGTGTAAGGTCGCCGGTGGTGTTTTGCCGCCACGTGAGGCCGGTCACCGGCTGATCCGAGGGGAAGCCGAGCTTGGCGTTGATCTCGCCGCGCAGATCGTTGCCCTCTTCCCAATCCTGCCGAACCCGGTAGATGCCCGTGACATTGATTGTCCGGCCCAGCGCTTGTCGCATTTGGAGCTGAACGGAATCAAATTCCTCGTCATCGGCGAGCACTTGGTTTAAGTTGCCGAAACGCAGAAACACGACCTTGCCCGGCCCACCGCTCAGCAAGCGGTCGCGACCGTAGTTGCTTTCCGGCTCTTTTTGATCGATGAAGGTGTCCATCACGGTGACGTGATGGACCGGCGGCAAGACAAACGCAGGCAGCAGAATCATCGCTTAGCCTTGCAAGTGGCGCTTCCACCATGCGAGAATTTCGCCGAGTCGGTGCAGGCGCAGGTCGGGCGGGCCAGATCGCGAGAGTCCATGACTTGTACTTGACGGATACCGCGCGAATCGCGTTTCGATTCCGCGCTGCCAAAGCGCAGAAAACACCTGCTCCCCTTGCTCCACGTTGCAACGCAGGTCGCCTTCGCTATGGATGACAAGCGTCGGCGTCACCGCTTTATCGAAGTAAGCGATGGGCGATTGTCGCCAGCGCGATTCCAGATCGCCGATCGGGCCGTACCAATTGCCCGGCCCAAAGTAGCCATCTTTCTCGTCGATGAAGTCGCTGTTGCCGCCCATTGAAAGTAGGTTGCTCACGCAGCGATCGGTGATGGCGGCGCGGAAATCGGTGGTGTGGCCGATAGCCCAGTTGGTCATGTAGCCGCCGTACGATCCGCCCATGATGCCGATGAGGCCGCTGTGAATCGTGGGCTGATGCTGCATCCAATGGAGCACGGTTTGGATATCCACCCAATCCTTGTTGCCCCAATCGCCGGAAATCGCGTGGCAATGCTCTTCGCCGTAGCCCTTGGAGCCGCGCGGGTTGCTCATCACGACCACGTAGCCTTGCGCAGCCAGTAACTGCATCTCGTGGAAGAACAACTCGCCGTACTGAGCGTGCGGGCCGCCGTGAACTTGCAGCACCGCCGGACCGCGTTGCTTGCGACCCTCGGGAGTAAGCACCCAAATCTGCACCTTCGTGCCGTCGGGAGTCTCCAAGTACTCGGTAGTGACCGGCGCGAGCTTGATCTTCTCGTGCCACGCCTTGTTCTCACTCGTGAGGAACTTGATGTCCTTGGGATTAGAAACCGGTTGGATACAAACCTCGTTCATGGTTTGGGTATCACCCGAAACGCCCGCGAACAGGGTTTCGTCCGCGCTTATGGCGTTGATGCTGGTCCAGGTGCGGCCGCTGGTGAGGGCTTCCGACCCGCCCTTCGCTACATCAATGCGCGCCGGGTGGCTTTGGCCGTGCCAGCCGATGTTTGTGTAGAGGCTCTTGCCTTCTTTCGACCACAGCAGAAGGCCGCTGGCGGCAAACTCCTTTGTGTCGCTGAGCGTAGCGACCTCGTAGCAAATGTCGTCGCCTTCGGTCAGGCAGCGGTTGTCCTTGCCGTCCACGCTGACCACCCAAACGCGCTGATTGAACGCGCCCCAGTGACTTTCGGCTTGGGTTTGGGCAATGTACGCAATCCATTTTCCATCGGGCGAGGCACTGACGTTGCTCTTGTGAGCGCCGCCGCACGCGAGCTTTTTCGCCTTGCCCTTCATGTCCACGAAAAAGATTTCGCTCGGTTCCTTTTTGTGGGCCGGGTTCTTGCCGGTCTCGTGCGACACCACCAGATGCTTGCCATCCGGCATCCAGTCGAAGCTGTAGAACCCATAGGGGCCAGATTCATACAACTTGGTGTGCTCGCCGGTCGCCGCGTCTACTAAGTACAAACCGTAGCGCATTTCGCCAAAGTAGCCGTCGCCATCGAGGCGGTAGTAGGGCGTCGTCAACACCCAGGGCGGCGTACTTAGGTTGTCGGTCTCGCGCTTTTTAGCCGCCTCTTTTGTGCGGTCCGGATGCGATTCGCGAAACAGCACGGCGAATTTGGAACCGTCTGGTGAATATTTAAACTCCGCCACCGAGCCTTCGGGGAAATGCGTGAGTTGGCGGGCCTCGCCACCGCTGGTCGGCAGCAGGAAGATTTGGCCATTTTCGCCTCGATCGGTGAGAAACGCAACATGCTTACCGTCCGGCGACCAACGACCGTGGCCCGCGCTTTTGTCGCCGCTCGTTAGTTGGCGCGCCTCCTCACCTTGGCGCACCGCGTACAACTGAGTTACATATTTGTTCTTCGCGATATGCTTGCGGGCGAAGAGCACTTCGTGGCTCTGCGGATGGAACTGGGGATCGCTGACAAAGACGAGATCGAGCAGGTCTTCGGCGAGAAGGGCGCGCTTGGGCATGATTTCAGCTTACCGGACCGCGACTTTTCCGGCCGTAGGGCCGTACCTTGTTGCAACTGGCGCAAGTTTGCGCCGTTGGTGGGTACGCATTATGGGAATGATTCAAGAGTTTAAGGACTTTATCAATAAGGGCAACGTGATGGATCTCGCGGTCGGGGTGATTATCGGCGGTGCATTTGGCAAGATCGTCGAGTCGCTGGTGGCGGATATCGTCATGCCGTTGATCGCCAAGGCGGGCGGTCAGCCCGATTTCAGCGCATGGGAGGTTAGCGGAGTTAAGGTGGGCAACTTCCTCAACGCGCTCATCGCCTTCCTGATCATCGCGTTTGTGGTGTTCCTGATTGTAAAGGCGCTCAACAAGCTCAAGAAGCCAGCCGTGGCTGAAGCGGCCGCCACGCCGGAAGACATCGTCCTGCTGCGCGAAATCCGCGATTCGCTGAAGCGCTAGCCAACCGGCGGGGGAAACATCGCTCGCACTGTTTCAATCGCCTGGTCTAGGCTTGCGACGACTTGGGGTGGAGGATTCGATCCCCCACCCTCGCCCTTTCGGTCCACCCAGATGGTGGACACTCCGGCGGCTTGCCCGGCGGCAACATCGGAGAGCTTGTCGCCAATGAACACGCACTGGGCCGGATCGAGGCCCAATTCATCCATTGCCAGCCAAAGGAGACCAGGGCCGGGTTTGCTCATTAGCCTTGCGAGGAAGCTCGTCGCCTCCTTGTACTCATGGTGCGGACTAAAGTAGATGGCATCCACACGGCTGCCCAGGGAAGTGATACGTTGGATCAGCTTGGCGTTGAAAGCACGCATTTGCTCTCGCGAATAGATGTTCTTGGCGATTCCCGACTGGTTGCTGAGGATCACGATGTGGCAAGGCAAGTCATTGACCGCTCGCAAAAAGTCAACCGAATCGCGAAAAAGTTGAAGATCGGCAACCTTGTGCGTGAAGCCACCATCCACGTTCAGCGTTCCATCTCTATCCAAAAAGATGGCGCCGGGATACTTTGCCATGGGCGCCCGAGACGGGTAGTCACGATGTTCAGCCGCAATGAGGTCAAGGACTGTCGAGCGGGCCTTCTGGCTGGCGCGCTTGGGTTCGTGATCTGACCAATAGATGACTCCCCCGCACAGAATGAAATAGAGCCCGCAAAGAGTGAGAATCAGCTTTCCGGACGGAGTTGAGATGTCCTCGTTAACCCACATTACGGCCGCTACGGCGAAGGTGATTGTGAGCATCGTCACTCGGAAAAACCACTTGCGAATTCCGGGAGCCCGGTGATTCAGATAAAAGGTCTCCAACTCGTATTCGGGCCGTTGGTGAGATATCTCCGTGAGTGCCGGCTCAATCTCTTCTCGCAACAGTCGCGCGAGAATCTGGTGGATGGCATACGAATACTGGATCAGGACTGAGTAGTAGATCGAAAGTAGTGGGGCGGCCAAGAGCGCGCGATAGAGATGCGGGGTTTCGGTTGGCTTGCCGGAGGCGCTAATGGCTATGATCGCAGCCAGCGCCACCGTCAACTGGATACTGTATTGGTCGCGCTGAGTGATTCGCTGCCGAATCTCGGTGCGCACCTCGCTGTACAACGCTTGGAGCCTTTCAAACTCTCGATCCTTACGCGAATCAGAACCTGGGGGCATCCTTTAGGACCTCTTTTTGGCGATGTAGAGCGCCTCGATCTCGTCCAGCCGAAGCGCGCGCTCGCCCCACTCGCCGGCCGTGCCGCCATAAACTGCGCTGACATTCAGCCCGCTATGAAACGCCATGGCGACGAGCTCGCTGGGGAAGAAGAGACGCTCGCGGATGAACACCGTCTGCATTCCGGCGGGCGTGTTCATGTCGTTCATATACTCGGCCAGCATCGTCACCGGGTCAAAAGCGCCCGCGTCCACGTCCTCCTGGCGCATCGCGCGCACCTGGGCAAAGGCGTTCAGCGCGGTGAAAATCGCGGTGCCGCCTGGGGCCAAATTGTCGGCCATGCTGCGCAGGCAGGCCATGGCGTGGGCCACCGGATCCTCGTCGTGCCCGGTCAGGTTCAGCGGACTTTCGCAGAGCAAGAGCACCAAGTCGAACGGTTTTTCGCTTCGCCACGGGCGAATATCGGCTTCGATCCAGGTGGCGTCGGGTGCTTTTCGCCGCGCCTCGGCGAGCATGCCCGGGCTGAAATCCACGCCGGTCACGGCAAAGCCTTGTTCGGCGAAGATCGCGGCATGCCGTCCGGTTCCGCAGCCCAAGTCCAGCACGCGTCCGCCGGCCGGGGTTTGGGCCTGTTCCAGCAGAAACTGCACCTCGACGCGCGAGTTCTTGGTGAAGTCGTTTTGGTCGTAGGTCGGCGCTTGCAGGTCGAAAAATTCGCGCCAATTGCTCGGCACCGGGGAACTCATGCCGTAAAGGTACCCGCGGACAACAAAAGACCCGGCCTACCCGCCGGGTCCAACGATAATTTCAAGAGGTCACCGCCCCGAATTTCCAGGCGGACGTCGCCCCTTTCATCATCAGTGTAACGCTGATCGATCCAGAATGGATAGAAATCTGCGGCTGATCTTGCACTTCTGGCAAAAGTGCTAGGCCAGCTAATGCAGCGAGATGCCGGCGCGGGCGAGCACCGCGTCCAGCACCAACTCGGCGTTGCGTGCGGAGTTCGGCGGGCCATCCAGAAGCAGCGTGGCGTTTTCGCGGCTGGGGTGCATAAACTTGTCGAACATCGGCAACACGTGGTGGTGGAACCGCCAGCGCACCTCCTCCTCGTCGCGACCGCGCTGTTGGCCGTCGCGGAGTATGCGCCGCCGCAGGCACTCCAGCGGCGAGATATCAATGAACGCGCGTGTGCGCGTCAGCTGATTGATCTCCGGCCAAAACATCGCGTACTGGCCTTCGAGCACTACGAACTCGCTGGGCTGGACTTTCTCGGTTTCGGGAGCTCGGGTGAACTCGATAAAATCATACTTGGGCTTATCAATCGCGCGGTCGTTGATGAGTTCCCACAGGTGGTCGCGCAACAAGGGCATGTCGAACATTTCGGGGGCGTCGAAGTTGCACGCGTGGCGCTCGTCCATGCTGAGATTGGTCAGCGGCAAATAGTAGTCGTCAAGGCACAGCAGCGGCGCATCGAGTTCCGCCGCCAACAAGCGCGCGGTGGTTGACTTTCCTGAACAGGAAAGACCCGCAATCGCCACGACGTGAACGGCACTCACGGAGAGTTAGTTTAGCCGAGCGGGCGGCGAAAAGTCACTCGGAATCTTTGCTAGGATGTCCGCGAGTTTAAAGGTCAACGAGCTGTTGCTCACAACTTGATCAACGCCGTTCGCCGTGCCCTCGTTCAGCAGGTCCTTTTCCTTGTGGCCGGCGTGGCCGATCAGGTACGTCCCGCGGCCCCTTAGTTCACCAATCACCTGAGGCGACGAAAACTCGGGACGCCCTAGGTTCAAAATCGCGACGTCAAACCGCGCAGCGGGGAGCGTTTTGGCGACCGTCGGCGAATGCCCGAGCGCCTGCGCCGATCGCGTGAGGCGGCTGGTCCACAGCAGGTTGTCGTCCAAAATCAAAATGGTCATCGGGCAACCCAAGTGTACTTGCGCAGGTACCCTTTGGGCATGAGTTTGCGTCCGATGCGCTGGGAAAATGGCGTCCTGATGATGCTGGATCAGCGCATTTTGCCCACCCGAACTGAGTGGCTGGCGCTCAGCCGGTGGGAGCGGGTTGCCGAAGCAATCGTCACCATGGCGGTGCGTGGCGCTCCCGCCATCGGAGTGGCCGCCGGCTACGGCATGGTGCTCGCCAAGCAGTCCGGCGCGGACATGGATCACGCCAGCGCGCAACTGGCGGCGACTCGTCCCACCGCCGTCAACCTGTTTTGGGCATTGGACCGCATGCGGCCTCTTCACGGCGAGCCCGCCGAGCGATTGCTCGCCGAAGCCATCGCCATTGAGCAAGAAGACATCGCCGCGAACATGGCGATGGGCGAGCTTGGGGCGAGCCTGTTGCCGCCGGGCGCGCAGATTCTCACCGTCTGCAACACGGGCAGCCTCGCCACCGGCGGACACGGCACCGCGCTCGGGATTATTCGCACCGCCTTCGCTCGCGACCCGAGCATTTTTGTCTATAGCTGCGAAACACGGCCCCGCCAACAGGGGCTGCGCCTGACTGCGTATGAACTCACCGTTGAGAAGATTCCGTTTCGCAGCATCGTGGATGGTGCGGCCGCCAGCTTGATGCGCGCCGGGAAGGTGGATTGCGTCATCGCCGGGGCGGATCGCATCGCCGCCAACGGCGACACCGCCAACAAGATCGGTACCTACAGCCTGGCCGTACTGGCCAAGCACCACGGCATTCCTTTCTACATTGCCGCGCCGAGCAGCACGTTCGACCCAACCTTGGCCAGCGGCGACCTCATCCCGATCGAGGAGCGATCCGGCGAGGAGATCACGCATATCGAGGGCGTGCAGATTGCGCCCGATGGCTGCCCCACCTGGAATCCTGGCTTCGACGTGACGCCCGGCGAGCTGATCGCCGCCATTATCTCAGAGCGCGGAATCTACCGCCCGCCCTACGCCTTCGATGCGAGTTCGTGATTGGCTGACGCTCGCCGAGCAGCAGATTGACCGGGCCGACGCGCGGATTCTGTTTTGCTTCGCGGTGAATTGGGATCGCGCGCAGGTGATGGCGCGGCTGGATCACCCGGTGCCGCCCGACTACTTGGAGACCCTGAGTGGGCTCCTCGCCGAACGCGCGCTTGGCGTGCCGCTCGCGTACCTTGTCGGCTCGCAAGAGTTCTTTGGTCGCCCGTTTTTGGTGAACGAGGCGGTGCTCATTCCGCGCCCCGACACCGAGACGCTCATCGAGGTGGCGCTCGGGTTGGGCCTGCCCGAGGGTGCGCGGGTGCTGGATGTCGGCACCGGCAGCGGCTGCATTGCGCTGACGCTGGCCGCCGAGCGCCCGAGTTGGGATGTCACCGGCGTTGACATTTCAGCCGACGCATTGGCCATGGCCCGGGCCAACGCTCACCAACTGAAGATTCGCGCCACGCTGGAGATGTCCGATCTTTTTCAGCACACGCCGGGGCCGTGGGACCTCGTGGTAAGCAACCCGCCGTACATCGGCCGCGACGAAACCTTGCCGCGTGAGGTCCGCGAATTTGAACCCGACCAGGCGCTGTTCGCCGAGGAAAGCGGCCTTGCGATCTACCGCCGTCTTGCTGACGAGGGTCGCGCCCACACCCCGCTGATGCTCGTCGAGATCGGCTACTTGCTGGCCGAAACTGTGCCCGCCGTGTTCGCCGAATACGGGTGGTCACTGGTGAGCAGCACCCGCGACCTCGCCGGAATCGAACGGGCGCAACTGTTCCGCCAGTAAACTAGGGGCATGGATATCGTCGTGCCCGATGACATGCAGTATTTGTATGTCCGAAACAAGGAGCGTCCGGTCTGGAAAATCCCCGACCCGGTGCTGCGCGAGATCGCTCGCCCCATCGAAAAGATTGATAAAAAAGTCATCGAGTTCACCGAAACCATGGTGAGCGCGATGAAACTGGCGAACGGTATCGGGCTGGCCGCGCCGCAAATGGGCAAGGCGCTTCGCATCATCGCCATCGCGCCCGGCGACATGAAGCCGTTGGTGATTATTAATCCCGAGATCATGGAATCGAGCGAGGAAACCGACATCGCGCAAGAGGGCTGCTTGAGCATCCCCGGCCTGTACGGCGACGTTGTGCGATCAACGCGCGTGGTGGTGGAAGGCTACGACAAAAAGGGCAAACCCGTCGGCTACGAAGTTGATGGACTCGCGGCGCGTGTGATTCAGCACGAGGTGGATCACCTCAATGGCGTGCTGTTCATTGACAAGGCGATCCCCGAGACCCTTCACTGGGAGCATCCCGGACCGGTTGACGAGTGAGAATCGCCTACTTCGGGACCGCTGAGTTTGCCGTTCCGCCGCTGCGGGCGATTGCCGAGCACGTGGTTGCGGTAGTAAGTCAACCCGACCGCCCGAGCGGGCGCGGCATGCGCCTGACACCGTCGCCGGTTTCGGCCCTCGCGCAGGAACTCGGCATCGATTTGCTTCGCCCGGAAAAGGCTCGCGATCCGGAATTTATTGAGCACATGCGCTCGCTGAATTGCGACGTGTTTGTGGTCGCCGCTTATGGCCAGATTCTGCGGGAAAGCTTGCTGGAGGGTGCTCGCCACGGAAGCGTGAACCTGCACGGCTCGATCTTGCCACAGTATCGCGGCGCGGCCCCGATTCAGCGCGCGATCATGGATGGCGAAGCGGAAACTGGCGTGACCCTGATGCAGATGGCCAAGGGCATGGACACGGGCGACATGATTGACATTGTGCGCACGCCAATCGGCCCCGACGAAACGTACGGCGAACTCGCGGCGCGGCTTTCCGAACTCGCCGCCGCGCAGCTGAGCACGTGGTTGCCCCGGCTCGCCGCTGGCGACTACCCCCGTGTGGAGCAAGACCACGCCGCCGCGACTCACGCGGCCAAGATCGAACGGGGTGAAAGCATTCTCGATCCGACCCGACCCGCGGAGGAGGAGTATCGTCGTTTCCGCGCGGTGACTCCGTCGCCCGGCGCGTTGCTGCCCAGTCAGTGGGGCGATCTCAAGGTGTTGCGCGCGCGCCTCAGCCATGCCCAAGTGACCCCGGCAACGATCAGCACTGAAGACGGCTTCGTAGTCGGTTTTCATGGCGGTGCATTGCGCATCGAAGAACTCAAAGTGCCCGGTCGTAGCGCCATTAGCGGGCCCGAGTTTTTGCGAGGTTTTCGCATTCAAAACGGTACGCCACTTCTGGCAACTTGAATGACGCCGGTGTCGTAATATACTAGCGGTGCGCTTATGAAAAAGGCATTTACTCTGATCGAACTCTTGGTGGTCATTGCGATCATCGCCATTCTCGCGGCGATCCTGTTCCCAGTGTTTACCCAGGCCAAGATCCAGGCCAAGAAAACACAGTGTCTCTCGCAGATTAAGCAAACCGGAACCGCGATTATCATGTACGCGGACGACAACGACGACACGTTCCCGACGGGAACGGTGCCGAACCTCACTACCGGAGGCTGGCGACCGAACGACTTTACGGCGCAGAGTCCGGCGGGCTGGTTCAACTGGCCCGGCGCGCAAGAAGAATATGCCTTGGTTTGGCACAACACGATATCGACTTACACCAAGAGTTACGACGTGATGAGCACGCCCGCCGCGCGCGTTTTCAACATCAACGATCCGACGTGGAACGCCGGTTTGGCCGCCAAGCTTAAGCAGCCGAAGCCGGTGAATTTCACCTACAACGGCCTGCTGCAGCACCTCCCCAGTTCGGAGTGCGCGGTACCGAGCCAAAACCCGATGATCTGGCTAGGTCAAGGCAACTTCGCTCGCAACGGGGCGGCCATGGCCAACCCGCGACTGCTTTGCACCGTCGTCGGTCCTTGCCGATTCAATTCGGCTGGCATGCCCGACGGCACGGCTGGGACTCGCGGTGACGTGTTTACCATGAGCTCGGTCGCGCAAGGCGGCCCCTCGTACACGCCTTACAACAACACGAACATTTATGTGTTTAGCGACACCTCGGCCAAGGCGGTGAAGTACGCCAAGGGCAACCAGGCTCCGTTCCCGGCTTCGACGAACTCGCTGGTGCCGATCCAGTTCCTGGAGGAAAATGGCCAAGCCACTTCCAACTTTATCCGCGGTCGCTATGCCGGTTCCACGCTCTACGTCGCCGCGTTTATGCCCGACAACCAATTCAATAACTAGATGAAGACACTTAAACTGTTCATGGCCCTGATGGTCCTCGCCGTCGTCGCCGTCGGTTGCGGTAGCAAGGAAGAAGCTCCGGCCGCCACGGCCGCGCCGACCGAAACTCAAGCTCCGGTGGCTAACACTCCGACCGGAACCGACGCGAACGCTGCGGCTCCTGCCGCCGTGCCGAACGAGGCCACCAACACCGGCGTGCAAGACGTCCGCCCGGACGCCGCCGGTCAGCGATAGCTTGAGCTAAAAAGGGGGCTTGGCCGAAACGGCCAAGCCCCTTTTTTGTGCCTTGGTGAAGGCTTACTTGTGGATCGCGTGGCCCATCGCATCTTCCCACGCTTCGAGCATGGCTTCGGCCATGGTCGGGTGAGCGTGGATGGTGTCCGCCATCGATTCCAGAGTTGCTTCGTGAGCAATCGCGGTGGCGGCGGCGGCGATCATGTCGGTCACGTGCGCGCCGATCATGTGAACCCCAAGCACCTCGCCGTACTTCTTGTCGGCCACAACCTTGACAAACCCGTCTTGCTCGGCCATCGCCATGGCCTTGCCCAGCGGGCGGAAGGCAAACTTCCCGATCACGACGTCGTAGCCCTTTTCCTTCGCCTCAGCCTCAGTGAGACCAACGCTCGAGACTTCCGGCACGGTGTAGACGCAGTTCGGAACGACCTTGTAATCCATGGGGCGCGTTTGGCCCTTGACGATATTGGTCACCGCTCGGATGCCTTCGGCGCTCGCCACGTGAGCCAGCTGAATGCGGCCCGTCACGTCGCCGATCGCGTAGATGTTGGGCACGTCTGTCACCAGGGTGTCGTCCTTCACCTGCACGCCGCGCTTGTGGAGCTTCACGCCGACTTCTTCCAGGCCCATGCCATCGGTGTTGGCCTTGCGACCCACGCCGAGTAGCACAACTTGAACCGTGATTTCCTCAGTCTTGTCGCCCTTCTTGACGAAGCACTTCCAGCCGTCCTTCACCTTCTCGACCTTCTCCAGGCCCGAACCAGAATGAATCTTCACGCCTTGGCGGCCCATGACCTTGCCGAGCTCGACGCCAAGGTCGGCGTCCATCATCGGAATCAGGGTGCTCATCATTTCGACGAGGTGAACCTCTGCGCCGAGCGCGTTGAATACGTAGCTGAACTCGCAGCCAACGGCTCCGCCGCCCAGCACGAGCATGCTCTTAGGAATGAACGGCGCGGTCACCGCGTCGTCGCTGGTCCACACGCCTTCTTCGCGGCCGCCTTCGAGGCCAGGGATGTTGAGCTTGATCACGCTCGAACCCATGGCAAGCACAAAGTTCTTGGCCTTAATGCTCTTCTTGACGCCATCCTTTTCGACCTCAATCGTGGTCGGGCTTGTGAACTTGGCGAAGCCATCCACGTGGGTGATCCCGTTCTTTTTGAACAGCATGCCGACGCCGCCTCGCAGGGTGGTGACGATCTTTTCCTTGCGGGCGATGAACTTCGCAAAGTCCATGGTCGCCTCGCCGCTCACCGTGACCCCGAGGTCGCCGGCGTGCTTGACGTGTTGCAGGCGTTCGGCACTGGCGATCATCGCCTTACTGGGGATACAACCCCAGTTCAAACAGGTTCCGCCGAGGTACTCCTTTTCCACGCAGATGACCTTGGCGCCAAGCTGGGCTGCGCGGATGGCGGCGACGTAGCCACCAGGGCCCGCGCCGATAACGACGAGATCTGTTTCCATTTGCTCTTGTGCCATGGGTTGTGTGAGTTCCTCAACTTGGAGCAGGCCACCTGTGGCCGCCACCAAATGTTCTACGCCCAGCCGCTGACCGATGGACATGGCGGGCGATGCCGGGGCTTTTGAAGCTGGCATGCTTGAACTTTCAGTGTACCAGGCAGGCGGTTGGCCCTCTGAAATTGAGACCGAGCGAGCCGGTGCGGCTCGCTCGGTTAGCTTGGGGGAAGGCGAAAATCAGCGCCAGTCGACGAAGCGATCCAGCGGATGGCGATGGTGCGGGAACCCTTCTTCGGCCTTTTTGCCAATGGCGACGATGGCCGGCATGCGAACATGCTCCGGCAAGTCGAGGACATCCTTCATCTTGGCCGGGTCGAAGCCGAGCATCGGCGATGAGCCGTAGCCCGCTTCCTCGATGGCGAGCAGGAGGAAGCCCAGGAAGATGTAGCTGATCGCGTTGCCCCAGGTTTCGGAGGCTTCGTCGCCCATGTTGCCGAAGGTCTTGCGCATGTTCGCAGCCTCGGCTTCCTTGCGGTCGCCCATGCCCGGATGAACCGTGTCCTCGACCTTATCGAGCACGTCCTTCATGTCGCTGTGGATGACCAGAACGGCTTGCGCGCCGGAGACCTGCGGCTGGTTGTAGGCGGCTTCGGCGACCTTGGCTTTGAGGTCGGGGTCGGTGACCACGGTGACCCGCCACGGTTGGAGGTTCCACGGCGACGGGGCGAGCCCGGCGACCCGCAAGATTTCCTCAATCTTGGCCTGGGGGATGGCTTCGTCCGTGTACTTGCGGACCGATTTGCGACTTTCTGCAGCTTGAGTAACAGTCATAACTCCTCTAGTTTACTTGCGCGAGCAAGCAATTAGTGCGTTCTACGCGTGTTGCATTTGAACTGTTCGGCGTTGTACCTGGTAAAACTTGCGTATGCCTACGGTGGAAACCAGCGTGATCGTCCATGCCCCTCTCGATGTGGTGTATGCCGTCGCCAAGGACAATCGCTCATTTCCGCTTTTTATGCCCGACGTGAAGTCACTCTCCGTGGTGGAAGAAGACGGCCCGCGGGTGGTGAGTGACTGGATCGGCGTGATCAGCGCGTTCAATGTGAAGGTTCGCTGGAAGCAGGAAGATGTGTGGGATGACGCCGCGCACGTCTGCGCGTTTCGGCAGCTTGAAGGCGACTACGACATGATGGACGGGACGTGGACGTTCACCGAGGTGGGCGACGGCGTGACGAAGTTCGACAGCATTTTGAATTACGAGTACGAGGTGCCCGCCCTGGGTCCGCTCGTGCGCCGCGTGGTGCACTCGCTCGTGATCAAGAACATGGATTCGGTGCTGGCCGCGCTGAAAAAGCGCTCAGAAGAAAAGGTCGAGTCGACGTTTTAGCTCGGCTCTAGCCAAGAGACAACCTTGAAGTAGCTCGCTGGCGGATCAATCAACCATTGGCGTTCCCGAACTTCGATGCAGCAGTCCGCGCTCAGTGGGTTGACCGCTTTCACGATTACCGAGTGTG
Organism: Chthonomonas sp.; assembly: GCA_016788425.1. Classification (NCBI taxonomy): domain Bacteria; kingdom Bacillati; phylum Armatimonadota; class Chthonomonadia; order Chthonomonadales; family Chthonomonadaceae; genus Chthonomonas; species Chthonomonas sp. Next base: position 206,532 of record JAEURQ010000003.1, read on the forward strand.
CCATGGGGATGTGCGGATCGAGGCTTGTCGTTTCAACTAAGACCTGGTCCTCCTTGCAATCTGGGTCGAGGACTCCTCGGCGCTGCATTTGACCAATCGCGTGGTGCAATCCCAGTTCGAGACCCCAAAATGACAAGCCAGTTTGGCGACTGGCTTCCGTGAGAAATGACTGAAGTAACGTGCCAGGGTCGCTGTGATCGAGACCCGACCCGAACTCGTTGTAGAACAGGAGCACCGCCTTTCCGAGATCAAGGCGGACATACTTGAATGCTTGGATGAGGAATACGTTGTTCTCTTCGGAGTCCCCGTCCCTGAAGTTGCGCAGTGCCCCGGGAAACTCGGTGAGGCAACGTCGCCATGCCGCTCGAACGATGCCGGCGTCCTCGGCGCCCTTGCCGTAATGAGTTTCTTGAATCTCACCCGAGGAAGCGGCAAGCTTCAGCAAAAGTCCGAGGTCACTTGACATAGTTCACCAGTCTAGCACCGCCCCGCAATTTCGCCTAATTTTGTCGAAAATGGTGGGGTGGTGGTACTTTTCTCCCATTTTTATCCCATAATTTACGGAACGCAAGAACTAAGTACCGCAAGTTACGTTCCCTGAGATATCCCATGAAAAATACGCTTAGTGTTATGGTCGGTGAATTGGTGGAGGTGTTCGGGTCTCAAGCCCAACTCGCACGCATTCTGGACGTCCCGCCGCAAACGATTTCAAACTGGTTGAAAGGCGTGAGTCAAACTCCTCAAAGAGCCCGAATGCAAGCCTTGGAGGCCCTGTATCACCTCTCGCCCGAGGATCGCCTGATGGTTCTGAAAGCTCAGCGCGGATTTGAGGCCGAAGAAGAAGAGCTGTACAGTCGGCCGTTCTTCCGGCCGTCCATCCGCAAGTTACTGAGCACCCTTCGCGACCTACAGCTGGCGGCCAAGAACGGTTCGATGTCCGATGAAGAAGCGGATGCGATCACCCAGTTTGTGTCCGACCGCATAGCCAGCGGCTAGATATCCGGTGTCGTCGGCGATTCGCCGACGATCGTCCGCAAAATGCCGACAACATGATCCTGGTCAAGGCACCTTAGTGCCCTGACCAGTAGCTTTTCTTCGCCGGCGGATGGCCCTTACCCGGGCGGAGCCGCACCGGCGGGATGAAGTTCTTCGGCGTCTTAAATGCCGCCTCAGTCTGCCCGTCCAGAATCTCCTGCGGCAAGTCAGCGTCGGCATCGCGACCCGTGGACCACGGCAGCAGCACGCTCACGCGGCGGTTGCTAAAGTGGAACGGATCGTCCTTCTTTTTCAAGTCCGTAGCCGCGCGACCCGTCACTTCCAGGAACCGCGAAATCGGCACGCCAGAGGCCGTCAGCGCCCGACGAACCGCCTGCGCGCGATCAGTCGAAAGGTCCCAGTTGTCGTATCCCGAGCCCGGGAAGGGCTTCGCATCGGTGTGTCCGTACACCGACATCTTGCGCTTGGTCGAGGCCAGCAGAGGCGCGACCCGCGCAATCAGCGTCCGCGCCGAAGGGCGCACGACCGCGCTACCGCTTTCAAAAAACACCGCGCCTGACTTCTCACTGAACTCCATCAGCAGGCCCTCGCCAGTGATCTGGTAATCCAGTTGTCCGCCCAGCGAGCGCACCTCGGCATCGGTTGAGGCGTTGATGGTCGACTTCACTTGGCGAATCAGGCGTTCGGCCGCGGTCTTCTCCGAAGGAGTCTCTTCGCTGTACCTCACCGCCTTCGACTTCGGCTTCGCCATCGGACCCATGTCCGGGTTCACCGAAATCTTCATGCGCGGATTGTTCTGCACAAAGCCCATGGGGTCATTAAAGTAACCCTGAATCGACTCCTTGTCGGTGTCGCTCAGGCCCATGATCCACATAACCATGAAGAAGGCCATCATAGCGGTCACGAAGTCGGCATAGGCAACCTTCCACGAACCGCCGTGGTGGCCAGCGTGGCCACCCTTCTTCTTCTTAATGATAATTGGCGCTTCTTTTGCCATGTGCTTAGCCCGCCTTTACCGATTCTTCGAGTTCGCTGAAGCCCGGACGAGTTTCCGGATCAATGTTGCGGCGAGCAAACTCAACGCAAGTGATCGGCGATTCGCCGCGTGCGAAACTGAACAGCGCCGAGCGAAGGCACAGCATGTACTGGTGCTCGCTGTTGACGCGCTTTTCCATAAACTTCGCCATCGGCGCAAACACGCCGTAGGCCAAGAGAATCCCAAGGAACGTACCGACCAGAGCGGCGGCAACCGAGTGGCCGATTTCGGAGGCCGCGCCCCCGATCTTGCCCATCGTGATGATAACGCCAAGAACGGCGGCGACGATCCCGAAACCAGGCATTGCGTCGCCCACGGTCTGAATCGAGTCGGGGATCGCCTTCGCCTCGTGGTGCGCCACCTCAAGGTCCACTTCCATCATCTCGGCCAAGTCATGCGGACTCACGGCGCCGGTCAGAATCACCTTCATCGTGTCGCAGAAAAAGTCGCTGGCGTGGTGATTGCCCAAGAACGAGGGGTACTTGCTGATAATGTCCGACTCGGCCGGGGTCTCGATGTGCTTTTCCAGCCCGAGCAGACCTTCCTTACGAGCCACGTTAAACAGTTCGTACATCATCTTCAGCACTTCCAGATACGCCTGCTTGCTCACGGGGTCGGGCTTAAGCAACCCGAGCACGCCCTTGATGGACGCGGTGAATCCACCCATTCCGTTGGCTGAAATCAGCGAACCGATGGCGCAACCGCCGAGGATGATGAACTCGTTGATCTGAATGAGGATCCCGATGTTCCCGCCGTGCATGATGTAGCCGCCGATAACGGCCCCCATACAAATAAATATCCCGATAAAAACGAACATGGTGATCTCCAGAGAGGAGATTCCATGTTCAGCCCCGTATTTTCACATGCAAGTAAGCATGCAACGAAGGGTTAGCCTTTCTTCTTGAGCTTTGCCGCGTACTCTTTGCGGAACTTCACCACCTTGGGCTCGACAATCGCCGAGCAGTAACCCGCGTTCATCGTGGCGCGTTCGGCGTCACTCGCCTTGGCGAACTTTTCGTAATAGTCCTGGTGATACTCCTCGGCGCGGACGTAGTTCTTCAGCGGCTCGAGCGTGGTCACGATTGGGTTCTTCCAAATCTTCTTGGCCGTAATGTCCTCAAACACGCTTCTGGCAAGGTCGCGCGTGGCATCGTCCGAGTAGAACACGACCGACCGGTACTGCGGGCCGACATCGCCGCCTTGGCGATCCTTGGTCGTGGGGTCGTGCAACACCATAAACATCGTCAGCAGCTCGCGAGCCGTAATCACGGCCGGGTCGAACTTAATCTTCAGCGCTTCGGCGTGACCCGTCGTGCCGGAGCAAACATCGCGGTACGTAACCTTGGTGGATTCGCCCCCGGCGTACGCGACTTCGACATCCTCGACGCCGATCAGGTCTTCAAAGAGGGGCTCAAGGCACCAAAAACAACCGCCACCAATAACAAGTTCTTGCATTTTTCCTTTTGCTTTGGCGGGCTTCGCCGCCTTGGTCTGAGCGGCCACCTCGGGCACCGCCATGGCACAGCTCGCGCTCACGAGCAGCGCGATGGGAAGGAAACCGAGGGATAAACGCTTCATCTTTCGGTTCTACTCAAGTTTCCCCTGCGGTGTTGCTATTGCGCCATCGTATCGACGAGCAACAGTTTTTCGGGGTCCACCGTGCGCGGCGTGCTCAGCACGTAGCCCAACGGATGGGAGACCAGCTTGTTGCCGTCTACGCCCACCATTTCGCCCCGGAACCCGCTGAGCAGACGGTTGGCGGCAAAGGCGCCGAGTCGCAGCGCCAACACGCGATCAAAGGACGTCGGCGAGCCACCGCGCTGCATGTGCCCCAGAACCAGGTAACGGGCCTCCAGACCCGTGTGTTTCGCGATAAAGTCGCGCACGTCCATGGCGCGCGCCGCGCCCTCGGCGACCACAATAATCGAGCTCTTTTTGCCACGCTCTCGTTGCGCCTTCATGCTCTCGCAAATGTCCGTGAGGCTATACGGGACTTCGGGGATGATGACTGCTTCAGCGCCGCCGGAGAGACCGACTTCCAAGGCGATAAAGCCGTTGTGCCGGCCCATCACTTCGATCACGAAAATCCGCTCGTGCGAGTACGCCGTATCGCGAACGCGGTCAATCGCGCCGAGCGCAGTGTTGATCGCGGTGTCAAAACCAATCGAATAGTCCGTACCCGAGATGTCGTTGTCAATCGAGCCGGGAATGCCCATCACCGGGAAGTCGTATTCCTCATGCAAGCAGCGCGCGCCGGTAAGCGACCCGTCACCCCCGACGACAATGAGCCCCTCAATGCCGTGCGTTTTCAGGTTCTCGACGGCTTTGTCGCGACCCGCTTTCTGGCGAAACTCCATGCTCCGCGCCGTGCGCAGAATCGTGCCGCCTTGGGTGATGATGCCGCCGACCGTGATCGAATCCAGATCAATGATCTCGTTGTTGAGGATGCCTTCGTAGCCGTGCAGAAAGCCGACTACGTCCGCTTGCCGAGCAATCGCCGCCCGGACCGCACCGCGGACCGCCGCGTTCATGCCGGGAGCGTCGCCGCCACTGGTGATGATTCCGATTCGTTTCATAAAGAGCGATCGTTCCCTCTCCAGCGACGTTGCAGGTGACGGATTAAGCTCCTAGAATACCGGAGGTTGGGAGTTAAAGGGACTTGTTTTGCACGTAGTGCGCGCTTCGGCCCACCCAATCGGTGAATACCTTGTAGTTGTCCAGAACATCCTTGGGCAGCCGCACATATTCCTTCATGGGTTCGGCGGCGGGGTCGGTGCGAAGAGGCTCCGCGCCGGGCATTTCCATGGCTTGGGCAAAGTCGGTGGGGCTCAGTTTCAGGCCAATGTCTTCGCCGACGAGGAACGCAAACATGCGCTCGCCGGTGTAGATGCCCATGCCGTTGAACATCCGGCGGGCTCGGACATCGTAGTCTTCCGCCGCCTTCATGATTTGTTCGTAGCGTACGGGCCGATAAACCATGGTCTCTCCAACTTCGGCGACAAAGCACAATTGCCGAAAATTATTCTGACAATTATACTCGAAAAGTGGCCGGCATTGAACTTAACGCCCTAACGCATTACCGCGTTTCGGTCGGGTTAGTGTCGAGAAGATTGCTCGGATCAACCTGGCTTACGGGGCGGAAGATGCGTGCCTCCAGATTGTCAACCGTGATGACTTCATCCGAGTAAGCAGCGGGGTCAGGCACCAGCCGAGCGGCTTCCGTGCTGATGGCAATGCCGCCGATCGGGCACGCCTTTTGCAGGTGCGCGGCAAAGTCAATCACGCTCGAAAAGTTGATGTTCTCAATCGAGCCATCCATCGAGTTCACATGCCCGTGGTGGATGCCGGCGCGCAACCGAATCGGCTTACTCAGCTTGTTGCGGTGGAAGTTGAGCTCGAACAGGCCCGCCTGAATCTGGCGCGCCGCCGCAAAGGCGTTGCCCGGATTATCGAAGGCGCACGTCACGCCGTCGCCGGCCGTGCTGTGAACCCGCCCGCCATGACGACCCACAATCTGCGCCACGTAATTGTGATACTCCGTAAACACAAACTCGACCGTGAGCGGATCCACGCCGAGTTTCATGTCGGTGGAGCCCACCATATCCAGGCTCAAGAACGAAATCTCCTGCTCGTGACTCTTGAGCTGCGCCTGCAACTCCAGCATCTGGGCGAGCAACGCTTGTCGCTCGTCAGTGCTTTTCGCGATGCCCAGCTTCTTGGAATTCTTGGCGACAAACTCGTAAAGGAACGCGCCGATGCCGGCCCCCGCGAACGGGCCAAAGATAAAGGCAAATGCCTCAATCGGGCCTCCCGTCGAAATGAAGAAGCCGAGGATCGCCTTGAACACGGCCGCCGCGAAAAAAAGCGCCGTGCCGAAAGTCGCGCCGGAGATGACGGCGAGCTTGCGCGTGACCGAAGTGCCGGTAGTGTAGAGGCCCAACGCGACGCTGGCCACAAGGAAGAACCCCCACAGACCGCTCGGGTCGCGACCGATGGTCCGCAAGACGAACGCGAGCCCGCCGATGGAAGCCACCGACGAGGCGATGACCACCTTGCGCAGGATCGGGTCGAACGAAAAATAGAGATCGCGGATCGTCGTCCGCTTGCGCTCGGCCGCCGTGCCAGTGCCGCGCAGAATCGCGATCCGCACATATTCCGGCGAAGCTCCCGTGGCCTCGCTGAGCGCGGTCACCGTCTCGTCGTCGATCTCCTGACCGAGCGAGCGCACGCGATTGATCAGCGCTTCCAGATTCTGCAGTTGCGAATCCGAAGGCGTCCCGCTTTCCAGTTCGGGAGTATTTGCGCTCATCCGCGACAGTTTACAGCAAGGCCTGTCGCAAGGTTGCGAAATCTAGGTCCTTAGGCTAGTTGCAGCCGTTGGGCGGGGGAGGCGGCGGATCGCTCCGCAGCGGCAAGTCCACGCGGGCATTGCCGGAACTTACCCCGGCGGTCAGCGCGGGGAGCGCAGGCTTGCAGGCGGGCAAGCTGTATTGGTAGGTGAGGCTGCCAATGTAAAAGCTTCGATAGTAGATCGAGCTGTTGACGGTGGATCCGTCCACAAAGAAGGCCGTCGCCGAGGGGCTCACCACCACGCGATACGCGCCGTTGGCGTCGGTGGTGCCTTGCGCCTGCAGAATGCCGACGCTATCGAAGAACAGAACTCGCACGCCGGGGATGCCGCTCGCCGTGCCATCAATGACCACTTGGCCGGTGACCTCCGCGTTGCCCGTAAGGCCACTCGAACCGCCGCCGGTGACGCTGGAGCCGCCGCCTCCGCCACAACCGGCGATGATCACGATCATCGCAAAAAACGCCCAAAGGCCCGCAAACTTCATCCTCGTTACTCTACACGTTTGACGCGTGAACTCGCGAATGCATTCGGCAAGAATTCCGCGAGCGTGTGCTGACTTTCTTTCCCGTCTCCGTTCACCAACGTGATGGGCAGATCGGAGGTCGCAAACTCGCTGAGCACTTGCAAGCACAGCCCGCAAGGCGGCCCGGCGTCTTCCGTCGCCACAACCAGCTCGGCGATCTTGGTTTCGCCGGAAGTGATCATCGCGCCCACGGCATTTCGCTCGGCGCAAATGGTCGCACCAAACGAAAGGTTTTCAAAATTCGCGCCGGTAAACACCTGTCCCGAGGCGCTACGCAGGGCCGCACCCACCCGATAGCCGCTGTACGGAGCGTAGGCGTGAGCTTGCACCGATTGCGCCAGCCGCGCCAGTTCATTCACGCTCCCATATTACGGGATTGGCCCGAAGGTTGCTTGAGATATACTCGCCTCACAGCCCGCCTATGCGAAATCCCGACGATGATCGCCTGATATGGACCTTTGCCACGGGACCCAAAAAGTACCAAACCATGGCCAAGGCGCTAGCGATTTCGCTGGACCTGCAGCAATGCAACATCCCGCGCGGCCTCATTACCGATAGCGACGACCCCGAGCTGCACAGCTACTTCGACGTGGTGAGCAAGCCGGTGCCGGGCTACGAGCACTGGTTTATCAAGTTAGCCGCGCTTGACGCCTTCCCCGAAAAGTACAAGCGACTCATTTTCGTGGATGGCGATAGTCTCGCGATTCAAAAGCTTGATGGCATTTTCGACTGCTTCGAGGGTCACGCTTTCGCGGTGAGTTGCCACTGGAAAACGCCCGAAGATAACCCCGACTTCGATTGGTACGGCGACTGTATGCGCGTGGTGAAGCAACTCGGCTTCCCCCGCATCCCCACGTTCAACGCCGGCTTCATGTATTACGAGCGCTCCGACCGCACCCGCGAACTGTTCAAGCGCACGCTGGAGTTTCGCGACCAGTTCGACGGCTTTGGGCTGGTGCGTAACCAGGGGCAGATCGGCGACGACATCTGCATTAGCTTTGCCATGATGGACACCGGCATCGGCACCGGATTTCGGCACGACCTGGACTTCGCGATGACGCCTTACTCGCTTCAGGGGAGCGTCCATCTCGACGTGCTCAAAGGCGAATGCTCGTTCATCAAAGGGCTCGGCGATCCGAAGCTGATCAAGCCGCTGATTTATCACACTGCCCACGCCCGCTGGGACCTCAAGTACTGGCGCGAGGTGAATCGCCTTCTGGCGCTCGATCGCCGTTCGAAGGGCGGCCCGCCGGACGCGCTGCTAAGGTTCCGCAAGCCGATGATCGTTTTGACCAACTGGTATCAGAAACTAACCGGCTTAAACAAATAGCCTCGCCGCAAGCCACACGAGGGGTGCCGCGAACAGGATCGAATCAATGCGATCCAAAATGCCGCCGTGACCCGGCAACAAGGAGCCGCTATCTTTGAGGTCGCGCTTGCGCTTGAGCCAACTTTCGAAGAGGTCGCCGGCCTGCCCAAAAATGCCCGTAGCAAAGGCCGCGCAAACCCAAACTGGCGTCGCCACGCCGTAGCTCGTTCCGAGCCACGCACAAACCCCCACGCACGCCAAAAAATTGGCGATCGCGCCCTCCCACGTTTTCTTCGGGCTGATCACCGGCGCGAGCTTGTGCTTGCCGATTGCGCGGCCCACAAAGTAACCCGCCGAGTCACCCGCCCATAGCGGCAACAAAACCAGCAGCGCCAGGTTCCACGACCAAGCCGGGTTTTGGCCGTGGCCCAGTTGCTGAAGATGCGCCATCGCGGCGAGCGGCCCCACTACATACGGAACCAAAAGCAGCGCTTGCGCGCCGGGGAACAGCTTAAGCCCCTCCGGCAAGGCAAGGCACCCGACCACGGCCAGCAGCGCAACCCATGGCCACATGCTGGTGCTCAACACGCACGCCAGCACGATCGGAATTCCCACGGCCGCCGTGAGAAGTCGCGTTTTCATGCAATCACTATGGCAGACCTCGTAGAAGCCAACGTGGGCAAAACACACGTTCTGGAGTGCGAGACGTTCCTCCCCCTTCCGCTTGAAACCGTCTTCGAATTCTTCTCCAACGCGGAGAACCTGGAGACGATCACGCCGAAGGATCTGCAGTTCAGCATCCTCACGCCGTGCCCTATTGAAATGCGCCAAGGCGCGCTGATTGACTACCGGCTCAAGCTCAACGGCATCCCCATGACCTGGAAGACCGAGATCGAAGTCTGGGAGCCGGGCGTGCGCTTTGTGGACAACCAGCTCAAGGGCCCCTACAAGAGGTGGTGGCACGAGCACAAGTTCCGCGAGGTCGAAGGCGGCGTCATCATGAACGACCGCGTGGAGTACGAGCTACCCTTCGGCCCGCTCGGCGAAATCGCTCACGCGTTGTTCGTGCGCAAGAAGGTGCAGGGGATTTTTGGTCACCGAGAGGCTGCGATTCGCCAGGCGCTCGGGCTCTAGCTTGCTTCTTGTTCGGCTTTGCGCTTCGCGCTGGCTTTCTTGGCCGACCGGATCTTGATGATAATCGGGATCAGGCTGGCGAAGAGCACGATGAGCATCGCGATTTCGAAGTTGTCTTGCACCCAAGGAATCTGCCCAAAGAAGTAGCCCGCCAAAACGCAACTCGCCACCCAGAAGAGGCCGCCGAAGAAGCTAAACCGCAAGAACGTTTGGAACGGCATGTTGCCCATGCCCGCCACGAACGGCGCGAACGTGCGCACGATCGGCACCCACCGCGCGAGCACCAAGGTCCAACCGCCGTGCTTGGCGAAGAACTCCTGGGTTTTTTCGATGTGTTCCAGTTTGAAAAACTTGGTGCCGCCGCGCGCGATGATGCGCGCGCCCATGCGCCGCCCGATTTGGTAGTTGAGGTTGTCGCCGATGAACGCCGCCGCCACCAACAGCGGGATGAGAATCCAGATGTTCAGGGCGTGCTTGGTGGGGTTGGCGAACATCCCGAGCGCAAACAGCAACGAGTCGCCGGGCAAAAACGGCATGATCACCAAGCCGGTTTCGGCGAAGATGATCAGGAAAAAGATGAGATAGGCTTGCGCACCGAAGTCGCGAATGATGGCGAAGACCTTTTCGTCCAGGTGAAGAATGAAGTCGAGGAAAGCCTTCACGATGCTAAGGTACCCGCTGCGTCGACTTCGGCGAGAATGAGGCGCGCGACCTCATCTATGTGTTGTGCGGCGTCAATCACGCGGTATCGCTCGGGCGCGCGCGCCGCCTCGGCCAAGAATCCCGCTCGGACACGCTGATGAAACTCCAGCGGCTCGCGATCCAAACGGTCTTGGCTTTGTTGCCGCGCCGAGCCAACCACGGGGTCGAGATCGAGCAGGAGTGTGAGGTGCGGCTGTAAGCCCTTGGTGGCCCGCGCGTTCAGCTCACGCAGCCACTCAACATCGCCGCCCCGCGCATAGCCCTGATACACCACCGTCGAGTCGGCGTACCGATCGCAGAGCACCACCATGCCGCTTTGTAGGGCGGGGCGGATCACGTCGCTCACATGCGCCGCGCGATCGGCCAAAAACAGAAACAACTCGGTGAGCGGATTCACGGATTCCGAATCGAGAAGTAACTGCCGAACGGTGGGTCCGATCGCGCTCCCACCTGGCTCGCGGGTCACCAGCACCTCGCGACCGCGTGCGCGCAGCTCGCTGGCGAGTCGCTGAATTTGTGTGGATTTGCCGCCGCCCTCGGGGCCTTCAAACGTGATGAACACTCCTCGCGATTATAGCTAGAATAAGCCTATGACTTGGCAGCAGGAGGTGGCTCAGTTGCTTGGCGGTGACGCGGTTCTGGCCGGGCCCATCGCCGAGCGCGCCTACGACGCCGATGCCTACACCGTCGATCGGAGTCAGCCGACGTTGGTGGTGCTGCCGTCCTCAACTGACCAAGTGGTGGAACTCATTCGCATCTGCGCCCGGCATGGTGTTCCGTTTACGACTCGTGGCGCGGGCACCGGCTTAAGCGGCGGCGCAACGCCCGCCCTCGGCGGATTGGTGATTTCCACCAAAAGGTTAAATAAGATTTCCGAGATAGAAGTTGGCGAGCGGATGTTGCGCGCGGGTGCTGGGGTGGTGAATGTCGCCATTACGCAAGCGGTTGCGCAGGCGGGTTTGCACTTTGCGCCCGACCCCAGTAGCCAGAGCGTCGCCACGTTGGGCGGCAACATCGGCGAGAATTCCGGCGGCCCCCACACGCTAAAGTACGGCGTGACCGCAGCTCACATTCTGGGTCTGACTCTGGTGGATGATCACGGCGACGTGCACGAATTCGCGCCCCATCGCAATCCGCCTTGGCCGGACTTTGCGCAAGCGGTGATTGGCAGCGAAGGTACTGTCGGCGTCGTGACCGAAGCGTGGTGCAACCTTGAGCCTTCGGCTCCGTACGTGCAAACGGGGCTGATTTCATTTGCCAGCGTTCGCCAGGCGACTGACTTTATCAGCGCGGTGATTGCCGATGGCGTGGTGCCTGCCGCGCTGGAAATGATGGATCGCAACATCCTTTTCGCGTTGCGCGAGGCCTTTGGATTGAGCTATCCCGCCGGCACCGAAGCCCTGCTACTGGTCGAATTTGATGGCGACGATGCGCAAGCCGTGCAAAGCACTATGCAAGCGGTTGCGCAACTCGCGTCTAGGTTCGAAGCGATCGCCGTTGAGATGGCCACCAACGAGGATGAACGCAAGAAATTGTGGACCGCCCGCAAGAAAGGCGTGGGCGCCATGGGGCGTCTCGCGCCGAGCATCGTCACTCACGACGGCGTGATTCCGCGCAGCCGCCTGCCCGAGATGCTGGAGCTGGTGTACCAGGTCGCCGAGGAACGCGGGATCGGCGTGGCGAACATCTTCCACGCCGGCGACGGCAACCTGCACCCGTGCTTCTACTTCGACGACCGCGACCCCGAGCAGGTGCGGGCGGTGGTGGAGGCGGGCGAGATTATCCTGCGCAAATGCGTGGAACTCGGCGGCAGCCTCACCGGCGAGCACGGCATCGGATTCGAGAAAAGCGACCTGCTGGGGTTGCAGTTTTCCGATGACGACCTGGCTTTGCAGCGCGACATACAGGCGATTTTTTGCGGATCGAGCAATAGCAACCCGTGCAAGGTGCTGCCCTTGGGCAAGGGTTGCTCCGAGCACCGATCGCGGTGGCGAGGCTCCGCGTGGTAACCGCAATCCGCGACCGCGTTTTGGCCGGCCCAAGCGGCTTTGCGCAGCTGGCACGGTGGTCGTTGCCGAGTGAGGCGCTGGTCTTGCAGCAAACCGCCGAGCCGATGCCGCTAGGCCGCGACATCATTGAGCTTTCCGCCGCCGATTTGGTGGTCACGGTCGGCACCGGCATGTCCTTGCGACAACTCAACGACGAGCTCCGGAGCCACCGCCTCTGCTTGCCCTATTGGCCCGTCGAAGACGCTCTGCGCGACGAGCCCCTGGCTGCACTATTGGGCTTCAACCTGCCCCACCTCGGCGAGCGCACCTACCGCAGTTGGCGCGAGTGGAGTCTGGGCGCGACGTTGGTCACAGGTACCGGCCGCATCGGCAAGTTTGGTTCACGCGTGGTCAAGAGCGTGGCGGGCTACGACGGGCACCAGCTGTTCGTCGGCGCGCGCGGGACGCTGGCGGTGGTCGCCGAAATCAACCTGCGCCTGTATCCGTTGGCCGACCCCCCAGAGCAAAACCTGAGCCCAAACCTCATTCACAGGGTCCGGGCCGCCGATTGCGCAAGCGCTTGCGCAGGCTTGCATGGCTTTTTGCATGAGCCCACCCACACGATCTACGCCGAAGCCGACGCGCTGGCCGAGATCACCCGCTACCAAGGTGACTTCCTGCTTCGAGCCGGGTGCGGCAAGGCGAATTTTGCATTCGAGGACCCGTCGCAAGCCCACTATTGGCGACGAGCCCGCGACATCTGGGATCCAGAAAATCGCCTGAATCCGGGGGCGCTCGGCCTATGAAAGAGCTCGACGAACTCACGACCAAGTGCATCCGTTGCGGATTCTGCTTGGAGGCGTGTCCGACCTTCCGCGAAACCGGCGATGAAACCCAATCGCCGCGCGGCCGTATCTACCTGGCGCGCAGCGCCGACGAAGGGCGCTTGAGCTTCGACGAGATCGCGCCCGCGCTCGACTCGTGTTTGGGGTGTCGCGCCTGCGAAACCGCTTGCCCAAGCGGCGTGGAGTACGGCGCGATTCTCGAACTCGCGCGGAGTCGCCAAACCCAACCGCTCGCCCGTCGCGCGTTGCTCGGCATGGTGAGCAACGGCTGGTTCTTGCGCGCCCAGCTACTCGCCGGTCGCGTATGGCGGCCGAAGCGCATCCCCAAACTCTTCAGCCCGCAACCGCCCGTCGTGCGGCCACCACGTTCTCAACCAAATAGTTGGCAAGCTCCCATCGAGCCCACCACCATCAAGGGCGAGGTCGCCGTGTTGCGCGGCTGCGCGATGGATGTGCTCTTCCCGCGAGTCCACCAGGCCACCGAGCGTCTGCTCAACCGGGTCGGCTACCGAGTCAATTGGGTGAGCGGCTGTTGCGGCGCGCTCCACGCGCACCAGGGCCAAGCCGCAAAAGGCGAAAGCATGGCCGAGCAAATCCTTCACCACCACCCCAAGCTCGTGATGAACTCGGCCGGGTGCGGAGCACACTTGCGCGGCATGGCCGAAACTAAGCTAGTGGTAGACATCTCCGAGTTCCTACTAACCGAGGGCCTGCTCGACCTTCTCAAAGCGAGCCCGGGCCTCAAGAAAAACATCACCTATCACGACGCGTGTCACCTGGCCCACGGTCAAGGCGTGCGGACGGCCCCGCGCGAGCTGCTCGGCGCAATTCCCCAGGCAACACTCATCGAGCTACCCAACGCTGACCATTGTTGCGGGAGTGCAGGCGTTTACAACGTCCTGCAACCGCGGATGGCAGGTCAACTCGGCGAAAAGAAACTCGCCGAGATCGGTAAAATAAGATGCGACATCGTGGCCATGGGCAACCCCGGCTGCCAAGCCTGGATTGACCAATTGGTGGAGGAGTCGAATACGCCGATTCGCGTCCTCCATACCGCTGAATTGCTGGAATCTTCGTTCAGCGGCCTCCCTTAACATGAAAAATTTTGACGAATCGTTTCGCAAGCCTCATTCGTATGGGTACAATTCCCCTGCTTAGGAACCGTCCGGCGAGACACGCGTCTTAATGGGTGGCCTTAGGCCGGGAATCAAGTGTTGGAACTGGGATTGAACGTCCACTCGCAACGGCATGAAAATTGCAAACCATTTGGTTTGGAATCCAGTGTCGCTGGGGCGGCCACAGCCTCCAACAGCCGCTTGATTCTCAACATCGACAACACTGGTCGGGTTTCTCCGTCGAGGTCAGTCTCGGCGTCCGGCAGTAACGAAATTCGTGAGGGAAACTTGATTGGAATTAACCATTCTTATAGCTAGCTCGATCGTCGCTGGTGCCATTGCACCCATGACTGCAGTGGCAACGCGCCGTTCGCTCCGCGACCGGTTCAAAGCGCTGTTCAATAAGCCCACCCCCATGGTCGCATCGGCCCCAACGCCGATCCGGACCCCGGAAGGTTGGCAACTCATTCAGTGCGAAGACACCGAATCCTTTGTCAAGTGGCTCGGCCACGACGAAAAGGGCCTCCCGTTTAAGGAAGGCGAACTCCCCTCGCTCGGCAGCCATCTGCTCATCGAAATGTTCGATTGCGAACCGGAATCGATCAAATTCGAAAGCGGCGTCGCCGATGCGATGCTCACCGCCGCCCGCGCGTCGGAAGCGACCATCGTCGCCGACTCGTTCCACGAGTTCAAACCGTGGGGTGTTTCGGGTGCGGTCGTCATTCAAGAGTCGCACTACACCATTCATACGTGGCCGGAATTCGGTTACGCCGCCGTGGACCTGTTCTACTGCGGAGGGACGATCAGCGTGCACAACGCGGTGGAACTTTTGGAGAAGCGGTTTAAGCCCGGTCGAATGAAGTTCCTCGTCGTGCGACGCGGAATGCAAGACGAAGTTCAAGAGCGCGGCTAATCGGCATCGAACTTGAATAGAATGGCCTTGGGAGTAAATTCCCAGGGCCTTTCGAATTTTATCGGACCGTCAAACCGTTTTAACTGAAGAGAAATGAAAAAGAATCACCGCTCCCGGGCCGCGGAAGATACCGTCCAGGCTTTCCTCGATAGTGCCGGGCGCACCGTGTTTGTGCTGGGGGCGCTGGGCACACTCATCTCGGTGGCGATGTTGGTGTACTACTACTTCCACTTCGCGGGAGCAAACGACGCCACGGCCGCGCAGATGCAAAACGTCGCGCTCTTCCAAAAGATTCTCACACCCGCTTCCATTTGTCTCGCGCTGGGTTCGGCTTATCAATTCTGGGGCGAAGAAATTCTTGGCGTCGTGATGCTCATCGTTGCCGGAGCCTTGTACGCCGCCCCTAGCCTGCTGGCCATGGCCGGAGGCGCGACGCAGAATAAGGTGGCGCTCGCCTCGGCAAACGCGTTGCCCATTGCGGGGGTCGCGATCGGGGCGGTTGCGGTCGTGGCGGTGGTCATCGAGATCATGCAGCGCGTGCAAATGCGCAGCACGCTCGGAGCCAAGGGCGACACGCTCAAATATGGCAAGGGCATCAAAGAGGAGAAGGAGACCCAAAACGTGCTCCTTGGCAAGTGCTGGCAGCTACCCTACTGCCGTAAGTTCGTCCGCGATCTCTGCCCGATTTTCCACGCGAAAACCACGTGCTGGAAGGAACGAGTCGGCTGCATGTGCGAAGAAAGCGTCATCGCCAACGCCATGAAGGGCGGCGCGATTCCGCGCGACGTGGTCGCCGCGCAGAAGTACATTCCCGTCAACAGCAAGCTCACGCCCAACCAAAAGGCCGAGCGCTGCCGCAACTGCGTGATCTACAACGAGCGCCAACGACATAAGTACAAGATCGCGCTTCCCGCGACCCTGGTCGGAATGGGGGCCATCTACGCTGTGTTCCGCGAGCCGCTAAAGTCGGGCATCTACAACCTGATTCAAGGCACCCAGAGCGTGGCCGACCGCGTGCTGCTGAAGGATAAACCGGGCGGGGACAACATCCTCATGGCCGAAGGGTTTAAGGAAGTCCTGCTCGTGGTCATCTTCGTCGTGGCGATTGCCTATCTGCTCAAGGTCATTGAGTGGCTGTTCTTCACGCTCAAGGTCTAGTTCGCCATGGCCACCGCACCCACCCCCACCATCCTCAACGGATCCTACGGCGAGGGCGCGGGGGCCCTCCTGCGCACGGCGTTGCTTATGTCGGCGATGACCCGCCAAAGCGTGCGGGTGCACAACATTCGCGGCGCCACCCGCCGGCCGGGACTGAGCAGCGAGGACCTCACCTTTACCGAGCTTCTGGCCAAAACCTGCGACGCCGAACTGAGCGGGGCCGAGCTCCGAAGCAACGACCTCACCTTCGCGCCGCGCCGCGACATCCACCCGGTTCACCTGCGCGCGAGCGTGGGCGACCACGAAAAGGGTTCGGTGCCGGGCAACGCGCTGATTATCCTGCAAGGGCTCTTGCCGGCCCTGGCGCGCGGCGGCGGCATGAGCAAGGTCATCCTCGAAGGCGAGACGTACAACCCCTCCACGCTCACCTACGACGCCTTTGAGCATGTGACGCTGCATCTGCATCGCCAGCAAGGCGTGGTCGCGTTCCCGCAGCTCGAAATGGCAGGCTTCGGCTACGCCAACTATGGCGAGGTCGGGCTGGAAGTGGAACCCAGCGCCTTTCGCGGCATCCGGTGGGATTCGCGCGGGCCGCTAGTGGGGGCCGGGGCGATCATCGCGCACAGCGAGATTCAGGCGTCCAGCATCGATCGCGGATTGGAGGCGCTCCACGGGCATTTTCAGTCGCTCGGCATTCGGGCCGAAATCTCCGCACAAAAGGTCAACTCGCGAAGCCCCGGCGTGCACGTCACCACATGGGTGGAGTTTGAACGCGGCCTCGGTACTGGCCAAGCCACCGGCCAGCGCGGAGTCAAGATGGAAACCGTCTGCCAATCGGCGATTTCTGCGTTAACCAATTGGTTAGATACCGACGCCACGCTTGACCCCTACCTGGCCGATCAGGCGCTGCTTATCGCCGCGCTCTGCGAGGAGCCGACCACCTATTCGACCAGCGCCGTAACCAAACGGTTAACAACCATGGCCTGGGTGATCAAGGAGTTTCTGCCGATCCACATCACGATCATGGGGCAGGAAGGGTACGGCGGCGTCGTGACGGTTAAGCGGTAAAGTTGGCGCATGCGCGCCGCCATTTTCGTTTGCCTGGCCCTGCTGGTTTCATCGACTTTCGCCTCCGAGCGCGGCGAGGCTCTTAAGCGCGCCGACAGTTACGGCGCGCGGGTCGCCAACAAGGTTCTCAACGAAAACCTGACCTACGGCTGGACGCCCGGCGACCAAGAATTCTGGTTCCGGGAAGACATCCTGGGCGGCACCAAGCAGTTCTGGGTGATCAATGATAAGGGCGATCGCAAACCCGCTTTCGACCACGCCAAAGTGAGCAAGGAACTGGGCGGCAGCCTCCCGTTCGCCCGGCTCAAGCTCTCAACCGACGGCAAATCTTGGCTGGTGGACAGCAATCCGCCGCGCCGAATTGATCGCACGTCAAGCCAGGTCTCCAACGCCGCCGACACGGACTTCACCGGCTTGCGCGCCTTCTCGCCAGCCGATGTCATGACCAGCGAGGGTGCCGGTCCCCGCGTGGAAATCGTCTTCGTCAACAACTCGCAAGAGCCTCTCACCTGCAATTGGCTGGACGAGGGCGGCGAGAAGCGTCAGTACAAGGTGTTGGCCCCGGGGGAGCGTTGGAGTTGCGGCACTTACGAAGGCCACTTCTGGGTGATCACCAACAAGGAGGGCCGAGCCCTCGCGGTCTACAAGCCCGAGCCCGGTGGCATCGCCTACCTCGATGGCAAGGTGGTTCCTCCGGCGCCAAAACCGCGTCCGCGCGACCCTGCGCTTTCGCCAGATGGTCGGCGTCGCATCGTGTTCCGCGGCGAAAAGGCGTTCCTCATTGAGGTGGAAACCAAGCAAGAAACCGAGCTCACGCACCCCCACGCGGCGGACACCCGCTACCGCGGTCCGGTGCATTGGTCGCTCGATTCGCAATCCGCCGCCTTTGAATGCTCCGATCAAGATGCGCAGCGACCGCTCAACATCGTGCGCACAAGCCCGCCCGGCGAGATTCATCCCAAGCTCGAATCGCGGCAATATCTCAAGCCAGGCGACAAGCTGGCCAACCCCGAGGTGGTGGTGTGGCGCAACGGCGAGGGCCTGAGAGCCGTGCCGAAAACGCTCTATCCCAATGCGTGGGACCTCGACAATCACCAGTGGCTCGACGCGAATCGTCTGGTTTTCCGCTACAACCAGCGCGGCCACCAGGTGATGCGTCTGGTGGAATACGACGCGCGCACGAACCAAGCGCGAACGCTGTTCGAAGACACCAGTCCGACATTCATCGACTGGACCAACAAGACCTTCTTCCGAGTCCTCAACAACCGGAGTGAAGCCATTTGGATGAGCGAGCGCACCGGCTGGGCGCACCTGTATTTGGTGGACCTCGCGACCGGCAAGGTCAAGCGGCCCCTCACCCAAGGTTCGTGGGTCGTGCGCAGCGTGGAACGCGTGGATGAAGATGAGCGGGAACTCTGGTTTCAGGCTTCGGGCAACGTCCCCGGTGACGATCCGACGAATCTGCAGTCGTACCGCGTAAACCTCGATACGGCGGTGGTCACTCCGCTGACCGAGGGACCGGGCAATCAGCGCATTTGGCCCTCGCCCGAAGGAAAATTTGCGCTCGCCCGCATCACCTCGCCCGGCCAGCTTCCTCGCTACGAGCTCCGCAATCTGCGCACCGGTCGGCTGTTAAGCAAGGTGGTTCAAGCCACGGGTGTGGACCTCATGCGGTCGGGCTTCCGCCTGCCGGAGGTGTTTTCCGCCAAGGGTCGCGATGGCAAAACCGACATCTGGGGGCTGATCTACCGACCCACAAATTTCGACCCCAACAAGAAGTACCCAGTCGTGGAAGACATCTACGCCGGACCCCACGGCAACCACGTCCCCAAGGATTTTCACGTGAATTCGGGCGGCCAGCAAATCGCCGAAATGGGGTTCATTGTGGTGCGCATCGATGCCATGGGCACCAACAACCGCGGCAAGGCGTTCCACGATGTCTGCTATAAAAACATCGCCGACGCGGGCTTCCCGGACCGCATCGCGTGGATGCGCGACGTAGCTAAGCGGGTGCCCCAAATGGACCTGACTCGGGTGGGAATCTACGGCACCTCGGCGGGCGGCCAAAACGCTCTGCACGCGCTGCTGCTGCACGGCGACTTCTACAAAGTCGCGATCGCCGACTGCGGTTGCTACGACAACCGCGTGGACAAGATGTGGTGGAACGAGCAGTGGATGGGCTACCCCGTTGGGCCGCACTACGCGGCGCAATCGTGCGCGACCCTCGCGCCGAAACTGCAGGGCAAGCTGATGTTGCTTCTCGGCGAAAACGATACGAACGTTGACCCGGCCAGCACCTGGCAAGTGGTGGACGCGCTGGTGCGAGCGAACAAAGACTTTGACCTGATTGTGCTGCCGAATGTGGGGCACGGCGCGATCGGCCACCCCTACGCTCGGCGGCGAGCGCGCGAGTTCCTGTGGGACAACCTCATCGCGCCGGTCGCATCAAAATAGGGTTATGGTTCTGACAATCACGCTCAACCCGAGCCTGGATTACACGCTGTTCGTGCGGTCGCTACTGGTCGGGGACACCAATCGCGTGGTGCGGCAAGAGGTGGACGCCGGCGGCAAGGGCATCAATCTCTCGCGGATCACCGCCGAACTCGGCGTCGAGTCCGTGGCGACCGGATTTCTTGGCGGATCGCCCGGCGACTTCGTGCGCCGCGTGCTCACCGAGCAGGGCGTCCGTGATGAATGCGTGCCGATTGCCGGCGAAACCCGGCGCAATTTCAACGTCGAGAGCATCGATATCGAAACCCCGCCCACGACTCTGAACTCGCAGGGCGAAGCAATTTCCGGCGACGACTGGCGTACCCTGTGCGGCAAGGTTTGTGAACTCGCCAAGGGCGCGGGGTGGGTTGCCATGGGTGGGTCGCTGCCGCCCATGGTCGCGGTGGATGCGTACGAAGAGCTTCTGGAATGCGCGCGCGGCGCGGGCGCCAAGGTGCTCGTGGACGCCGACGGTGAACCGATGCGTCACGCGCTTCGGGTTCGGCCCGACCTCCTCAAGCCAAACGCCAAGGAAGCCGCCCGCTTGGTTGGCTACGAAATCAACACCGACGCGGACGCAATCCGCGCCGCGAAGGACCTGCTCGAAAATGTGAATACCGGCGGCATGGTGGTTGTCTCGCGGGGGCATCAGGGGGCGGTGCTGGCCACCGCGCACGGCGTTTGGTTGGGCCGTTCGCCCGAGGTAGATGCCAAGAGCACGATTGGAGCGGGCGATTCATTCCTTGGCGGGTTTTTGGCCCAGCTGGTTAAGGGCGCGGCCCCAGAAGAAGCGCTCCGCTGGGGGTTGGCGGCCGGAGCCGCCACCGCCACTACCGACGGCACGCAAATCGGTCGCCGAGCGGTAATTGAAGAGCTGCTCGCCCGGGCGCAGGTCGAAGCCGCCGGGTAGCCTTACAGCCATGAGAATTGCGGCGATTGGGGCCGGAGCCTGGGGCAAAAACATCGTCCGCACATTGGCGGAACTCGGCCATTTGGCCTGCGTGGTGGAGGTCAGTCCGAGCCTGCGCGAGCAAATCGCCCAAACCTATCCAAACCTGCCCGTCTTCAGCGATCCCGCCGAAGCCTACGACGAAGTTGAACTCGACGCGGTGGCCGTGGCAACACCCGCTCAGTTCCACTTTGATGTCGCCGCCGAAGCCCTGGAGCGCGGCAAACACTGCTTCGTTGAAAAGCCGATCACGCTCGCCAGCCGCGAAGCCGAGGGCCTCTGCGACTTGGCCGAACGCCAAAATCGCACCCTCATGGTCGGGCACTTGCTACTTTTCCAACCGGCGGTTCAGTTTCTGCGCGACCAGATTCAGAGTGGCGCCATCGGCGACCTCGTGAGCATCCACCAGGAACGGCTGAACCTCGGTCGTGCCCGCAAGGTCGAAAACGTGCTGTGGAGTCTCGGCGTGCACGATGTCGCGGTCGCCCAGTACCTCGTGGGCGAGCGCCCGCTGGGCGTTACGGCCAGCGGATTGGCGTACCTCACGCCCGATATCGAAGACGACTTTTACCTGCACGTTGACTTCCCCAGCGGCGTGCAAACCCACCTTCACTGCAGTTGGCTATGGCCGACTTTACGCCGCCGCACAGTGGTGATCGGCAGCAAGGGCATGCTCGTGTACCAGGAGCAAGATCAAACCGTGACGCTGCACCGGAAGAGCATTGGCGACGACCTCCAAAACGTGAACGACGGCGAGGAAGTCGTGTTCTCGGGCAGCAGCGAGCCGCTCAAGCTCGAGATGCAGCACTTTGTCGAGTGCTGTCAAACGGGCGCAACTCCGCGCGCGGACGGGCGGAGTGCGGTTGAGGTTGTGCGCGTGCTCGAAATGGCCAGCGCCACCGACTTCGACTAAGCGGCCAAACCGGTTTCAGCGAATCGGCTCGCCGAGCTCACCTTTGCGCGCATGGCGACGGGAATCTTGCGGCGCCCATCGGGCGTCGTCAGACCCATCATCGAAGCGTGTGTGATCGCGTCGTTGGCCCAGCTACGGCAGAATTCTTCCGAGACGCCGCTGACGAACACGATGAAGTCGCCTTCGGCGCGACGACACATTTGCGCGTTGATCGGCAGACGTTGACGGATGCGGCGCGTGAGGTTGCGCATCATCATTTCGATGGCGGGGCGACCGAATTCTTGCTCCAGTTCCTCGCGCTTCAACGGCTCGATCAGCACAAAACTGCCCTGCAAGCCTTCCACCGAGCGCATAAATTCGGCCGGCGTCATGATGCCGTTGGGACCCGGCTCGACTTCTTCCAGGCGCGCCATGGCTTGCGTCATTTCGGCGGTCACGGTGCGCAGGTAGTCAATCTCGGTGGTGTCGAGGCCGCCTGCTTGGTGAGTCGCGGCGATCACGCAGCCGTAAGGCTTCATGCCGAAGAGCATGGGCATCATCAAGAAGCTGCCGATCCGTCGGCGCAACGCTTCGGTGCGGTCCACCCGCACATCCTCGCCGGTGTCAAAAATCACCACTTCGGGTGCGCCCGAGGCGAGCCAACCGGCGATGCCGCGGCCCTCGGGGAACATCAGCTCGTCCACAATCGTGCCCGTGCTGCCTTGGCGAGCGGCGGTAATCACGTTCTCGCCGTCCAAAATAATCGTTGAAAGGTGGTCGAGTGGCACCGATTCCCAAATGTCGCGCACCACGCGGGCGGCGAGGTTGGTCGGAGTTTCGGCTCCGGCCGCCACCGAGCTTACGGCGTACAGGAGCTCAGCTTGTCGCAAGCGACGCTCTTGCGAGGTTTGGTCGCGCTCCTGGCGCAACACCGCCACCAGCGGCGTCGTGAGGCGCTCTAGCAGGCCGACCGCGTCGTGCACGGTCTCGGCGTCGCGGTCCACCAAGGCAACCACAGCCAACACCTGACCTTGATCGCGAAGCACCACATACCCGGCGCGCTGCGCCGAGCGATCCTCCTCGCGGAGAGTTTGAAAAAGGTTGTCAATGCGGCGCTTCAGCAGGCTGTCGTTATGCACGCCGCTGATTTCCACCGCGCGGATATCGAGGTTCTTGGGCACCTCGCCCGAGGTGACCCGCGCCACCAGGCTATCGGCCATGCTGGCCGGAGTGTAAACCACCACGCCTTCGCAAGCCGTGAGCTCGCGGAGCTTGGCGGCAAGCCGGCTGAGCATCGCGTCGCCCTGCTCTTGCAGCACGGTCACAAGACTCGCCACCAGCGAGTCACGTTTGGCGGTGCGCTCTAGCTTGAGGGTTTGCTCGCGCAGCTCGCGGTAGTTTTCGCGGAGCAGCAAGAACTTGCGGTCGGGTTCGTCCGTGTTGCTCGGAGCCATCGCCGCGGGGACCGGAATCTCGATCCGCTCCTCAACGGTGACGACCACTTGACCCATGTTGAGTAGCAAGCCGACGGCGAGAATGCCCAGCGCCTGCACCAGCACTAAGGTTTGGTTGACCGGACCCGGCGCGAGATTCGCCGCGACGAGCAAAAACGAGGTGGCGAGCGGAGCCATGGCGGCGGCGTTCGCTCCGTGCTTCGCCGCGGCAAATGCACACGGCGCGAGCACAAAGAAACTGTAGTATTCCAGCGAGCCGCTGAGGCCGAGCAGTACGGCGATGACGGCGGAATCCATCACGGCGACCAGGCCAGCGAAGCCTTGGTTCATTTTGCCGCGGGTTTGCAGCCAATAGGCAATGCCCGCGTAGCTCGCCAAAGCCAGCGCCAAGCGCCAACCCCATTCCAGCGGCGGGGTTCCTTGCCAAAACGAGGCAACCAAAATGCCCGTGGCCCATATCAAACGAACGATGCACTCAACCATGAGAATCCACTTGAAGTTTCGGCGCGCCGAACCGGGTTCTGTAGGAGCGAATTTGGGGTCGCACAAAAAAATGTCCCCGCCAGTTCTCTGGCGGGGCCTGGAAGTCCAGGAAATGTCTTGTCGTCTTGTGCTTGCTTGGTCAA
The DNA here is from genome assembly GCA_016788425.1 of Chthonomonas sp. NCBI lineage: Bacteria > Bacillati > Armatimonadota > Chthonomonadia > Chthonomonadales > Chthonomonadaceae > Chthonomonas > Chthonomonas sp. The sequence continues at coordinate 230,081 of JAEURQ010000003.1, forward strand.
AGGCTCTCGTTGGAGCCAGTGACAGTAGTAGGAAGATTTGTGCCAATCCGCGGTTCCGAGCCCCGCAACTATTCGGGACTTGTGGCCTACTTAGAACGTAAAGGACATTCCGTCATAACCCGCAAGAATATTATGCGGAGCGAGTTGATTCGCTAATTCGGCGTGGGTCAAATCGCCAAAATGACTAATATGTGTGGTCGCAACCGGGCCATCCGCGCGGAGAATGCCCGCTTTGCGTAGCCGTTGAACCTGATCCACACACTCCGAAAGGGCGAGGTGTCCGTAATATGACGTCTTGTTGAGGCCCTCCGTGCACTCGATGACCAGCGCATCGAGTCGAAAGTCCCGCAGAAACTCCCACGTGGTCTCATCCCACAAACCGGTGTCGGTCGCGTAGAGCAGCGTGGAGTGGCCGTCGCTGATGATCAGGTTCTGTGCGTCCTCGTCCAGCTTGTGCATCGCATGGATCGGCGTGACCGTGTACTCCGCCACTTGGAACGCGCGAAAACTCTCTGTGAGATGCAAGTCGAATGGCCACTCGGGGTACTTCAGGTGAATCGCATCGAGCACCACCTGGTTGCCATAGATTGAGTACGGACACTCGTGCAGGCTCGTAAACGGATACAGGCTGTACTGCAGTTCGCTCGCGGCAAAGTGGTCGTCGTGGCTGTGCGTGTAGAGCACCGCGCCCCATTCCCGGGGATTCAGCCCGAGCGCGCCAACCTGGCCCAGCGTGTCCGGACCCATGTCGATTTTGAGAAAGCCATCGACCAGCGCCGACGCGCGCGACCGGCGGTCTTTGCCGCCATGCTGGTGTGCATACTGCGAGACACGGCTATCGGCGTACAGGGACGGAATTCCTTCCGATGCTCCTGTGCCGGTTAAAAGTATCTCCATACGCGCCGCGTCCGGTACCTAGTGTGCCTTACTTTTCGAAGTCGTTGAGGGACCAAAGGACTAGTCCGCTCAGGATTTTCGGGTAGTAAAACGTACTTTTCTGCGGCATTTTCTCGCCCCCCTGCGCAATTACCTGCATGTCGTCCACGCTCGGCGGATTCATCAGGAAGCTGGCGGGTGAGCCCTGTTCCACGGCATCCAGCGCTTCTTGGGGGTCGCGCGTGTAGTCGAAAAAGTCGTGCCCGGTTAGCCCCAGGCATTCGCCGAAAATGAGGTCGTGCAGCACGGTGACGTCTAGCCCGGCGAGCCGCCGTTCGGCGTCGCTTCCGCTGCTTTCCGGTCGCGGGGCGGTGAACAAGTAGCCTTGTCCACCGGGGAGCGCCACGCCAAACACGCATTCGCCGGCGTTGGTGTGCGCGTCAAGTGCGGCCGGAATGTCGGCGTTCGCCATCGGCGTGGAGGTGAAATGTTCGCTGAGCTTGGCGAGCATGGCCTCTTGGCTCAGCGGACAACGCTTCAGCATGCGGTGCGTGGGAAGCAGCACCAGCCCTGGATCGCTGATGCTACTGATCGCCATCATCATGAGGTCTTCGGCAATCAGCGCATCGCTGGCCGGCTGCATGCCGCGGAACGTGACTGCCGTCTCGTAGCGGTGGTGCCCGTCGGCGATCCAGACTTTTTTCGGCGCGACCAGCTCGCTGATCTGGCCGATCGCGGCCTCGTCGGTGATGACCTCCACGATATGGCGCACGCCATCCGGGGTGGTCACATCGGCCACTCGCTCACCCGCCGCGGCCATGACGAGCTTGAAAAACGCCTGGTCGGCATCTTCGATGAGGCCGTAGATGCATTCGAGATGCGCGCGCGTGGCTTCGAGAATCCGCAGCCGGTCTTCCTTATGCTTGGGGAAGGTCTGCTCGTGCGGCAGCACCACGCCCTTTTCGTAAGGCTCAACCTTGATGGTGGAGATCAGACTCATGCGCTCCAGCGGCTCGTCGGAGCCGGGAATGGTGAAGGTTTGTAGATAGCGATAGTAGGCCGGCTTGGGTTCGAGCTCGAGCAATCCCTCGCGACGCCACTGCTCCAATCGGGCCGCGCTGCGGGCGTACTTCACATACTTGCTGCGGTCATCAGCATTCTGTTCGGGCAGGGTCAGACCCACCACATTGTTCGCGTTAGACGCGTAAAGTTCGTCGCGATCGGCCGGGCTCAGCACGTCGTAGGGCGGCGCGACGAGAGTCTGCATGGAACCAGCGGACGCCGAATATCGTAGACCGCGAAAGGGTCGAAGAACTGCCATGCGCGGAGTTTACCGACCCCAAGTAGACTGACACCGTGGAGCCCACCCCCGAAACTCGGGCGCTGATTGCGCTCGTGGAGCCTCGTCTGGCCGAGCTGATTGCAACCGGCCCGGACGCCTTGGCGGTGGAAGAAGCGATGGCTTACAGCTTGCTGGCGCCCGGTAAGCGGCTCCGCCCCGTGCTGGCCATGGCTTCCAGTGCGGCAGTGGGCGGGGTCGCTGAGGCCGCCTTGGATGCCGGTTGCGCGGTGGAGATGGTCCACTGCTTTTCGCTGATTCACGACGATTTGCCGGCGATTGACAACGACGATTTGCGCCGCGGTCGCCCGACCTGCCACAAGGTGTACGGCGAGGCGATGGCGATTTTGGCCGGCGACGGGCTGTTTGCCAGAGCCTTTGCCGTAATCGCGCCGAGTGGGACCCTAGCCGTGGCGGAACTCGCCCGCGCCAGTGGCGAACTTGTGCTGGGCGAGGCTCGCGACATTCTCAGCGAAGGCGCGCCCGCCAACGCCGCCACGCTGCAGGCGATCCATGCGCAAAAAACGGGAGCCTTGTTCGGTGCGGCCTGCGCCATCGGCGCGATCTGCGGGGGCGGTGCGCCCGGTCACGTCGGCCAACTTCGCTCGTACGGTTTGGCCTTGGGGTTGGCGTTTCAAATCGCCGACGACGTGCTCAACGAAACGAGTTCGGCCGAAGTGTTGGGCAAGGCCGCCGGCTCGGATCGCGAACTCGGCAAGATGACGTATCCGGCGCTGTTTGGGCTGGAGGAGAGCCGCCGCATGGCGCTTTCCGCGCGGGATGAGGCGATCGGGTTCCTGGCGGGCCTGCCCACCCCCACCCCGCTCCTCGCCGACCTCGCCGAGTATGCGTGTGCGCGGTTAAGCTAGCTGGTGACGCTTTCTCAAAAGCTTCACCAGAATGTATATGAAGATCGGAATCGAAACCGGAACGATGATCAATCTCCATGTGGACCAGAACTGGCGTATCTGAGCCCACGTGGAATCATCTCGGAACGCAACCACTATAGGTTCAGGCCGCTTGTACCCATCCCAAAATTTCTCGTCATCAGGATCAAATCCGGCCTTTATTCTGCCTTCGACGAACTCAACCAATTGCTCGTGACGCCTGTCAGCTGTGTGGCGCGCCAGCGTAAACCGGTGAGGACGAATGGTTTCGGCGGACTTAACGGTTAATCCGAATGTGGCTTTGTTATCATATCGTGTCAGCTCGCGATATCGCAGGTAGGTGAGCGACGCCAAGTCCTTATCATCAGCTTTCCACGCGTACATATTGGCGAGGGCAAAGATGTCCGGGTTCGTCCACGCGTTGCCGAGCTCAGCGAGGCCCAGTAGCCCGCGTGCGGTTTCCGCCGCATTACGTCCGAAGTCAAAGTTTGGCCGCTGTCCCTTAGCCATCTGAATCACGGCCTCTACCACTCCAATCTGGGCCCACTCGCGGCCAGCATGCGCGTTTGGGTTAATCTTGACGGCCTGCTTGAGTTCGGCTAAGCCTGTGGTTAAGAGGCTGATATCCTTTGGCTTGCCTCGCTGAAACCAAAGGTGGATACGAAACGTGCCGCGGTTTGCTAAACCGGAATACCGCAGATACGTTTCTGGCTGAAGACCACCAATTTCGTCCTTGAGACGGGAATAGTCCTGCTTGATGCCCGTCGACCACGCTTGCTCGCGGGCTAACGCCGTCTCCAAAGCCTTAGCCGAATCACCGATCCGATCGTAAGCCACGCTGAGGTCGTCGTACTCGGCCAAGTCAAGCCGGGGGCTCAGCTGCACAAGGCGCTTGATCCGAGCCTCGTAATAGGAATCTGGCATCCGAGGAAAATCTTCGATGGCGATTGCTGCCGGCGATCTCTCGTCCAGAGTCAGATTTCTCGTGTCCACGTCGTTTACGCATGCAACTACGGGCATGCTCAACGCGAGCCCCAACGCGACGATCGCAACCTTCATGAGGAACAAGACAGTTTCGCTCGGCAAATCGTTCCGGCTCAGATCTTAAATCGCCAAGCCGCGATTTTGCCGCCGGTCCACTCCACCTCGGTTTTGCTAAGGCGGGCTTTGCGGCCGTTGACGAACACCGAGTCCGCCGAGTAGACCACCCCCGTGAGGCTCAGTTCGCCATGACCGCAAGAGACCACTTCGGTCGAGATGCTCAGCGTGTCGCCACGCCGCGACATCTGCACGCGCACCACCGTTTCCGCGCCGGAGCCGTAGCTCATCGTCACGCCGTCATCGGCGCGCACCAGGGCCTCGCCGCCCTTGCGGTGGCTAAAGAAGTGCAGTTCCTGCTCGCGCAGGTCGCAAGTGTTCTCGTCCACCACGTTCGGCAGAGTCGGCACAATCGCGCCATCTCGGAACCAAAGCGGCGACTCGCCGGCCGCGCGCTTGAGGTCAACGCGACCCGGCTTGGTCCACGCCCCGGTGCGTGCGTCAAACCACTCGCGGCGACCCGGGAGCACCGTGTCGCGACCCTTGTCTTCCTCCAAAAACGGCGCTTGAAACACGTCTTCGCCGACGAGAAACACGTCGCTGCGAACCTGCCGCGCCTCGTGGTGATACTGCACCGGTCGCCACAGGGGGTGGCCGGTCTCGGTGTAATCCACCATCAGGTTGTAAAGGTAGGGCAGCAGGCGGTAGCGCAGACGAATGTAGCGCCGAATCTCGCGCATGCCGGTGGCCGAGAAGGTCCACGGCTCTTGCGGGCGGTTGGCGTGCATGGAGTGGATGCGGAAGAACGGCAGCAAGAAGTAGCCGCGCACCCAGTCCAACATCAATTTTTCCTGGGTATCGTTGGCGAATCCGCCGATGTCGTTGCCGCAGAACGGGATGCCGCTCATGCCGAGGTTCAACGTTTGCGGAATGTGCGCCCGCAAGTAGTACCGCGTGGAGACGTTGTCGCCGGTCCAAATGGCGGAGAATCCGCTGGTGCCCACGTAGCCGGATCGCGAGAGCAGGAAGGGCCGTTGCTCGGGCGCGGCTTGCAAAAATCCGTCGCGGGTGGCCATTTGCATGCCGAGCGCATACTGGTTGCGGAACGTCAAATGCGACTCGGTGCCGCGGCGGAACAGCATCGCGCTGGGGTCAATCGCGCCTGTGCTCGGGTCGTTCATGTCGAGCCATGCGCCAGCCCAGCCATCGCGCAGAAACTGCGCGGCGTACTCGGCCCACCAGGCGCGGCCTTCGGGCATCGAAAAGTCGGGATACACCGTGAGACCGGGCCAAACGAACCCGCGATACATGCCGCCCTCGGGGGTTTTGCAGAAAATGTCGGCCTTCACGCCGCTCTTAAAGACCTCGTAATTGGGGTCGTCCTTCACGCCGGGGTCGATAATGGGGCACACCACGCGCTTGTTCGGAGCGAGCTTGGCCAAGGTGCTGGCAACGCCGCGCGGAAACTCCTTTTTGCTATAGGTGAACACCCGGTAGCCGTCCATGTAGTCAATGTCCAGCCAAATCCCGTGGTTCGGAATCTTGTTCGCGGCCAACTTTTCGTCAATGCGAAGCAGGTCGGCCTCGCCGTCGTATCCCCAGCGGCATTGGTGATAGCCCATCGCCCAAAGCGGCGGGCGGGTTGGCAGGCCGCACATCACGTTGAATCGGGCCGTGAGTTCGGCGAGCGATTTGGCCACGAGAACGTACAGCAGCGGGAGCCCTTCCTCGGCCCCGAGCGTCAGCATGCGGTTCTCGTCTTGATTGCCGAAGAACGAAGGATCGCTGCCGGTGTCAATAAAGGCGGCGCACGGATTGTGCAGCAGCAGGCCGATCCAGTGGTCGCCGCGCCGCAGAATCACGTACGGAATCGACACGTAATAGGGGTCAGCGGGGCCTTCTTTCCACTGCCCGTAGGGGAAGTCGCCGAGCGCGTCGGTGTTCCAAAACTTGGTCCGCATCTGCGAGACTTCGAGCCGGTCGAACGCCTTTTCGCCGAGGCCAAAATACTGGTCGGACTTGTGATATTCGAAGCAGAAAATGCTCGCCGCCGCGCAAACGCCAAAGCCCTTGCCCGGCACGCTTTTGAGCAAGCTCGTCTTGCCGGCCTTCAGTTCCAGATGGCCGCTCGCGTCCACTGTCAGCGAAACTTGATGCTGCGAAGAGCCACCCGCTGCGACCAGCGGCACGAGATTCTTCTCTGCCGAGTCGTCGTTCCGGGCGGCGGTCAGGCGGAACGTGTCCGGCCCAAACTCCTCGATCGCCACGTTCACGCGGGTCGCCCCAATCTGGCCCTGGCCCTGAACTAGCTTGTCGAGAAACGCGAAATTCGCCGGATGCGGGGCCTTGTTGTAGAACATAGAACCCGTCTATTGTGCGCGAAATGAAGAATTACTAGGGTCCCCAAAGCAGGGTTCGCGAACCTGAAAATATGAAGTTCTGGTGCAATTACTAGGATTGACTCATCCACTCGTTCTTCAACGCCGAGGAGGGGACTGCGTCCGGCGCGGTCAGCGCTTCCCAGTCGGCGCGCGCCATGTCGGCCTCGTAGGTCAGCTTGCTGCCGACCTCGACTCGCACGGACACCATCGGGCAATCCGTCATCGCCCGCAACACGGCGGCGGCGGCGGTGCCGGCCATCGCCTTATGATCGGCGTTGTTGGCATCGCGCAAGGTGATTTGGATGTGGCCCGTGCGGTTGTCGCGACGCGCCTCGGTGAGCGATTCCGGCTCCGTCATCGAGCTCTTCAGCGAGCTTAGCAACTGCTTGTCCTCGTCGGGACGGAAATCAATGATCGTCACGCCGTTATCGCGCTTGGTCGGCGTCACGGGGTCGGTTTGGGGCTCGGGCTCCTGGGTCACCGGCGGCGCGGATTTCGCCTGCTGAACCGGCGTCAGCGTAATCGGCACGCTCACTTCTTTCTGGCCGCGGTCCATCATTCGCCCCAGGAAAAACGAGAGGAGGCACACCGCGAATACAAATGCGGCCGAGCCGATCGCCCACACTTTGGCGCGGCTTTTGGTGGTCGGCAATCCGAGTTGCGAGACGACATTCGCGACCTCGCGGTCGGCAATGCGCTTCTTGAGGGCGTCGCGCTTCTCTTGAATCTGGCGCACGTGCGGTCGTGCAGTCGCGGCTTGGTCTAAATAGGGCAGGGCTTTGTCGAGCTCACCTTGGTCGGCATAAACCTCCCCGAGCATCAGCAATGCGTCGGGCTCGTCCGCTTGCGCGGCCAGAACTTGCCGCAACAAATCTTGCGCGCGGGCCAGCTCGCCGCGCATCCGCGCGACGTTTGCTTCCGCTAACACTTTCGAGATCTCTGCCGAATCCATCTCTTAGCTCCCAGTACTACCAAACCCGCCGGCGCCGCGTGAGGTTTCATCCAGGCTCTCAACGGCCTCAAATTCCACCTGCGTCACGGGGCAAAACACCATTTGTGCAATGCGCTCGCCCGCTTCCAACTCGATCGTTTCCTGACCGTGGTTAATCAGGATGATCCCAATTTCGCCGCGATAATCGCTGTCGATTGTCCCGGGCGAATTCACCATGCTCAGCCCGCGCTTCAGCGCGAGACCCGAACGCGGACGGATTTGGCCCTCATATCCCGCCGGAATTTGCATTTTTAGACCGGTTGGGGCGAGCGTACGTTCCCCGGGTTCGAGTCTAATTTTTGCGGTTGTGCGCAAATCAACGCCCGCCGCGCCGCTCGTTTCGTAAGCGGGGATCACGGCATCGGACGTCGCGACGACTCGCACGCGGGGGGCCATTAGTTGACCTTCGCGAGCTCGGCCTTCAAGTAGTTCAGCCATGTAATGTCCTCCGGATCAACGCCGTTGAGCGAGGCGAGATACGTGGAGACGAAGTCGCTGAGCATCGCCACCCCGATCATTTTCTCCAGCAGAGTCGCGCCCTTGGCGACCACCGGATACAGCTCGATGCGATCCTTGAGCAGCTCGACGCTGACCTCGCGGCGGCGGCGAATCTTGGCCGATTCGGTGCCGTCTTCGATCGTGATGAGGACCCACTGCTTCACGCCCTGGTTTTGGCAATTCACCCAGCCCAGGATCTCGTTGTGATTCAGCTCGGGGAAGGTGTGGTGGAACGTCATGTCCTTCGCGTTCTCGTTGATTTGGCTCTTCCAGCGGAAGGCCACGAGCCCTTGCCAGTTGCCGAGTCCGTACACCACGGCGAGCTTGCCGAACAGATTTTGCGCCAGTTGCTTCGCCTCGTTGCGTTCAAACGGCACGTCCATGCCCCACTCGCTGACCCGATCGCGGAGCGCTTGAATCAGTTGGTCGTAGTTTTGCGACGGGATGAGGCCGAGCTGCTCGCAGGCAACCACAACCGGGAGCAACAGGAGCCCAAGCGCGGTGCGAGGCGGCTGGCCGCCGGGAATGCGAATGAGCGGGAAGCCGTCGGCCGCCGCGAGGTCGGCGAGTTTGCCGCCGCCGGTCACGACGATGATGTTCGCGCCCGCCTTCTTGGCTTGCGCGTAGGCCGAAAGGGTTTCCTCGGTGTTGCCGGAGTAGCTCGTGGCGAACATCAACGTGCCGGGGCCGACCCAATTGGGCAATGTGTAGTCGCGGCTGACGACCATCGGGATCGAGCCGTCGGCATCAAACAGCGCCTTCACGAAATCACCGCCCGCGGCGGACCCGCCCATACCGGCGACGATCACGTTGTCGGGTTTGGCCGACCACTTGGGCAGCGGCGAGGCTTGGGCAATGCTCAGCGCTTCGGCGCACTGATCGGGAAATTTCGAGAAAAGGTCGAGCATTCCCTTGGGGTCAAGTCGGGTGACAAAATCAAGTTGGTCCAGCTGATGCATTCCGTCCCTAGTTTGGCCGATTCTGGGCTTGGCGATTCCCCCACCGCTGGCCGATGATCACCGCCACCGGGGCCAGAATCAGCGCGGGCAGGTAGGTCTCGGTCGGAATGTGCTTGATCTCGGCGAGTCCGAGCCCGATGCACAGCAGGAGCGCGCCGCCCACTCCGGTGAGTTCGGCCATCGCCTCCTCGTTGTCGGCAAGCTTGCTCAGCCGCTTGGCCAGGAGCGTGAGTGCGCCTTGGACGATGAAGACGGCGACCGCGCTGACAAGCACGCCCACGCCCAACGCGGCGGCAAAGAAAACGGAGGCGATGCCGTCGAGCAGTGACTTCATCGCCAAGATGTCAATCTTGCCTTCGAGGCCGTCTTGCAGGCAACCCATGATCGTCATCGGGCCCACGCAGTAGAGCAAGGTGGTGGTCAGGAGACCCTCGGTGAACCGCCCGCCGCCACCCACCGAATGCCGCACCTGCTCGGCAAGTGAAGCTAGAGCCGGCGAGATTCCGAGCGCCGCGCCGAGGATTCCGCCGACGGCAATGCTCCCGGCCACGATGAGCATGTTGCGGCTTTGCAACGCCATCTTGACGCCCAAAATGAACGTGACCAAGCCGAGGCCCGTAAGCGCGACTGACTGCCACGATGCCGGTAGCACGTTGGCGAAGGCGAGCCCGATGAGCGAGCCGACGATCACCGCCACCGTGTTCAGGATCGTGCCGAGGAAGCGGGTCTGCATCTATTCCATCAACAGCGCGAGGTCAATAAACTGGCCGCCCGTTTCCTGATGGCAGTGTACGGCGAGCACGTTGCGGCCAGGTTTCAGCGCCAGGCGCACGCGCTCGGTCACGTCAAACGGCGCGTATCCGTCGTTCCAGGCGCCCTGATTCGAGCCCCAAATGAGCACCCGATTCAAGTAGATGTTGGTCGTGTTGTCGTAGTGCAGGGCGAGCATCGCACGTTTGAAGTCAACCGAATCCACCGTGAACTCCTGGCGGAGCCAAATGTCCGAAGTGGTCCATGGCGTCTTGACATCCTTCTCAAAGCCATCCTTCTTGCCGAACGCGCCCGCCGCCGTCTTCCAGCCAACCTCGTTGAAGCTGACCTGATTCCACGAGGTCGGCGGCCGAGTCTCTGTCATGCGCCATGGCTGCGCGTCCTTATCGCGAGCCGACCCCACGAGGACTTTCCACTTGGGCTCGACGCGAACCGCTTGCTTGCCACCCTTTTCGAAGGCCGCTTCCGCGCCAAAAATCGCGCGGATCTTCGCCATGTCGAACTTGGGTTTGCGGTCGTAGGCATAGATGCCGTTGCGCTCCTGCTCCACGTCCGTGAGCTGCGTGTAGACATAGCCAAACATCCTCGGGTTCGCGAGCAACGCCCCGGTCAGGCCGTCAAGCCGCGTATAAAATTCCTCTAGCGTCTTCGGGTTTTCGCCGTAACCCCAGCCGAGCGCCGTGTCCCACCCGATGCCGCCGTATTCGCTGACCATAAACGGAATGTCCCATGTCCAGTCGCGACTGTGATAGCGCGCCGGTAGCGGGCTCGATTCGGGGTTCCAGCGGGCGAAGAAGCTCACCGGGTTCTGATCGTAGTCGTGGGCATCGCGAATCTCCGCGTCGGCGAGGCCGTGCGTGTAGCCCGACGTTTCGATCACGGGCCGACTCGGGTCGAGTTGCCGCGTGAGGCGAACCGTCGCGTTTTGCAACGGAATCGCGCCCGAATCGGTCTCGTTGAACGGGCACCAGCCGATCACCGACGGGTGATTCCGGTCGCGCAAGACAATCGAATTCCATTCATCCAGGAACGGCAGGTCAACGCCGCGGTTCGCGTGGTTCATTCCGTAGTTCGGCGATTCACCCCAGCATAGGTAACCCATGCGATCGGCCCAGTAAAGGAATCGCGGCTCGAACACCTTTTGGTGAAGCCTCGCGCCGTTGAACCCCGCCGCCTGCGCGAGCTCGATATCGCCCTTGAGGGCGGCGTCGCTTGGCGCTGTCCAGATGCCGTCTGGGTAGAAGCCTTGGTCGAGCACGAGTCGCTGGAACACCGGCTCGCCGTTCAGCAGCACCTGCCGTCCCCGGATCGAAATCTTGCGCAAACCGGCTTGGCTGGCGACTTCGTCCACGACCTTGCCGTCGCGGAGCACTTGCACGGTGACATCGTACAGGTGCGGATTCTTGACCGACCACAACGTCGGTTTCTTGAGCTTGACCGTCACCACGCCGTTGCGCCAGTCGCCGATGGTTTCGGCGGCCACGGTTTGACTCTTATCGCGCACCGTCACGCGGACCTTGGTGCCCGCTGTCTCGCCATCGATTTCCGCGCGGAACCGAAACTGGTCATGATCCGGCTCGGGATCGACCATCAGATTCTTGAGGTAGGTCGCGCCCACGCCTTCCAGCCACACGCTCTGCCAAATGCCCGTCGTGCGGGTGTACATGATGCCCCAACTTTCCTCGCGATGCGACTGCTTGCCCGTTGGTTGGAGCCCGCTCGCCGTATCGTCAAACGCGTGAATCATCACTGTGTTTGAGCCCGGAGTAAGGTACTTGGTGATGTCGAACGCGAAGCTGGCCGAGCCACCCTGATGCTGGCCGACTTCCTTGCCGTTCACGAAGACCGTCGTCAGGTAGTCGCAAGCGCCGACATGGAACCGCACGCGTGGCGACTTCCACCCCTTCGGCACCTCAAACTGGCGTCGGTACCACACGTTCTTGACGAGGCCCTTGCGGCCCAGCCCCGAGAGCTCGCTTTCGCGGCAAAACGGCACCACGATTTTGTCCGGGAACTTGCCCGGTTGAGTGGCCTCGTTCGATTCGGCAAACTCCCACACGCCGTTCAGGGTCAACCACTCGTCGCGAAACATGTCCGGGCGAGGGTGTTCGGGGCGAGGGATCGTTTGTCCGGAAAGAAATGCCGCGGCAGCCAATGTTGCAAGCATCCTCGCAGGTTATCGCATGCTTGCTTAGGTTCGCCCGCGACTTGCGCAAAACCGCTACACTGACAACGGGATGTTGAAATGGGGGATTTTGGGTACCGGCGCGATCGCCAAGAAGTTCGCCGAGGGACTGCCGCTCTGTCGGAGCGGCGAGTTGGTCGCGGTCGGCTCGCGTGACTTAGCTCGGGCGGAGCACTTTTGCTCGGAGTTTGGTGGTCGGGCGATGGGCGACTACGCGGCGGTGCTGGATGACCCGGCGGTTGAGGCGGTCTACATCTCGTTGCCGCACCACATGCACGCCGAGTGGACGATCCGCGCCGCCGAGGCCGGCAAGCACATTCTCTGCGAAAAGCCGTTTGTGCTGACCCGCGACGAAGCGGTGCAGTGCATCGAAGCCGTGGAGAAGGCCGGCGTTTTCTTTATGGAGGCGTTTATGTACCGGGTGCACCCGCAGACTCTCACGGTCCACGAGCTCTTGCAAAATGGCGTGATCGGTCAACCCAAGACGATGCACGCCGAATTCGGCTATACCAGCCAGCGCGCAGCCGACGCGTTTCGATTTGACGGGAGTGTGGGCGGCGGCGCGCTCATGGATGTCGGCTGCTACCCGATTAGCCTGGCCCGGTTTGTGGCGGGCTGCGAGCCGAATCAGGCCAGCTACTCAGCGGAACTCGCGACCAGCGCCGACGGCCACAGCAAGTACGACGCCTACGGCACCGGCGAGCTGATCTTCCCAACCGGTTTCCGCACGACGTTTCAGTGCGGCATGCACGTGCAAATGAACAACTGGGCCACGATTTTCGGCGAGCTTGGACGCATCCACATCACCTCGCCGTGGTTCTGTAACGGTCCGCTGTTTGTGCAGCTGAACGGCAAGGAGCCCGAGCCGATTTCGGTTAAGGCCGTGCCGCACCTTTGGGGGAACCAAAGCGTGGTGGTTGACCAGCTACTAGCCCGCAAGCAAGCACCGTTTATGTCGTGGAAGGACAGCGTCGCGCAAGCCTCGATTTTGGAACGGTTGCGACTCGCCGCGGGGATTGGCTAGGTTGGAGCGGATTGACCTGCCCATGCCGAGCGACCCGGTCGCTTGGGTTCGCGATTTTGCGGCGCAGCACGAGTTGGTTGTGCTGGAATCGAGCCTGGTTACGCTCCCCGGATGCACGCACTGGCACCTTCGCAAGGCGGGTAGTTCGGGCACGCTGGAGCTCACATGGTGGCCGCGCACTGAGGAGTTTTGGGCGAGCGTCCACGCCAACCGCCACGCCGATTGGATGGAGCCGCTCCTCGCCCAACTGCGCGCCGACTAAAAACAAGAAAGGCGCCCAATGTGGGCGCCCCTCGAGCATAAGCAACGTAAGCTTACTTTTTGCGGCGAAGCAGAGCGAGCGCGCCGAGGCCAAGAGCCAGGAACGAACCGGGCTCGGGCACGGGAATCGTGTAGCGCAGTTGGCTGTTCGATTCGGTGGCTTCGGTCCAGAAGGTTTGACCGTCGTTGTTGCTGTCGTTGACAACCGACTTGCTCAGGAGGTCCCAAGCGGCGTCGCCGCCGTTACCGCCCGACGACCAGGCGTCGAAGCAGAACGTGCTGCCCCACGTCAGGCCAAGTTGAGCCCACGTGTAGGTGTATTGCACGGCGTTGTTGACGGGAATTACGTTGGCCGATTGCTGCGCCGGGCCCCAGCTGCCGCCGCTGTAGGCAAACAGTTGGTTGAATCCGGTCGGGGCTTGGTCAACCCAGCTACCTACCCAGAAATCCATGCCGCTGGGCATGCTGACAGCACGGGCCCAGGGGTTGCCCGTGGTGACGTCGCCACCCGGCATGCTGTCGATCATGAGGCCGTACTTGCCCCAATTGGTCGCCACGATGTCGGCGTTGAGGTTAATGCGGAACGTGATCGTCCCGATCGTGTGGGTTACATCAACGGAAGTGATGTCTTGGTTGGCGAAATATCCACCCGGCATGTTGACATCGCCAACGGCGTCGTTATAGGTAACGGCGAACGCATTCGATGCGGCGACGATGCCGATCATGAGTGCTAACTTTTTCATTTGTTGCTCCTTTAAAGTCGATCAGGACAAGCCTGATTGGATGCCGAGAATACGTATTCTCAGAACATTCTCATCTATTGTACAGTACCTTTCGAATCGGAGCAACATTTGAACGAGAAACTAGCAAAATTACGTGCGGCTTTCCTTAGTAAACTAGGGGTCATGGTGCGCGGTTTGTGTTTGCTGATGGCGGCGATCGGTTGCCTCGGGGTCGCGAGAATGGACGGCGGCGCGCCGCTACAAGACCCGATCAAGCGCCTGCAACAGGGCAACCTGAAGCTGAGCTACCACCCTACGCGTGGCTACCTCGACGATCTGCTGAAAGCGCTCAACATCAGTCCGACCTCGCAGGTGCTGGTGTGGAGTAAGTCCAGCCTGCAAACCGACTTTATCGGCCGCAAAACTCCGCGCGCGATGTACTTTAGCGAGAGCGTTTATGTCGGCTGGAGCCCGGGCGCGCCGGACCTTGAAATTCTCTCCATCGACCCGGTCCGCGGACCGCAGATGTACTCGCTGCCCAACAAGAAGGGGGTTGCGCCGAAGTTCAAAGAGGAGCTTGCGCTTTGCACCCGATGCCACGCGGGCAACGACGGTCGCCCGGTGCGGCTGCTCGCTCAAAGCACGATGGTGCCCGAAAGCGGCTACCCGCGCGCCTTTGCCAGCACCATTAATGTGACCTCCAAAACGCCGTTCGCGCAGCGCTGGGGAGGTTGGTATGTCAGCGGCACGCACGGTGCGATGCGCCACATGGGCAATAGCGTTTCGACCGGCACCGACGAGCAACCGAAGCAAGACGTGAACAAGGGCGCGAACATCACCGACCTTTCCAAGTTCTTCAACACGAAGCCGTATCTGTCGCCGCACTCGGACTTGGCCGCCCTGATGGTGTTGGATCACCAGATTCATGTTCACACAATTTTGTCGCGAGTTCAGGCCGACACCAAAGACCTGCGCGAGGTCTCGGCGGAAGAAGTGGAGCCGCTGGTCAAGGCGCTCCTTTGCGTCGGCGAAACCAAGCTCACCGCGCCGATCAAGGGCGTCAGCGGATTCACCGAGGCGTACGGCAAGCAGGGTCCGCTGCATGTGTTGGACCTCAAAACCCGGCTGTACCGCCTCTCGTGCTCGCCGCTCATCGGGTCCGACGCGTTCCGCGCGCTCAACCCGAAGGTTCGCGCGCTGGTTTGGAGTCGCATCCACGAGGTTCTGGCCGGCGACGAGTATCCTCACATCCCCGCCGCGGTGCGCGGTGAACTCGATGCCGCCCTTCGCGCGAAACAACCGGAGTATCTCGCGGCCTCAAGCAAGTAGCATAGGAATATGCACAACTTCTTCGTTCTCAGTTTCGCACTGGTGTTGGTCGGGACGGCATCTGCCTCGCTGCCCGGCTTCCTCGCCCGGCCGTTTGAAGGTGAATGGATCTATGTCGAGGATCGCACCGCGGGCCGGCCCCTTGAAGATCACCAGCCGAGCATGAGCGCGCGCGTGGTGTTCCGTATGGAAGATAACACCTTCGTCTGGGCGCGTCGCGATGGCGACCAACGGATTCCGCTGAACGGAAACTCCAGCGAGACCACCGCCAACGGCACCATTACCCGCGTGAAGGGCACGTTCGTGGATGGCGTGATTGAGTACGAGACACGGCTGATTCGCGAATCCGATCAGGTCGAATTGAGCCTGATTCGGCGCGAAATCCGCCTGGTCGAAGGCGGTTTGCATGCGCACGTTCGCGTCGGTAACCCGACCACGTTCGAATCCCTTGCCTACTATCGCCATCCGGAGGACATTCCGCTGCCGACACCCGCGAAAGCCGTGGCCAGCGATCTCGCCTGGATGAGCGGCGACTGGGTGGGCACGCGCGGCACCGCCGGAACCACCACCATTGAGGAGCGCTGGGGGCCGGTCAAAGGCGGCTCGCTCTTTGGCGTCTCGCGCACCGTGACTCGCGATGCCTTGGCGGGCTTTGAGTTTCTGCGCGTGGTGCAGCGCGAGGGCGGTTTGGTTTACATCGCCCAACCTCGCGGCGCCGCGCCGACCGAATTCGTCGCGACCGAGGTGTCGGCCAAGCGCGCGGTGTTCGAGAATCCGCGCCACGACTCCCCTCAGCGGATCACCTACGAGCTGGTCGAGGGCGGCCTCACCGCCACCATCGGCTACATCAAGGGCGGTCGCGGGCAGAAGTTTGAGTTCAAGGCGGAGAAGTAAGTTCTTACGACTCCTCGATCTGGTTCATCATGCGCTGGACCGCGTCGGCCTCGGGTTCCGGTCCCTTGGCCGCCTTGAGTGCGGCCAAAGTCTGCACGAGCTTATCCAAGAATTTGCGGCATGGCGTGCATTGCGCCGTGTGGGCCATCGCGTAGAGTCGCGCCAGCCAGCCGGCGCGCCCCTCGGCGGTGCGGTGCAAAATCGCGTCCATGTGCGGACAGTGCTCATCGGGACCATGCTTGTGAAAGGGCCAACGCATTTAATTTGCCTCCATTGAAAACGTGCATAGGTCGATGAGAGCCCGGCGCGCGCGGTAGAGTCGGGAGCACACTGTTCCCCGCGGAATCTCTAGCGCCAGCGCCACTTCATCGTACGACATTTCTTCGATATCGCAAAGGATGATCACCATTTGTTGGTCGGGATTCAGCTGCAGGAGGCCAGCCAACACCTCGCTTGTGGCTAGCCGGTGCATCACGATTTCGTCCACGGCATGTGGACTCGCCTCCTCGCTGATCGAGTCCAAATGGGCGTGTCGATGGCGAGCTTCGATGCTGCCTTGCCGAAAGTTTGCGTTGGTCATGATGCGCAGTAGCCAGGCGGAGGGGTGGGCACCATCGAAATGGTCCCACGCTTTGGCTGCTGCATGGAGAGTTGTTCCAACCAAATCCTCCGCCCGGACACTGCTTCCTGTGAGTCGAAAGGCCACCCGGTACAGCCGAGCGAGCTCGGTGCGCACAAGTTTGCAAAGAGCGTCGCGGCTCGGCGGGCGGGCGGCCATGTGGATCAAAGCTTACGCACTTGCTCGCTTTCTTCGCAACATCATCCCAATTCCGGCCACGCCAAGGAACACCAAGCCGCTGGGCTCGGGCACCGGCAGCACGGTCAGCGTCATCAGCCGCGTGTTGCTGGTCCAATCCGGCAGACTCGCAAAGCTATCGCCGCGACCCGGGACAATGGATTCGTGGACACGGATGCGGTTGAAGCCCGCCGCTTCGGCCGGATTGCCGGAGCCGCCGAGCGCACCCAAGTCGGCGGCGTTTTGGGTGTTGGCTTCGGTGCCGGCATCCCAGGCTCGCGCGCCGTAGACGTTGACGCTAAAGCCGAGCGGCGTGTTTCCGCCGAATAGCCGCAGCCCCATGCTGCTGACGCCCTCGCCGAGGAAGCCGTCGTTGGTCATGCCGAGCATGGTCGCAAACGAGAAGTAGTCCGAACCCGAGTTGACGTTGATCGTCGCCGAGCGCGTGAGCCCGGGCATCAGCGGCCCGCCCGCCAACACTCCATAGAGCTGCACGTTCGATCCGGCGGCCGCGGCGATGTTAAGCATCGGGTTGACGTTGCCGGATTCGGCGATGGACTTGATGCCCGCCGACGAGGTTCCGCCAAGGCTGAAGATGTCGAATGAGGCGTTGCCGACCGACCAAAAAAGCGGGCTGAGCGGCTGCGGTCCGTGGTTGGTCCAGGTGACGGTGAACACTGCCGCGTGGGCCGAGACCGCCGCGAAACAGGACACGATTAATGGTAAACGGAAGTTCATAGTTGTTTCCTCCCACCCCCAAACGGGGCAGGTGAAAACAAGAAGACAGGGACGCGCGAATTACTTCCATCGCGGGCGGGGAATCTGCGAATTTTGCGGGTAGTAAGTTAGGCTGAGGCGATTAGGGCGGCTATTCGCCTCAAAAACTGAGGCGAATCATTGGTTTAAGAATCTGCCAAAAACTCAAGTCAGCCTGGGGGAATGCCGCGTTTGTACGCTGTTGGCCGTAGGCCCATGAAGCGGTTACACCATCTTCGGACGGCGGCGAGGTAGTCGCTGCGAACTAAGACCAAATGAGAATGAACAACAATGGATAAAGCCCGACTACCATTGTTTGGTGGAGGATAGCGGGTTCGAACCGCTGACCTCTTGCATGCCATGCAAGCGCTCTCCCAACTGAGCTAATCCCCCAAAGGTTCCAACAGTATACCGCCTGACGCGGAGGGCGCTAGTCCCCCACCGCGTCAAAGCTCGTCGCCAAAATCGTGTAATCCGCGATGTCCACAATCCCGTCGCCGTTCAGGTCCGAATCCTGCGGGGCGATGCCGTTGCCGTCCGGCGTCAGCCAGTTCGGGGCCGAACTATCCAGGTCGAAGGCGGCGGCGAGGTACGAATAGTCCGCGATGTCCACAATGTTGTCGCCGTTCACGTCGCCGTTCTGCAGCGCAAAGGTCAGCCCGCTCACGTTGCTGCTGGTGTCAATCGCCTGCTTTTCGGCGAGCCACGTGCGGCCTTTGATGCGCAGGTCGTACGCGCCCAGGTTCGCCGTGCCAAAGGCAAAACTCCCGCCTGCGCCGAGCGTCAGGTTCCCGGATTGCACCACCGTCGCCCCAGTCAGCAACTCATAGGCCACCTGCTTGCCGGTTTCGTCGGCCCAATCCAGCAGGTCCACGGTGCCCGAAACCGTGCTGCTCGCCTCGATCAGGTATCCCATGCGCACGTCGAGTTTCACGTCGCCCCACGTGCCGACATCGCCGGTGTTCAGGTCGCGCAAACGCACCTGCCAGGCGCCGTCTGGGTCCTCGTTCCAAAAGCCGTTGACGGTGAACTTCCAGTTCGAAATGTTCGCGCCCGAGTCGCCGCCAAAGTCGGTCAAAAACCGAATCTGTGTGCCCGCCGGGGAGGTGATCACGCCTTCCACGTCGCCGCGCCAGGGGTGGGTCACGTTCAAGGTCACCACCACGTCCTCCACCTTTTGCGAGGGGTGCTGCGAGGCGATGTTGATGTTCCGGAAAATGGCCGCGCCCGTGCCATCGGGCAGGGCCGTGTTCACCGAAATCGTGCCGCTGCTCACGGTCGCGGGCAGCCCGACGCCGCTATAGGCGCGCGCCAAATCCACCACACCCGAGGCATCGAGCAAGCCAAAACCGTAGTTCGGATTGAACTTCAAGCCCGCCGCGTTGGTCACCCAACCGCCGGTCAAGCTGGCGTCGGCGGCATCCACTTGCCGACTCGATCGCGCGATGAGGTGCTTGGCAAAGCGGGCGTCCAAGTTCGGGCGAATCTGCTTCGCCAAGGCCAAGGCTCCCGCCACTTGCGGGGCGGCGCCCGAAGTCCCGCCAAAGTTCGGGGTGTAGCTGGTGTTCGGGAATCCGTTGTAGCCCGGCGAACCGCTTCGGTCGGTCGTGAGCAGGCCAATGCTGCTCCCGGCGGTGGGGTTGCTCGGCACGCAGCAAATCAGGTTCGAGCCGAAATTCGAGTAGTCGGCGAAGACGCCGTTGTTGCCCATTGCTCCGACGACGATCGCGGAAGGCGTCCCGCGGTCGCTGGACTTGTTGGCGTCTTCCGCGCTCGTGCCACGATAGTTTCCGGCCGAACGCACGTGAATCGTGCCCGCCGCGCTTGAGGTTTCCAGGGCGTCGGCCAATACGGAGTAGTTCACAAACGGCAACGACACGCCGTAGGAATGATTCTTAATCTTGATCGCGGTATCCGCGCCACTGCTCTTAAAGAGCGTCGCGTCGGTCAACTGCGTGATCACGTTTCCGGCGCTAAAACTCACCCGGATCGCGCTGATGCTCGCAAGAGGAGCGACGCCCGTGACGCCAATGCCGTTGCCGCCGCGGGCGGCCATGACTCCGGCCACCGCCGTGCCGTGGTTCTCACTGCCGCTCGCGGAAGGATTGTTGTCGTTGTTCGCAAAGTCCCAGCTATTCGCCGAGAGGTAGTTCGGAAAAATGTCTTCGTGGCCGTTCTGAATGCCGTCGTCCACGATGCACGTGGTCACGCCGAGGCCGGTCACGTCATCGGCATAGGCATCGGCGACGTTGATGTCGCGACCCGCTTCAATCTGGTTCAGCAAGTGCCACTGGCCACGGTATCCGGCGCTCGGCGCATCTTTGGGGAAGTAAGGGTCGTCAATGACGATCTCGGGTTGAACCGGCACCGCCGGAACCACATACACGGCGGCCACCAAACGGTCCATGCGCAAGCCCATCAGAGCCGCATCGCGATCGGCGGCTGACCCAAACTCCATCACGCCCCAACCGGGCGAGCTGAGCAAGGCTCGGGTGCCGGGAATCGGTAGACCGGTCCGACTTCGCACGATCAGCGTGTTGGTCAGCGGAACCGGGGCGGTGTGAGCGCCAGCCTTGGTTTTGCGCGCGACGATATGCTGCGGGAGCTCATCCGCAAACGCGACTAGCCCGCAGGCCAGGAAAATTGCCGTGATCGAAAGCCTCATCAGTACCCTTTAATGATAATGCGAAAAGCTCGCCAGTTCGGAGGGCAAGCGGCCTTTCTGCAAAAACCTGGTACTCGCGCTCAGCGATTCGCGCTTCCGCCCGCCCCGCCGACCATAATCACCTGCCACAAAAGCTGGTGCGCGGCGGCAAACGAATCGCATTCGATTTCGACCGTGTAGCCGTCCAAGCGGCGCACACCAGGGATGCGGCTGGCGGCATCGGCTTCGTGCGTGAACTTGAATTCCAGCTTCGCTTCCACCGGTAGCTCGGGCGCCCAGGGGTCCATATCGCTGGCGCGCTCCACGCCTTCCCGGGCCGCCTGAAAAATCAGCTCCTCGCTTTGCGCGGGGTGCAGGCAGTCGGCCATAAAGCGGCCAATGCCGGTCTTCACCACCGCGCTGGCGGCCTTCGGGTTGATCTTCAGCAACTCATCGCACCCGGCTTGGTCGGAGCTAATCATCACAATCGGGACGTCGTAACAGCCCGCGAGCCCCGCGCTCAAGCCGATCTCGCCGGTCTTGCGGTCGTTGATCCAAAGCTGGTGAACGCTGTCGTTGAGGGTGTGCTCCATCACGGCGGCTTTCGTGCCCGCCATCGCGTGGTAGCCCACCAGCAGCGCGGCGGTGCATTCGCGATCCATGCCGCTCATCATGCCGGCGGTGCCGTTGCCGTAGCCTGAAATCAGGCTCACGCCGGGTTCCAGCTTGTCAATCAGCAAGTTCTTGCTGTTGTTGTGCGAGTCCTTCACCACCACCTCGGTGGCGCCTGCGGCAAACGCGCCGCGAATGGCGGCGTTCGTGTCGGCGGTCATGCGTTCGCGCGCAAACTGGTAGTCGTAAACTTCGGAGCGCGGGCCGCTGCATTGCCCCCAGGTCACCAGGCCCGTGATTCCTTCCATGTCCACGGAAATGAAGACTTTCATGGCTTCACGGTACCATGACAGGCATGGCTCTTTCCCGCGAACAACTGGCGCAGCGCGCCGCGCAAGAACTCCGTGACGGGTTCTATGTCAACCTCGGGATTGGCATTCCGACCCTGGTCGCAAACTACATTCCGGAGGGCATGGACGTGGTGCTGCAAAGCGAAAACGGCATGCTCGGCATGGGGCCGTTTCCATTTGTGGGCGAAGAAGACCCCGACCTGATCAACGCTGGCAAGCAGACCGTCACCGAGATTCCGGGGACGAGCTACTTTAGCAGCGCCGATTCGTTTGCCATGATCCGCGGCGGTCACGTGGACCTCACGATTCTTGGCGCGATGGAGGTGAGCGAGCAAGGCGATCTGGCCAACTGGATGATCCCGGGCAAGATGGTCAAGGGCATGGGCGGCGCGATGGACCTTGTCGCCGGAACCAAGAATGTCGTCGTGGTGATGGAGCACGCCAACAAAGCCGGTCAAAGCAAGGTGCTGCGCGAGTGCTCGCTGCCACTCACAGGCAAGGGATGCGTCAACCTCATCATCACCGATCTCGCCGTATTCGCTGTCACGCCCGAAGGTCTGGTGCTGCGCGAGCACGCCCCGGATGTAACCGTGGACGAGATCAAATCGAAGACCGAAGCGGTCTTTACTGTGGCCAGCGACCTCCGTCCGATCGCGGTCTAACCGCGACTCAATAAAAAAAGGCGAGTGACCCAGGTCACTCGCCTTAATCTGTTCTAACCGAACGTCAGTCCGCGAACGGATCGTATTCGTCGTCGCTGGGCGTTGGCGCTGCCGGAGTGACCGCGCGGGCCGGAGCCTTGTAGCCCGAGCCTTCGGCATCGCCGCCACCGCCGCCGCCGTTATCGTCGCGCGGACGGTCGAGGCCTTGCACGTTGTCGGCCACGATTTCCACCACCTCGCGGTTGGTGCCATCGCTGGCTTGGTACTTGCGCGATTGCAGGCGACCTTCCACGGCCACCATGCGGCCCTTGTTCAGGTAGTTCGACACGTACTCGGCCGTCTTCTCCCAGCAGGTACAGCGGAAGAAGTCTGCGTCGGGCGAACCGTCTTGCGGCTTAAATCGCTTGGTGACCGCAATGCTGAAATCACAAACGCTTTTGCCGCCGGAGGTCATCCGCAGCTCAGGGTCTCGTACTAGGCGACCGATCAGGACAACTCGGTTAATGCTCATGAGGTTCTCTCGTTAGGCCGTGGCCGCAGCTTCTTCGTCGCGAAGCAACACGATGTGACGAATCACTTCGTCGCTGTTGCGCATTTGGCGGCGAAGTTCCGCCGGAACCGTTGCTGCCGCATCAAAGTGCATGATCACGTAGTTGGCTTCCTTCAGGCCGGCCATTTCGTAGGCAAGCTTGCGCTTTTCCCACTTTTCGGCGCGCTCCACCGAGCCGCCTTGGCCTTCAACAATGCCCTTAAACTTCTCGGCAATCGCCTTGACTTCGCTGTCCGCCAACGCCGGACTCACCATGTATAGAACTTCGTACTTTCTGGTATCCACAATATGCTCCCTATGGTCTTGGCTAGGTTCCGAAACTCGCTCGGAACAGAGAGCCGCATAGGCCTTCAATGATACCCACTTCTTAAGTGGATAGACATCAGTATACATAAATCCGCGAAAAGTGTCAAGAATTTTTGGTTTTTTTCCAAACTTCTCCGGCCCGGCGAACCCAGCGGTACACTCTCAGCATGTCTTTGGATCGGGACACAATCCAACAATCCCTGCGCACTGCCCGCGAGTTTGGGCTGCGCGTGGTCAAGTTGCAAAGCGGCGACGATAAATTTCGCGCCGTGCTGAGCGCATCGGTGGAAGCGGACGAGCCCGAAACCGAAGAGTTTGCGGCGGTGTTTACCAACGAGCCCGACCCGATTAAAACAGTGTGCTCGCCCGTGGTCGGCTTTATGAAGGCGGCCAAAGTCAACCTCAAGGTTG
Source organism: Chthonomonas sp. (assembly GCA_016788425.1). Classification (NCBI taxonomy): domain Bacteria; kingdom Bacillati; phylum Armatimonadota; class Chthonomonadia; order Chthonomonadales; family Chthonomonadaceae; genus Chthonomonas; species Chthonomonas sp. Next base: position 253,323 of record JAEURQ010000003.1, read on the forward strand.
GCGGCAAAGTCGAAGCCGGTCAGGTCATCGGCGAGGTGATGGCGCTCGGATTGGCCAACGATATCGTGTGCGATCACGCGGGCGAAATCACCGAAGTCCTGGCCAAAGATGGTGAGCCCCTGGAATATGGCGGCGGCGTCATCCGCGTGAAGGTGACGTCGTGAAGTTTCTGCTCCCCGCCCTTGCGTTGTTGCTCATTGGCTGCGATTCGGGCCTGGAGAACAAGCGCCTCGACCAAGAAGGCCATACCGTCGTCGGGCAGACGTTCGCCCGGGCCAAAGACGAAGTCTGCATGTCGAATCTGCGCTCGCTCCGGCAGTCGGTCGAGCTTTATCGCTCGCAATCGGAAGACAATGCGAACCCGCCCGTGCTGATCGGTCTGCCGGGTATTCCGGAAAGCATGACCAGCGACCCGATTGACCACAAGCCTTACGAATACAATCCCGCGACCGGCGAAGTCAAATGCAACCACCCGGGGCATAGCAAATACTGATGTTCAAGAAAGTTCTGATTGCCAACCGAGGCGAGATCGCCTGCCGAGTGATGCGCGCGTGCCGCGAGCTCGGCATCGAAACCATCGCCATCTATTCCAAGGCCGACAAAGATAGCCTGCACGTGCGCTTGGCCGATCGCGCCATTTGCGTGGGCGAGGGCAGCAACTCTGACTCGTATTTGAACCTCGCGAACGTGATGATGGCGGCGCAGATTAGCGGGGCCGAGGCGGTGCACCCGGGCTATGGCTACTTCAGCGAGCGCGCGAACTTTGCCGCCGCTCTGGAGGAAATGGGAATCAAGTTCATCGGGCCTGGCCCGAGCGCCATCGAAGCCATGGGCGACAAGGCGGCCGCCAAAAAGGCAGCGATCCTTGCCAAGTGTCCGGTTGTTCCGGGTTCGGAAGGGGCAGTGGATACCGACACCGAGGCAATGCGACTTGCCGACGAGATTGGTTACCCCGTGTTGCTCAAAGCGGTTGCCGGAGGCGGCGGACGTGGCATTCGCCGGGTGGATGACCCGAGCGAACTTCAGCGAATGTGGAAGCTAGCCCAATCCGAGGCTCAGGCGAGCTTTGGCAACGGCGACCTCATCGTCGAAAAGTGCGTGGTCGAGCCGCGACACGTGGAGATTCAGATTTTTGGCGACCAGCACGGCAACGTGATTCACCTTTGGGAGCGCGAATGCTCGGTGCAGAATCTTCGCCACCAAAAAATTGTCGAAGAAGCGCCGTGCGTGAGCCTCCCCGAAAAGACGCGCCGCGCGATGGGCGAGGCCGCCGTTCGCGTGGCCAAGCAGGTGGGCTACAGCAACGCCGGGACGGTCGAGTTTATCGTCGATCAGTCGGGCAAGTACTACTTCCTTGAGATGAACACCCGGCTGCAGGTGGAGCACCCCGTGACCGAAGAGATCACCGGTCTTGACCTTGTACGGCTACAACTCATGGTCGCCAACGGCGAAAAGCTGCCGCTCACCCAGCGCGACGTGTTGCTGGAAGGTCACAGCATCGAGGCGCGCATTACGGCCCAAGACCCCGACAAGGAGTTCGCGCCGAGCACGGGAAAAATCACCAAGTGGAATGCGCCGGGTGGACGCGGCGTTCGCATGGACACGCACGTGTACGCCGGATTCACGATCACCCCGTTTTACGATCCGATGATCGCCAAGCTCATTGTCACCGGTCGCACCCGCGACGAGGCGGTGCAGCGGCTGGCGGTTGCGCTTCACGAGTTTGACGTCGAAGGGATCGCCACCAACATCCCGTTCCTGCGCCGATTGGTCGCCCACCCGGATTACCGCAGCAACAACATCAGCACCGCGTTTGTTGGACGATTCCTCAACGAGGCTGTGCATGCCTGAGGATCGCGCGGAGTACGATTTTCCGCCGGTCAAGTCGCGCTTCGGGGCCCGCGAGGCCGTGTACTCGGCGCTGTTCGCGGCCGCCGGCATGGGGTGGCGCGCCAACCAGGTGCTCGACCTATTCCTCGCCGCAGAGGGCACAACGCCGGAAGCTCGCGAATATTGCACGACCTTGTTCAAGGGGGTTATCGAGGACTTCGACCTGATTGATAGCGTGATCACGCCCCACCTGGCGCGCGGATGGACGCTGGACCGCATCGCGATGACCGACTTGACGGCCCTGCGCATGGCGGTGTTTGAGCTCTACCACGTGCCCAGCATTCCGCCGCGAGTGACCATCAACGAGGCGGTGAACCTGGCCAAGCGATTTGGCACGCCCGAAAGCGGCAAGTTTGTGAACGGCGTGTTGGGCGCCATTTTGCCCAAGAGCCCCAAGGCCAACTGGACGCCGCCCGCGCCGGAGGAGGTTCCTGAGCCGACGTTGCCGGAAGTCGTGGCCGAGGACACCGCTCGAACCGAGGTGGAAGAATTCCACGAAGACGCCCCCGAGATCGTTGATCCGGCCGAACCGATCCTCAGCTGGTCTATAAAAGAAGTATAAGAATCGCGGGATTTAGCGCTTATTTTGCGGTCGTGTGATATAGATACTTGTGCTCAAAAGAGCACGGGAATCTTTATGAAGCGTATTGCGCAAATCTCTCTTGGCTTGTTGGTGGCGGCTGCAGCGTCAGCTCAGGTTAGTTTCACCGAAAACTTTGACTCTTATATCGCCGGTGACGAACTGGGGACACAAGGTGGCTGGCAGTCGGGAACGTTCAACGCCCAAGTTGATCCGATTTCCATCACCGACTTGTTCAGCGTCAGCCCAAACAACTCGGCCTACACCAATCTCTGGTTCCGTCCGGCGGCAACGGGCGCGTTCGCTTGGCAGTACATTGGCCACGACCCCTCCATGACGGACGGCAGCATGGACTTCTCCTACTCGTTTATGATCAGCGAAGACGGGTCGCGAAATGACACTGTGCTCGCGAACCTCAATCTGAACAAGGTCCTTGACGGGAGCGGATGGATGACTCTGCAGTTCCAATCGAGTGGTACCCCTGGTTACGACGACTCGCTGTGGATGATTGACACAGTCGGGAATTTCAGCTATGTTGGCAACACCGGTGGCAACCCAACTAACACTTGGCATAACGTGCGTGGTCGTTACAACTCGACGAACGGCAACTTGACCCTGTGGTTTAACGGCCAAATGTCATATCGCACCTACTTCTCTGACCCGGCGCGCGTTGGTTGGATGAACATGATGAGCTATGCGTTCGTTCCGAATGCGCTGCAAGAAACCGCGTTCGACGACATTTCGTTCAACAGCAAGCCCACGACAACCGTGGCCGGAACGGTGCAATTCCAAGGGATGACCGACACTCTTTATGATGGGTACATCTTCTGGATCCAGGCTTCCTTCTGGTCTGGCACGACCAAGGTGGACGAAGCCGCTGGCTACGTGGACATTGATGGCAACCTGACCATGGATTGCTCGCTGCCGGATGGCGTCTACACCGCCTACTTCGACGGCTGGTACGGTCTCCGACGCTCGGCGACGGTAACTGTCTTGGGTGGTAGCTGCTCGGTGAACCTCGTGCTCCCGAATGGCGACTGCGACTCAAGCGGCATCATCGACATCGCGGACTACACAATCATCGCATCGGCGTTTGACGCATTGGTGGACGATGGCACGGGTAACCCGACTCCGACCTGGAACTACGACGCCGATATCAACGGCGACGGCGTGATTGACATCGCCGACTACTCGCTTTTGGCGGGTAACTTCGACAGCGTCGATACGGACTATCCGTCCTAAGCCAAAACAGGGTCATCCAGAGAAAAGCGCGGGGTCTGACTTACAGACCCCGTGCTCGTTTGTCGTAAGCTAGGCTTACTTGCGGCGAGCCGCTTTGATGCGGTTCATCGCGCGACCGATTTCGGTCACCGCGGTTTCGCGATCCATGCCGCTTCCTTCCCCACGAAGCGCCTTTCGGGCTTCTTCGAGGTCGTTCTCGGCCTTGGCGAGATCAATTTCGCGCGCGTGTTGAGCGTCGTCGGCCAGGACGATCACCTTGTTGTTGCTGATCTCCATGAACCCGCCGCTCACCGCGACATATTCGCGCTGATCTTGGGTATTCCGATACTCCAGCACGCCGTTTTGCAGCGCGACGATCACCGGCACGTGACCCGGCTGAACGCCGAGATAGCCTTCGGTGCCCGGGGCAATGATGGATTTTACTTCTTCATTGACCACCGTGCAGTCGGGCGCGACTACGGAGAGCGTCATCATGCCTTAGGCCTCCTGCAGCTTCTTCGCCTTTTCGTAGACGTCGTCGAGGCCACCGCAGTAGAGGAATGCCTGCTCCGGAATGTCATCGAGGTTACCTTCGACGATCTCCTTGAACGAGCGGATCGTTTCTTCCAGCGTGACGTACTTGCCGGTGTTACCGGTGAACTGCTCGGCAACGAAGAACGGCTGGCTCATAAAGCGCTCGATGCGTCGAGCGCGGGCCACGGTCTGCTTGTCGTCGTCGGAAAGCTCGTCGATACCGAGAATCGCGATGATGTCTTGGAGTTCCTTGTAGCGTTGCAGCAGGGTTTGCACCTTGTTGGCCACCGCGTAGTGCTCTTCGCCCACGATGCGCGGGTCGAGGTTCTTCGAGGTCGAAGCCAACGGGTCAACCGCGGGGAACAGACCCTTCGAAGCAATCGAGCGCTCCAGGTAAATGTAAGCGTCAAGGTGCGAGAAGGTCGTGGCGGGCGCGGGGTCCGAGGGGTCGTCGGCGGGAACGTAAACCGCTTGCACCGAGGTGATAGAACCCTTGGTGGTCGAGGTGATGCGCTCTTGCAGGAAGCCCATTTCGGTGGCCAGCGTCGGCTGGTAACCCACGGCGCTCGGCATCCGGCCCAGCAGAGCCGAAACTTCCGAACCCGCTTGCACAAAGCGGAAAATGTTGTCAACGAAGATCAGAACGTCGCTGCCGACTTCATCGCGGAAGTATTCCGCCATGGTGAGTGCGGTCAGGGCAACGCGGAGACGGGCTCCGGGCGGCTCGTTCATTTGGCCAAAGACCATGGCCGTTTTGTCGATAACCGACTTCGTCGAACCGTCGTTATCGGTGAACTGAGCTTCCTTCATTTCCAGCCAAAGGTCGTTGCCTTCGCGGGTTCGCTCGCCCACGCCAGCAAACATAGCCACACCGGAAGCTTCAACCGCGATGTTGCGGATGAGTTCTTGAATCGTAACCGTCTTGCCGAGACCAGCACCACCAAAGAGTCCGATCTTTCCGCCCTTGTTGAACGGAACCAGCAGGTCAATGACCTTAAGGCCAGTGACGAGCAGCTCGACCTTTACGTTTTGTTGGTCGAACGTCGGCGGTTGGCGGTGAATCGGAAGTCGAGGAGCGGCGGCCACGGCCTTCGCCTTGGCGTCGCGGACTTCGGGGCTGTCGGCGTGCTCGCCGCTTTCCACGATGTCAATCGGCTTGCCGAGCAGGTTAAAGACGCGGCCCAGAGTCGCATCGCCCACCGGAACGGTGATCGGAGCGCCGGTATCGACGGCTTCGGCACCGCGGACAATCCCGTCGGTGGAGGCCATCGCGACGCATCGAACGATGTCGTCGCCAAGGTGCTGGGCTACTTCGACCACCAGATCAATGCCGCGCTTGGCGTCTTGAATTGTGATCGCGTTGTAGATCCCGGGCACGTTGTCGGTGTTGAAGCGGCAGTCCACGACTGGACCCAAAACTTGAATAACTTTGCCTACGTTGGCCATATGCTGGTCGATCCTCATTTTATGGGCGGCAGACGCACGCCCCACAGGCGGAAAGCATACCCCAAAACCCACTCAGCGGCAGCATTTGATTGTCGAGGCTGATGGACTCACTAGGATCGGCAAAGTTGGGACAGTATCTATCTTGCAACTGAACTTAAAGTTGGCCCATTTGCAGTGCAATAATTGCCCCATGCTACTTGCAGCTGCACTCTATTCAACAGGAATGTCCACGTTGGTCGCCCCGGCCCCGGCAATCCCCACTTACAACTTCAAGGATGGCGAAACCTGGACCTTTAAGGTCAAGGGCAAGGCCGAGATTCAGCCCTACGGCGTGGCCGGCCCGCTTACCGTGAAGTTCTCCAAGGGACCCAAGGGCTGGATGATGACCTTGAACCACAAGACCGAAATGGAAATGAACGGCGAAACCGGCCCGGGCCAAGAGATGACGGGCGTTTTCGGCGTTGACTCGCAGCTGATTCCCGACGGCTCGGGCGAGGGCGCGCTGATGTTCGGCGACCAACTCTTGGCCGCGCTCGCCATGCCGACCAAGGAAGAAGTAAAACTTCCGCTGCTCGGCGACGCCGTGACGTTCACCACGAAAGCCGTCGAAGAGAAGGAGTTCATCAAGGTCACCAGCCAGTGCAAGGGTCTTGTTGGCCAGCACGTGGTGGAGCGATGGATTGACGCTAAGACCAGCCGTCTGGTGAAGGCGAAGGTCGTCAGCACCATGGCCATCGGCAAGATCAACTACGAACTCTTGCCGGTCAAGTAAGGCCGCGCATATCGCGAACAAATTGGGCCGCCCCTTGGGGCGGCCCTTCTCCTTTCCGAACGAATGCGGTCCCTTACGGGGCCATGTCGACGAGCTTGCTGGGGTCCGATCCGCCCGTCCACTTGAGGGTCGCGCCAATGTCCTCGCGGCGCACGTCGGCGTAGTTTCCGCCCAGCATGTAGGAGTCGCCAAACGGGACGATGGTGCGGTGATGGCTGTACAGCAGCTCGTTGAGCGAGAACTTGATCTTGCCATCCTCCAGGACCGCTGCGTTGTGGCTCGCCTTGCCGTTCACCGAGTTAAACTCACCCGCAAAAGCCAGACGATTCTTGTCGGCGTGGACAAAGTAGGTTTCGTTGTCCGTCTTGGCGGCGAGGCTCCACTTGGAACCATCCCACTTGCCGATGCCTTGGCTACCGTCGATGGAGAATTGACCCGCCGCAAACAGATTCGTGCCGTCCGAAGCGAGCCATGCGACCCGATCGCTCAGGCCACCGTTGCCGACTTCGCTCCAGGTCTTGCCATCGTAGACGGCAACCTTGCTGATCGCGTCATCGCCAAACTCCTTGAAAATGCCACCGGCATAAAGTTGGCCCTTGTGCCAGCACAGAGTCATCACCGCGCGATCGAACTTGCCGCCGATGGCTTCCCACTTGGTGCCGCCCCACTTGGCCACGCCGCGCGTTTCGGTCGCGTTGTTGATCTTGGTGAAGTTTCCGCCGATGTAGATGCTCTTGCCGTCGGTGGCCAGCGCATAGATTTCGCGGTCCACGGCGGGCTTGCCCATGGCCGACCAAGCGGTGCCATCCCACTTCGCGATTCGGACGGCGTCAATGCCTTCCGATTCGCTGCTCTTGCCGGCGTACGAGAAGTCGCCCGCGACGAAGACCTTTCCGTTGAGTTCCAGGATGTCGTAGACCTTGCCGTCGACGCCCTTGCCAAGACCCGACCACGCCGTGCCGTCCCAGACCGCGACGTTGTTGACGAGCTTGCGGTTGGCCCGCTCGAAGCGGCCACCGACATAGACCTTGTTGTTGAACACGCGCATGACCGTGACTTCGCCGGCCTTGTCGATGCCGCCGGTGGCCACGGTCAGGCCGCCCATGCTGAGCATCGCGCTGCCGAATGAGATCGCTGAAGAAATTGCAGTAACCATAAGTTGAAGTGCCCCCTTTTTCGAAAGTTGCAGGCAGAGTATTCCATCAAAATTGTATAAGAGTGTCCTATTTTTGAACTTAATACTGACATAGGGACTGTCCCAACACGGTTTCGCTGGCTATACTGGCGGTATGCGTTCGGAAGAGTTTCGCGAGAAAGTTGAACAGTTGGGTTACGGGGTGCTCGGCCAGCGCCTGTTTCGCGCCCGCACCTATCACGACCTTTCGGTGCGCGACCTGGCCGACCGCGCGCAGGTGAGCAAGAACACGATCACGCGCATCGAAAAGGGCCTGCCGGTGCACATCGAAACGCTGCGCATTTTGGCCCGGGCTCTGAAGCTCAAGCCGGAGAACCTGGTGGCGGCCGAGTTCGACGTCGGCAACACGGTGAGCGTGGCGCGCACGACCACCGGTCGCTGGTTCGACCTGGCGACCTACACGGGTTCGATGCCGACGAGTCCCGAACTGTCCGCTGATCCCGACCAGTGGGCCAGCGACGCGCAGCCATTCTCGCCGTTGGCGAGTCGCGACATCGAGGGCCGCTTCAACCCCAACCTAATTGTGCTGCGCGCACCGACCGAGCGGCGCTCGCACCGCGGCGAGGAGTTTGCCTATGTGCTCACCGGACGGTTGCGGGTGGTGTTCGACGATCGCGCGGTCGAACTTGAGGCGGGCGACAGCATTTACTTTTGGGCCGCGGAGAGTCATCGCTACGAGCCAATATCGGAGGACGTGAAGCTGCTCTCGATCGTGCTCGACCCGGTTCCGACCAGTACCCGCGGGCTACGATTTGCTCGAAACTAGCACTCGCCGGAACCGAGTCCGGTATCGTAGAGTAAAGAGGACGTCATGAATACTTTTAAGCTGATCACCAGCGCGGTTGCCGCGCTCTCCATTTCGGCCGCGTTTGCGCAAGGCGCAACTGCCGCTCAACCCAAGGCCCCGGCTCTGAAGGAAGGCGCCAAAGCCCCCGCTCTTGCCGTCGCCAAGTGGGTCAAAGGCAAGCCCGTGCCCAAGTTCGAAAAGGGCAAGATTTACGTCGTGGAGTTCTGGGCGACCTGGTGCGGCCCGTGCAAAACCAGCATCCCGCACATCACCGAAATGGCCAAGAAGTACGCCGGCAAGGTGAGCTTCAACGGCATCAGCGTTTGGGAGAACAAGCGCGACAACAAGGACACGAGCTACTACGCCACGGTCGAAAAGTTTGTCAAGGACATGGGCACGAAGATGAACTACAACATCGCCATCGACGGCCCGGCGGGCGCCGTGAGCGACGCCTGGATGAAGGCATCGGGCCAAAACGGAATCCCGACCGCGTTTATCGTCGGCAAGGACGGCACGATCGCCTGGATCGGTCACCCCATGGACGGCCTGGAAGAAACGCTCGACCAGATTATCGCCGGCAAGTTTGACCCCAAGGCCAACGCCAAGAAGCGCGCCGAAGCGGCCGCTCTTGAAGCCGAAATGGAGGCCGCGTTCAACGACCTGAGCCTCGCCATGGGCACGCAAGATTACGACAAGGTGTCGGACATCTACCGCAAGCTCTCGGCCAAGATGCCGACGGGCAAGGCTCAGATTTGCGCGAGCATCTACTCGGCGATTTGGGATCAAAACCGAGAAGAAGCGCTGAAGTTCGCCAAGAGTTTCCAAGCTGACTTTGACAAGGACGCGATGGCGCTCAACGAGGTCGCCTGGTCGATTGTTGAAGTCAACGACGCCACCAAGGAAGACTACATGTACGCCTGTTCGCTCGCCGAAAAGGCCGCCAAGATTCGCGACAAGGACTACGCGATCCTGGACACCTACGCTTACGCGCTCTTCCGCTGCGGCGACAAGGCGAAGGCGATTGAGGTTCAAACCAAGGCGGTGGAACTCGCCGACAAGGACGCCGCGGCCGACGCCGAGCTCAAGAAAGAGCTCAAGGAACGACTCGAACTCTTCAAGAAGAGCTAAGTCGCCGACGCAAAAACGCCCCCGAGCAATCGCTCGGGGGCTTTTTTGTTAGTTCGCTGCGCCCGCCGGAGTTGGCACGCGCCCTGGATAGCGCTCCAGCGCCACGCGAAGGCAACGAACCGCCTCGACGATCTTATCGCACTCCAGCACGTAGGCAATCCGCACCTCGTCTTTGCCGAGGCCGGGAGTGGCGTAGAACCCGCTGGCCGGAGCCAGCATCAGCGTCTGGCCGTCGAGCTCGAACGACTCCAGCAGCCACTGACAGAACTTGTCGCAGTCGTCAATCGGCAACCGCACCATGGCGTAAAACGCGCCATCAATCTTCGGCACCACCACGCCCGGGACGCTCGCCAATTCGCGAACTAGCACGTCGCGGCGGCGCGTGTATTCCTCGCGCATCGCGTCGAAGTGCGCCTGCGGAGTTTTGGTCGCGGCTTCCACACCGATCTGCTCCAGCAGCGGCGGCGAAAGTCGGGCCTGAGCGAAGCGGGCTGCGCCCGACATCACCTCGGCGTGGCGGGAGGCCAAAAACCCCACGCGCGCGCCACAAAGCGAGTAACGCTTGCTGACCGAATCCACCATGACCGCGTGATTCTCAAGACCTTCAAGCTGCAGCACACTGCGAATCGGCGCCCCCGTGTAATTGAACTCGCGGTACACCTCGTCGGCAATCAAAAAGAGGTCGTGCTTCAACACCAAATCGCGCAAGGCCATCAGCTGATCGTCGCTGTAAACCGTGCCCGTCGGGTTGCTCGGATTGCAGATCAAAATCGCTTTCGTGTTTGGCGTAATGCGGCGCTCAAACTCCTCGGCGCTCGGCAACGCGTAGTTGTCTTCAAGGCGCGTCGTAATCGGCACGATCTTTACGCCCGCCGGAACGGAGAATCCCAGATAGTTCGCGTAAAACGGCTCGGGCACAATCACCTCGTCGCCCGGATTGCACGTGCACATCATGGCGAAGAGCACGGCTTCGGAACCCGCGGTGGTGACGAGCAGTTCGCTGTCGCTTAGCTCTATGCCGATCGAGGCATAGAACTCGCGCATGGCCGCGCGGAGGCCAGGTGTGCCCTGCGAGTGCGTGTAGTCCACAATCCGCCCGTGCACGGCTTTGACGCCGTCCCAAAACTCGGTCGGCGCCATCACGTCGGGTTGCCCGATGTTGAGGTGAAAAATCTTTGTTCCACGCGCTTTGGCCGCGTCCGCGTAGGGCATCAACTTGCGGATCGGGCTCGGCGGCATCGTGTCCGCGCGAAGGCTGGATTTAGGCATCGCCGTGTCGCTTCTCCTGAATTCGGGCTGCGCGCTCCCAGCGCTCAACGGCGCGCACGTCTTGGCGACGGCGATCAATCGCTTGGTCCACCTTCATGGTCAATAGCTCGAACACGTCCACGCCAGGCGAGTTCTTTTCGACGTAATCAAAGGCTCCCCGCCGCATACATTCCACGGCGTTGGCGACGTTGCCGTAAGCGGTCATTACGATGACCTCGGCGAAGAGGTCGCGGGCGAAAGCCGCGTTGAGCACGTGTAGGCCCGCTTCGGGATCCTCGATGCTCATGTCGGTGACAATCGCGTCGAATGGGTCCTTGGAATCCTGAATCTTGGTGATCCCTTCGGCGGCCGTGGATGCGGCATCCACTTCGTAGCCTTGCCGCTCCATGCGGCGCTTCACCGCGTTCAAAACCGCGTCTTCGTCATCGATCACAAGGATTCGGGGCATACGGGCCAAGTATACGCGAAACCCCTAGTCCTTAACGAAACCGAACGAGTTCGCGCGAGGCGATGAGATGCTCGGGATTGATGGTCACCGCGGTCGTAAAACTCTTCTTGGCTCGGTCGAGTTCGCCCAGGCGGCGATACGCGACGCCAAGCAGCGCGTGCGCATCGGCGAAGTTCGGATTGATCTCGATCGCCTTTTCGAATTCGCTAGCGGCGCGGCCCACCTGGTTGAGTTCTAGCAGGCACTGACCGTACTTCATGCGGACATCGGCATACTGCGGCTGAAGCTCGAGCGCCCGCTCATATTCGGCGCTCGCCAACTCGTGCTGATTCTTACCGGCGAACTGGTCGCCCAGCCGAATGTAGGTCTTCACGTCGTTGTGCTCCAGTTGCAGCAAAACGTGGAAGTGCGCCAGCGCCGTACCCCGGTCGCCCAACTCAAAGTTGCGTTGGCCGGCCAAAAACCGGTCGCCGCCGAACAGCGGGTCAAGCGTCGCCGCGTGCTGCATGGCCAGCAAGCCAATCTCGGCGTCGCCGTGCTCAAACTGCATGAGTCCGGAGAAGAACACCGCGCGCGGATACTTGGGGTTGAGCCGCAACGACTCGGAAATTTGTTGCTTCGACCCGTTCACATCGCCCACCAGATACAGCGCATGCGCCAAATGCAGCCGGACATCGGGGAAGCTCGGGTGCAGGGAGACCGCTTCGGTGAGGTAGGTCACGGCGTCGCCTGCTTCTTCACGGCGCAGCGCGCGCAGCCCGGCGTTGGTGAGCGCCTCGGCCAAATAGAAGTGCGCTTGCCGGTGTAGGGTCGGGTTCTTTGCGGCCAACACGCGGCGCAAGGGGTCGATTGCTTCTTCGAAATTCCCCGCCGAATGCTCCCGTACGCCCGTATCGTAGTCGGGATTAATTCCGTAGCCAAACCACTTTTGAAGTGACATTGTTTTCCTCAGTTTGAATTATTGGCTAAAATCGTCTCGTCACTACTGTAGGAAAGCGTGAGAAAGGGTGAGGGGACTTTTGACCATAAGGGAAGTGGCCCTCCTTGGCCATTCGCCCGCCACTCCTTTGGCCTGTAGAAGTGACGCCAAGGGGCGGGGAATGGATGCGGGGCTTATACACAGATTTTCCACCAAAGGGTTGACATGGGCGTAAACAAGATTTTTCAAGAGCAGCGACGTCTGCGGTTCTTCGTGCTGGGCGGGATCCTCTCGATGGTGCTTTCCGTGCCGATGTTCTTTGCCGGTGGACTGGTCTCGGCCGGCGCTTATGCCAGTGGGGCGTCCAACAATATCGCCGGCGTGTGGCTGTCGGTGATCATGTTTCTGGGCGGGGCCGTGGCCCTGGGTTACGGGCTCGTGAAAGGTCTGGCGTACCGCGACGGCGTCAAAGCAAACGCGCCGCAAGGCGTCATCAACGACGCGTACATCATCGGGCGTTACGTGCTCAACATGCAAAACGACATCGTTGACGAAGGCTATCTGCTCGACGATCTGCAGTACAAGTACATGGTGCGCGTCGCCATGCCCGATGGCCGCCGCCTTGAAATGCAGACCGCCGAACAGGTGTACTTCACCGTTCCGGAGAACGGTACCGGCCGCATTTATCACCAGGGAACGTGGATCACGCGGTTCGAATTCATCCCGGTGGTCGAACGCCCGTATCACGCGCCGCGACTCTAACCTGAGCGGTCGGTAAACTAGGGCTGGTTTGTTACGCGACCTCCTCGCTCAAAAAGTCAATGTTGCCCTTCACGCGGTTCGCTCCGACGTGGCGTGGCCGGTCGCGGAAATCCAGGATTCCAAGGCGCCCGAGTTTGGCGACTACACGACCAACATCGCGATGATCGCCAGCAAGCTCGCGGCCAGTAACCCGCGCGCGCTCGGCGAGGCCCTGGTGGCGCAGCTGCAAGGCATGAGCGGAATCACGCGCGCCGAAGTTGCCGGGCCGGGATTCGTCAACCTTTGGGTCGAACCCAGCCTCATCGCCGCGCAGGTCGGCGAGGTGCTCACGCAGGGCGATTCTTTTGGTTCGCTTCAAGCGGCTGACCCTCAGCGCATCAATGTCGAATTCGTGTCGGTAAACCCGAACGGACCCATCACCATCGGCTCGGGTCGCGGCGCGGCCTATGGCTCGGCGCTGTGCAATGTGCTGGAGGCGGCGGGCCACCAAGTTCACCGCGAGTACTACATCAACGACGGCGTGAACTCGGAGCAAATGCGCCTCTTCGCCGAGAGCGTCCGCAGCATGGTCGAAGGCACGCCCTTCCCCGAGAACGGATATCGCGGCGACTACGTGCAAGAGGTGGCGGCCAAGCTCAAACCGGGCATGGATTACCGCACGGAAAGCGAGGCGCTGATGATCCATGCGCAACGAACCGCGCTCAGCGCGTTTGGAGTGGAATTCGACACCTGGTTCAGCGAGCAAAGCCTGCACGAAGCGGGCCGCGTCGCCGAGGAAATTGACCACCTGCAAGCCAGTGGCGTCGCCGACGAAAACCCGACTCGCGCCAAGCTCAAGCTGGCCAAGGGCGGCAAAATCGAGGATGTCGAGATCGAGGCGCAAGTCAACGATGCCGACGACGCCGAAGGTGGCGGCGCGACGCTTTGGCTCCGCTCGACCAAGTTTGGCGATGACCAAGATCGCGTGCTGCGGCGTCGCGATGGCCGCCTGACCTACATTTCCAGCGATGTCGCTTATCACAAGGACAAGTTCAACCGACCCGCCAACGCGCATCGGCTGATCACGATCTTGGGGCCAGATCACCATGGTTACATCGGGCGCTTGCAGTCGGTGGTGGCGGCGATGCTCGTTGCCGAGGGTGAAGTGCCTCAGCCTGAACCGGGCGCGGAACTCAGCGAGGTCGAAGCCAAGCTTTACCGATCGGTCGCCGAGCGCGACCTTTGTGTGGCCGCGCTGGCCCTGGCCAAGCAACGCCTGGAAGTGCAGATTTACCAGCTGGTCCGGTTCCTGAAGGACGGTCAACCCGCGCCGATGCGCAAACGCGACGGCAACATTTTCGCGCTGATTGACCTGATGCGCGAGATCGGGACGCACCTTAAGCCGGCGGCGAGCGAGGACGAGCAGCTGGGGGTCGGGCGCGATGTCGCGCGCTTCTTCTATCTCATGCGCTCGCACGATACGACGTTTGACTTTGACCTCGATTTGGCGCAGCGCGAGTCTGATGAGAACCCGGTGTTCTATGTCCAATACGCGCATGCCCGCATCTGTTCGGTTATCGCCAAGGCCGCGGAGCAAGGGTTCACGCCCGATGCCGCTCAGACTGTCGCTCTGAGCGATCCGCGCGAGCTCACGCTGATCAAAAAGGTGGTGGACCTGCCGTTCGAGGTGGGGCGATCGGCCCAAGATTACGGCGTGCACCGGCTGACCACCTACGCCATGGAACTGGCTCGCAGCTACCACGCGTTTTACGATGGGTGCCGCGTGATTCAAGCCGACCAACCGACCCTCACCGCCGCCCGATTGGCGCTTTGCGAAGCGGCCGCCCTCAGTTTGCGACGAAGTTTGGCCATCCTCGGCATTTCCGCGCCGGAACGCATGTAGCCGCCTTATGACAGCGCTCCTTGTCACGCTCGGCATCGTCGCCCTGCTGTATCTCGGCATCCTTTACGCGGTCGCGCGGTTTAGCGTGCACCCGTTCCGCACCCCGCTCTTCTTTTCGCCGGGCCTCATCGGCGTGCCGCAGGAAAACGTCAAAGTGATCGGTCGCGAGGGCAAGCAGCTTTCGGCCTGGTGGCTACCCAACCCCGAAGCCAAGACCGTCATCATCTTGGCGCACGGCTACATGATGAACATGAGCGAGCCCTCGGCGGTCGCGGCCAAGCTCAACGAGCGCGGCTACGCCTGCCTGCTGTTCGACTTTCCTGGACACGGGCGCAGCCCCAATGCGGTCGTAACGCTCGGCCTACGCGAGGCCGAAGATGTCGCCGGCGCCGTGGCCCTTGCTCGGGAAAAAATGCCGCACGCCAAAGTCGTGGTGTGGGGCAGTTCCATGGGCGCGGCGGCCACGGTTCTCGCGAGCCCGAACCTCAAGCTCGATGGCATGGTGCTCGACTCGGTGTACGCAGAGCTGCTTCAAGCGGCCCAAGGGTGGTGGCTGTTCCTCGGCGGAAAGACGCTGCAGTTCTTTATGCGCCCGACCCTGATTTTCGCCCGCGTCCTCGCGAAGGTTCGGCTGAAAGATGGCCGCGTCACCGAAGCATTGAAGAAGACCGACTGCCCGGTGCTACTGATGCATGGCGATGCCGATACGATGGTGCCCCTCGCCGAGGCGGAGCGCAACCAGCGCGCTCGCGCGGGCATCGACCTGCACGTGTACCATGGTTGCAACCACGCGGAAGGTCGTTGGGTGCACTCCGGCCAATACTACGCCGACCTTTACGAGTGGCTGGAACGGCACGGATTCACCGCGCGTTGAACTCGCCATAATACTGGGTAACTATGCAACCGACCGGGCTCAAACGTCGCCGCATCATGTCGCTCGGCCTCCTCTTGGGGCTGGCCGCGATGTACTTTGGCTACACCAAGTTGCAGGACTTTCTGCAAGACCCGGATACCGGCGTCCGCGATACCCGCGACCTGGTGCTGGCGACCAAAGTCGGTTCCGATGGCGCGAAGGCGGTTCTGCTGTCGCCCGGCGGGAGCGAGGAACTCGCGCCCGACGCCACCGAAACCTCCACCGATAAGGCCCCCGTTTGGCGACCCGACGGCAACCGCGTGTTCTTTTTGAGCGATCGTAACGAGGGTGCGTATCTCATCCATCGCTGGAACGTGGCCAAGAAGTCGGTCGAAGTGCGCTCGATCGGCACCCGCAGCGTCACCGGCATGTACTGGGGTCCGTTTGGCGAAACCGATACCAAGGAAGCACTGATCACGCAGGCCGGATTTGTGCTGAGCTACGAGCCGCGCGAAGGCACGACGCGGCAGGTGTTGCCGCCGCAAATGAAGTCGGCCAACAAAGACGACGAAGGCGGGAGCACCGACCAATTCCAGATGCAGTACCAAAACATTGGGAAGGCATTTCGATCGGCGAAATGGCCCAGCGACCGCAGCGTGGTTTACGCGCTGATGACCACCGAGGACGACCGGCAAGTGCTGGTGCGCCAAGGGCTCCAACCCGAAAAAGATCAGACCGGCGAACTCACTCTGCCCCGCCCGCAGGTGCTGGTGGTCGGCAAGCGCGTGGACTACGATGTGAGCGGGGACGGCAAGGTAGTGGCTTGCGTGCTTGGTTTCGACTTTCTGAACAAGGACTCCATTCCCGAGGAGTTTGTCAAGAACGGAAAGATCATCAAGCCGTACGAAAACGCGGTGATCGTGTTTGACTTTGCTGGGAATGCGGGTGCCATCCCCATGGCGGCGAGCAAGGACCCCAAGAGCGCATTCGTCTCGGCCACGTTCTCGCCCACCGGCGACCAACTGCTAGCCATCGCCGGAACTTGGGACGGCAAGAGCAGCTTTGCGGGTCAAGCGATTGTCGCGGCGCCGGTGCAGGCCAACGCCCAGTGGCAAGGCGTGGTGCAAGGCAACATTTTGGAGGTGGCATGGCATCCGAGCGGCCAGCAAATGGCGTTCGTGCAACGAGTTTCGCCCACCGAATCCGCGGTCTACACCCTCAAGGTCGGCAGCGATCAGCCCAATAAGTTGACTTCGGGCGGCGAATATCAGTCCATCTCGTTCTCCCCGCAAACCGAAATTCCGAAATGAACATCCTGGGGTTTATCGCCGATCGCCGCGACGCGCGGGTCCACACGACCGCGCAGATTGATGAGTTTGTGCAGGCGCTTACCGCCGGGGAGATTCCCGATTACCAGGTGTCCGCCTGGCTAATGGCGGCCGTGTTGCGCCCGATGACTTCTGCGGAAACCGCGGCTCTCACGTTGGCGATGGCCAAGTCGGGCTCGCGCCTGGACCTCAGCCGCATGAAAAAGCCGTGGGTGGACAAGCATTCCACCGGCGGCGTGGGCGACAAAACCACCATCGTGTTGCTGCCCCTGCTGGCCGCGTGCGGTCTGAGCGTCGTGAAAATGAGCGGCCGCGGCCTCGGCATCACCGGCGGCACCGTGGACAAGCTGGAGAGTGTGCCTGGCTTCAATGTCAATCTTGCGCCGGAAGCCATGGTGGATCAAGCTGCCCACATCGGTCTAGCGCTCACGGGCCAAACCCCGCTGCTTGCGCCCGCCGACAAGATTCTCTATGCCCTGCGCGACGCCACCGCAACCGTGGAATCTATTCCGCTCATCGCGAGCAGCATCCTGAGCAAGAAAATTGCCGGCGGAGCCGAGACCATCGTGCTCGACGTGAAATGCGGGAGCGGCGCGTTCATGCGCGAACTTGCCGACGCTCAACAATTGGCGTCGGCGCTCAAGCAGATCGGCGCCGAATGCGGGGTGCGCGTCGAAGCCGTTATTAGTGACATGGATCAACCTCTCGGCGAAGCATGCGGCAACGCGATCGAGGTGGCCGAAGCTGCCCGCGTCCTGTGTCGGCGCGGCCCGGCGCGGCTCACGGAACTCTGTATTCATCTGGCCGGAGTGACGCTCCACGCCTGCGGCCTCGCGCCGAGCCTCGACGCCGGGCGAGCGACCGCCAAAGACAAGTTGGAGTCGGGCCAGGCGCTGTTCCGCGCCGAAGAGTGGTTCACCGCGCAAGGCGCTAATCCGCGCTTCCTGAGCGACGAATCCTGGGTGCCGAAAGCGCCGGTCAAGGGCGTGATTCAACATCAAGGCGCGGCGGAAACCGTGCGCCGCATCCCGGCGGGCGTGGTCGGTCAAGCCGTCGTTGATCTGGGCGGTGGCCGCAAAACCAAGGACGCGAAAATCAATCACGCGGTGGGCATCGAGTGCCATATTCGGGTGGGCGACCTCGTTCAACCTGGACAAGCGCTGTTCACGATTCACGCCAGCGACGAGAACTCCGCCATCGCCGCGCGCAACGCGATTTTGCCCGCTATCGAATGGTCCACGAGTCCGGTGATGCCGCGACCGTTGGTTCTGGGCTAGTTCAAAAACCGCCGAATTACGGCGCGGTCGCGTCGCCACACGTTGCTGTAGCCGACGCCGCCCTTGATCGCCTCGATGGTTTTGCCGCCGCCGACATAGATCGCCACGTGCTTCGGGCTCGGGTACACGAGCACATCGCCAAAGCGAAGTTCGTCCACCACCACTTGCCCAAACGCGACCTGCCCCATATCCTGACTGTGGCGCGGCAGGTTGATGCCGAATCGGGCGAAAACGCCCTTCACAAATCCACTGCAATCCGCGCCGTCTTTGGTGTTGCCGCCCCACACGTAAGGCGTTCCGATCCAGCTTTCGGCCTCCGCGAGCAAGTCGCGTAACGCGGGAGTGTAGGGTTGGTCAAACGGACTTTGCTGGTTGACGCGCGCGAACAGATCTGTCCCGAGCGTGGCGTTGATCTTATGCAATCCGATGACCGGCACGCGCTGCGCGAGTGTGCCCAGCGACGGCCCGCCGTTCAAAATCTGCATCGGGTCGGTGTCAGTGGGACCCTGCACGCGAGTGAACTGCGCCACCGGCCGCGAATTGAACACGCGGTAAATGCGCGTGTCCGGCGACAGCTCAAGCGTGTCGCGGCGAACCCGGCCAAAGTCGGCGTAGGCGACCTCGCCATCGCCGATATAGACCCGCGGCTGGCCTCGCCGAACCAGAATGTCGCCCACCTGCAGGTCCGTCGTGATGCTCTTCGCGACCTTTTGCAGGGTCTTTTCGCGATCGGTGAGTTTGGTCGTCGCGCCGAGGGAGGCGACTTGCGCCTGCGTCCAATCCCACGCGTTCGCCGTGGTAGTGCGGGCGTTAATCGCGTTCTCGCGGAGTCGCAATTCGTCGGCGGAAAGCTCAGGTTGGCGAGTGCCAGCCGCGTAGCGAACGAAACCGTTGTCGGTAGTCGTGTCGAGCTGCTCAGGCGCAATGCGTTTGATAAAGTCGCCGTGCAGCAGCCACAGCCCGTCGTCGTCCGCGCTCAGTATCTTGAACGGCGCGGTGGGCTTCTTCTTCGGCAGATACACATCCACCGCACCGGCCTCGACGCTGCCGCAAAAAATGCGCGCGCCGTCGGTCCACCACAGGTTCGCGCCGGAACTCGTGAGACTCTTGTTGTAGTTGGGCGAAATCCGCAGCGGAATCTCTTGCGGCATCCAGCTTTTCGCACGCAGAGGCACCGCCAGCGCCAGACGATCTTCCAGGGCAATGAGCCCATCTGGGCTCAAAATCAGGTTGCCGGGGTCGCATGCACCAAAGGCTTCGTCCACATCTTTGCGTCCCAACTTAAACTTGACGCGCGGGCCATTGGCGGGTCGAAACTCGACGAGCGAGCGGGTGTATGTGCCGAGGGTTTTGTAGTCGCGCCCGGTGCTGCTCCAACCGGTGATGCTGGCGATGTCGCGGATCGGCGTGGAATCGTTTTGGCGGCGACCATAGCGGCGAATCACGACCAGCTGCCCCTCGCCCTTGCCGTCGCGAGTCGTAAACCAGTTGCTCAGCACGGTGCCTTGCTGGGCGGCCTCGGCTACGTCCTTCGGCAGCACGTCCTCGGGCATCTTCACGGTCAGCTTGTCGGGGGCGATGAACCTCAGCTGGGCATCGCCTTGCACGAGCACTTGCCCTTGCCAGGTGCTCAGCCGGCGGGGCGCTTCGGTGAGGTTCGCCGCGACTTTGGTCGGCGTCTTCACCCCCGAGCGGGCGGTGAACACGTCGTTGCCTTCGCCGGTGATCCACCAGATGCGGTTGCCTTCCCACACCACGTCGGTCGGCGCGGGGCCGGGGCTGGGGATGTAGAGGATCGGCGATTCCGAGCCGAGATCGTAGACGGCGGCACCGCCCGAGCGGAGCCCGACCAGCAATTTGCCGCGCTGCACCTTGACCACGCTCGCCTTCAGGTCTTGCCAACGAGGCATCTTCGCCACGGCCACACCGCCGAAAACGAGAGCCAGAGACAGGGCAAAACCGCGCATACCTTTTATTTTGACCCGGTAAATCTACGATTCATAGCCCAAATGCGCATAATTAACCCGTGTTTCCCGCCTGGACATGGATAGTCGGACTCTTCATCGGGGCATCGATCGGCAGTTTTCTCAACGCGCTGATCTATCGCATGCCACGCGGGCTCAGTATCTCCGAACCCAAAAACAGCTTTTGCCCGCGGTGCCGAGCGCGGCTCACGGTCCTCGATCTGTTCCCGCTTTTGAGCTGGCTGTTCCTTCGCGGAAAGTGCCGCCATTGTCACGCGCCGATTTCCAGCCGATACTTCTTTATTGAGCTGTTCAACGGAATCCTGTTCGCGGCGATTTGGTACCAATGCCTCGTACTCCGCGAAGATCCGTGGCGCGCGGTCTGCCTGGCTATCTTCATGTCGGCCCTGGTCGCGGCCATTGGCACCGACCTCGCGCACTATATTATTCCGGACCAACTGAACGCCACCATGTGGTTCGCCGGGGTGACGTACAACATCGGCCTGATCCTGCAAAACGACCCCAAGGGTTGGACCTGGGGCATGCCCAGCGCGCTGGCCGGGTGGCTGGTCGGAGCCGGACTGATTTGGGGGATCGCCTTGCTCGGGCGGCTTCTCTTTGGCAAAGACGCGATGGGTCACGGCGACATCAAAATGATGCGCGGCATCGGCGCGATGCTCTTTCCGATGCTCACCGGGTTCAGCCTCATCATTGCGGTGATGTGCGGCATGGTGGTGGGCATCATTACAATCGTGGCGCGCAAGGCAAAACCGGCTGCCCCCGAGCCCGAAACCGAAGACGACGACGAAGAATATGTGCCGGAATCGGTCGGAAGCTTGCTCAAGTGCGGCGTCGGCTACTTCCTGCTGTTTGATATTGTGGGACTTTTCTTCCCGAAGTTCTACGAATCCTACTTTGGCGAGAACCCCTTCGCCGCCGAGGAGATTGACGAGAACGACGAGGTGAGCCTGACCATGATTCCGTTCGGGCCGTCACTTGCCGTCGGGGCCATGATTGTGGTGTTTTTCGAGCCCCAGGTCATGCGCCTCTACGAAGGCTATTTGCAGTTTCAGGGCCTGAAGTAAGAATTTTGAGAAAAGTTGTCTAGGACTTATGCATGCTCCGGGAACCTTGCGCCGGGGCGGGTAGTCTAGCATCTGTCTCAGAGTGAGTGAATATGCAGCATCGTCGCGCTTTTACGTTGATTGAATTGCTGGTTGTGATCGCCATTATCGCGATCCTGGCCGCAATCATCTTCCCGGTTTTTAGCCGGGCGAAGGATAACGCCAACCGGGGGAACGACATCAGCTCGATGAATTCGCTCCGCTCTGCGCTCCAGCTGTATCGGCAGGACCAAGGCGGATATCCGCCCGCCCTCTTAGGATACGTCTCGCTTTATCAAACCGGTCCGCAAGCCGGACAAGTCATCCCAGCGAACAACGTGAGTGGGTTCCTTTATCCTAAGCGCGTGGATGCGGTGGACACGTTCCGCCCGATTAAGCTCCGCGCCGCGGCGACGGATATCACGACCGCCGTGTGGCCGACGCAGGACACGCGAGCGATCGGCACGTCGCCGATCATCGACCTGAACGGCGATGGCCGACTCGTGGGCGCCGACGATGACCTTGCGAACGCTCGCCAAGCCTTCGGTCCGACGCAAGTCGTGCAGAACGGCGGCGGTAACGCTCAGTTTTACAAAATCAGCGGCTACGACGCCTCGGAAGTGAACACCCCATCGGGGCGGCGCACCGAGCTTCGCTACAGCCTTTTCTGGTCCACGTGGGGACTCGCGGGTGGTAACGCCCTCGACGATCCGCGGCAACTCGGCTACAGCGATCCGCCCGAAAACACGGTCATCACCTGGAACAGTTTCTATCGCGACTACGTGAACGGCGTGCCGCAGCGCATTAAGCGCGAGGCCGTGCTCTTCCTGGGAGGCGGCGTGAAGAACGCCGACTCGCTCGACGTGGCGAACCGTTCGTGGCGCGTCATTCCGTAACAAGTCTTTTCGCTTCCTCAACATTGGTTGGGGGCAAGTACTCATGCAACACATGTATTCGAACCGTAAACTGACCCGGGCCGCCAGCTTGGTGGAAATCCTGGTGGTCATTGTGGTGTTCCTGGTGGGGATCCTGGGGGTGGCTCAGGTGTTCCCGAAAGGTCTCGGCATTTTGCGAACCACGGCCAACAACTCCGTGGCCGTCAACCTCGCCCGAGCCGAAATCGAACGCCTCAAAGGTCAAAGTGAGCAAATCGCGGAAGCGATTCTTCCCGTGCAATACGCGGGCGGTGGGCTCCAGCTGGACCTGAACCAGCGACCCTCGGCCGTGATCCCGGCGGGAACCTCGACGATCCGCTCCTCGGACGGTTTTATCATCGTCAACGGCAACGCCCTTGGGCCCTGGCATCGTTTCGCTGGCTCCAACACCGTGCGCCGCGTTCTCGGCGAAGGCAAAAAGATTGCTCAGCCGCGATTCGTGCCGGTCGGTACGGGTGCGGGTGTGGTGGATCAATTCGGTTCGCTGATGAACCTGCAATTCGGGCCGGTGCTCCTGCCCGCCGGCCAACGCCTGGCGGTCTACGGGCCGGACATGGAGAAAATTTTCCAAGATAACGCCCGCTACGCCTCGAACTCCTACTTGCTCGATGACGACGGTCAGCAGATCGCGTTGCCGGAAGGCGCCGTGAACCGCGAATATCGCCTTGAGTTCAACTACATCGCGACGAGTGGGTCGGCGTTTGAATCCCGAACGCTGACGACGACCGTGGTGATCCCGGGCAAGCTCGCCACACCCTATGGCTACGTCGTGGTGAACCTTGGTTCGCTGCCGGGCGTGACGAACTTCGCCCACGCCGAGCAAGACACGATCCGCGCGCAACGAATGTTTACCGAAGTCGCGCCGCTCGCCAACTTCTCGACGACGGTGGCCGACGATTCGGCGTTTGAGTACAAGCTGCTCGACGCGAACCTTGGCACGTTGATGTTCAACCCGAACGGTTACGGCTACGAGCTCCGCACGCGCCGCGCCCGGGTGCCGCTTTCGGCCCGCGTGGACTACGACGTGTTCGACTGGCGCATCTTGCGCGAGGATTTAACCGGCCTCACCGCCGGACGGCCGTATCGCCTCGCGATTCGCGGTCTGAAGGTCTCGGGCATCAATGGCCCGGATGGCCTGCGAAACGCGGGTCTTGGCTTTACCGTGAACGACGGCGACACCACACCGGACGACATCGCCGTGATTGACCTGGAAACGGGCGGCATCATCACTCCCGCTTCGTACTCGATTGACAAGTCGGAAGGAATTTTGACGTTCAACGCGACGCAACAAATCGTGTACGCGCAATCAACGACGCCGCAGCCGATTACGGTGGATGGCCGCTCGCTGCGCGCGATCTACATGGCCCGCAACGAAATGGCGGTGCAGGTGAGCAAGGCGGCCTCGGTTTACGTGCCGACGAGCTCGGCGACGATCGGGTTTAAGCAGTGCTACCTCGGCGCGACCAACTTGGCTGGAGACGGATTGCCTTACCGCATCTATTTCCCGCTCAGCGATATTGGGAAGAAAGTCGCAATTGGCGAGGTGTGGTACCTGGATTCGGGAACAAATCGCCAACTGGTAGAAGACCAAACGTTTGTGATTCAAGCTCCTCGCGCCACCGATTGGCAAGCGCTCGCCTACGTTGATATCCGCGAAATCCGACCGGATGCCGCCGCGCTCGACTTTAGCAACGGTTACGCCGTGCGACGAGTGCGCGGTGCGAGCGTGGACGTGCGGGTGACCTGGAATCCGGGCAGCTTCCAACTGCGATCGGCGACCGCGCCGCTCAGCGCCCTGGAAACTTACATGCAACAAAACCGACGCTCCCTGACGGAAAGCTTCATCGTTCGCGGGGTGGATCAATGAGACTCAAGCGCGCCTTTACGCTCATCGAACTGATCACCGTGATGGCGATCACGACGATCCTCCTGACGATCATCACGATTCCCGTGGTGCAGAGCTTCAACTTGTCGCGCGCGGCTCAAAGCTACGCGCTGGCGCAGGATCGTGCTCGCGGCATCATCAACGACGTCGTGAAGGACATCACGAACGGTTCCAGCGTGCGCGACAACTCGGGCCTGCGCGGCTCCGTGGCCGTGCAAGTGCCGGGCCTCGCGGCCAACTCGGTGGAAACCATCCTTCTGGAGAACACCAAGCTCGACATTTTCCAACCTGCAGCCGCTCCCTCGGTGGATGGCGGTGGTGGTCTGCGCAATCCGAATCTGCTGATCAATCCGGCGGGCGATGCGCAAGACGAAAACAACTGGAAGGTGGACCCGACGCTCCGTGCGCCGGTCGGTCAACCGGTGATTCCGGTCACGCAAGGCTTCCGCTTGGTGCGCTGGTTCGTGTCGCTCAACCGACCGATTGAACCGCCCGCCAACAACAACCAGGACTACCGCAACTGGGTTCCCGCGGCCTACCGCAACCCGTACGACCGTCTGCTCACGCCGCGCGTGAACGGCCGCGACAACCTCTTTGTGCTGCGACGCGCCGAAGTGGCGTACCGCGTGTACCGTGGCGGCGCCTGGCAGTTCAACAGCGACCTGTTCGTGGACGCCGATGGCGATGGCGAGCCGGATAACATTGACGGCCCCTACTTTATGATTCCCGGCGTGGACGACGTGACCGGTGCGGCGCTGGCCGGTGCGGCCGCGCAAGCCAAAAACGTGCGCATCATGAACTGGATCAAGGCTTCGCGCGTGGTCACGGATATTGATCGCTTCGATTCGATCGCCCCGGTTTACAACAAGCAAACGCGGCAGATCACCTACGACGGCAACCGCCCGCGCATTTCGTCGCTGATTACGTTCCAACCGACGCGGATTGCGAACGAATCGCCCGATGGTCAACTTCCGCTGCGCCTCGGCGAAGAGTCAACCAACCTCGCGCAGGTCGGCGCCGACGTGTTCCGCACGCAATTCGGCGGCTGGGCACGCAACAAGGTGAGCGTCCGGCCGAGCCCGATCGTGCGCGGTGGCACCAACCCGATCGCGAACGTCAACGATCGCATTCGCTTGGAAAACCTGCGACGCGCCGATGGCGGAATCGGCATTTTCTACATCAACCCGGTGACCGGCGAAAACCTGGAGGTCTTTGACCTCACCGCCTATGAGCTGGCCAAGAACGACCCGGCTGCAACCGGCATGGCCCGGTATCCGTTTACCTACGCGCAGCTGCAAGCCGACGCGCGTTCGAACTGGACGGGCAGCATCAACGCTCTGCGGGACTTCATTCCGTTTAGCTACAGCCGCCGACAAGGCAAGGTGACGACGAGTTTCGCGCTTACCGAGGTGGGACAAGGCGCGGCGTTCACTGTTCCGGCCGCCGGTGGCTTCACTAGTCCAGACGACAATCGCCCGGAAGTGGTGGTCGGCCCGGCGTTCACGCCGGCGACGGACCCCGCCGCCGCGTTGCCGGCCGTGGCCAACCGCTGGACCACGAATATCGCCTCGCCGTCCGAGAACATTGGTCAAATCAACACTCGATTCAACATTCTTTGGAACGACTGGGATGCGATTTTCCCGGGTCTGGGCAATAAGCAAGAGCTCGTAAAGCGATTTATTGACCTTCGCCGCATGCTCAATAAGGATTCGGAAATCGGCCCGCTCTATAACAACCAGCAAACCTGGGGTGGACGCGGTCGCATTGTGCCCGGCAGTGAAGTCGTGATTGGTCCCGACCAAAACGCCGGTCCCAACTACGGACGCCCGATCCGCTACACGCGGGTGAGCGGTCAGTCGGTAGGCCCGAACGAGTACAAGATCAACTACGTGGATCAACCCGAACCGGATTGGACGGCGATTGTCGGGGCGGTTCCGCCCGCGGCTTACCAAAGTGCGAATCCGATCTCGGCGATTCTGCAAGCTCGGTACCGCGATGGCTATCTTGAGTTCCAATCGGACCCGAGTAAGCCGATCCCGCCCGGGAACATTTCGGTCAATTACCGATTCCAAATGAACGAGACGAATGACATTGTCGCGGTGGATTACGAGACCCAACAACTGATGGGCGTGAACATTACGATGCTGACGTTCGCTTCGCAAACTTCGCCGAACCCGCAACAGGTCACGCTGCGCGGCTCCGGCACGGTCAGGAACTTCCTGCGATAAGGCTTTTAGAGAAAGATATGCAACCTTCGGTCCTTCGATCACGGCAACGCGGCCAAGTCCTCATCATCGCCATTTTGGTGTTGGGAATCTTGCTTGGCATCGGCTTTCTCTTCTCGGCGCTCGTCGCCCGCAACATCAGCGATACGGGGAAGTCTATTCGCCGTACGCTGGCGGGAGATTTGGCCGAATCGGGCATTCGCTACGCGCACTATCAGCTGCAGTACTCCGTGCTGGGCGCCGACTGGCGACCGAGCGGCAGTCCGCTGGTGGCGCCGGGCGGCTTCAGCCGCGATCCGGACGCGATCTATCTGCGGGGTCCTTCGGGCATCCCGTTTAAGAACGACACCGACACGCTGCTCGATCGCGGCGGTCCCGATGGTCTTGGCCCCTACACCCGTCTGGAGTACGAAAAGGGCCGATCGCTGATTCGTGTCCGCTATGCTCCCGCCGACTTTGGCGGATTCCGCTCGGGCGCAGGCAATCTTCGCCTGCCGGGTAAAGCGAAGTCGTTTATTATCGTTGAAGCCGTGGGTCGCGCCGGAAAGCTGACGGCAACCGACCCGAGTCTGCAGAACCAAAAGGCCGTCAAGGTCGCGGGTTATGCGAATAACGCTGAGTTCCGCACGAGCCTCGGCGAAATGAAGACCCTGGACGTGATCAACATCAACACGCGCAAGCTCATCGCCTTCGCGCAAACGGGGATCATTGATTACGCCCGCTTCATCACGAACAAATTTAACGTCAGCCGCGCGGCGGAACTGGGGTCGTTGACCTCGCCGACCGCCAGCGACAGCCTTGGTGTGACCTACACCGAAAGCGCGACTTTGAGCGTGCAAGTGGCGGTTCGCTCCATTTTTGGCGGCGTCAGCACCGACAGCACGGGTACCGCGCTCATGGCCGGATCGGGTTCGATCCGCGTGAACGGCGACCTGACGTTGCACGGCGACAACCTGATGTACGCCGACCCGCGCCTGGGTGATGGGCTGCTGGTCAGCGGCGATATTCGCTCGGCCAACGGCGCCTCACAGCTGACGTTGCGCACTCCGAATGGCGACATTGCCGCCGGGGCCCTCGACTCGCGTAACAACGCATTCAGCACGCAAGGCGGATTGATCCGCGATGGCGTCAACGATAGTGACGGCGACGGTTACCCGCGAAGCACGGGCCGCACCGAGCCTCCCTCGCTTACGGCGACGGATCCGAACAGCAATTTGAGCCGCTATGTGGTGCTCACCCGCGACAGCGGTGCCCTCGGCCCCGATGGTCGCAACCTCGGTCGCCTCGGCTACGGTCGTGGTGTGTACGTGGACTCGGCCGAGCGCGGCGCAAGCCAATCGGAAACCGAGCGCGAAACGACCGCCGGTCGAGATTCGGTGGTGCAAGAATGGCTGAACCCCTACAGCGTCAACCAAACCAACGGCGCTTGGTTCGGGCCGTACTACCGCCCGGTCGCGACGACGATTCAACTGACGAGCGACGGATTTCGAATTACGCGGCACGAACGCTCGGCGCGCCGATTCTGGCGCACGATTAACAACGCGGCCACCGCGCTTTCCTCAATTCGATACCGCACGCGCCGCATCGGGAACGTGACGTACATCCTCAACGAGGTGACGAACGGCAACTTGGTGAATCAAGCGATCACCGACGCGGTGTTCGTGCAGAACGGTCAAGAGTTTAACGGCGTGGTTTACGCCGAGGGCGACGTGCAAGTGCGCGGCGTCATCCCGACCGACGTCCAACTTTCCGTCGTCTCGATGGGTTCGATTTACGTCAATGGCAGCATCACCAAGGGCATCCGCACGGAAGCCGGCGCGACGCTGGGCCGACCTTCGACCTCGACGCTCATGCTGATGGCCAAGGACTTCTGCGTGGTGAACACGACGATGTTCTTCGCGCCGTCGCTCTCGGAAACCGTGACCGCGCGCTCCGCGCAGTCGCTGGCTTCGACGCCGACGCCAGAAGCCGCCGTGATCGCACCGGATTCGGTGGATTACAACTACGAAACGGAGCTGCTGCTGAATCCGGTGACGGATGCCGCAGTTGGCTCGGTGGCCGGAAACCCCAGCACGTGGTCGCCGCTTGCGCTGCAGTATCGCGATGCCGTGAACAACAGCCGCATCCCGAGCAATCTCGTGCTTTCAGCCGCCGCCGATAACGACGGTCCGACGTACATGTCGCTGAATCTCACGCCGCTCACGGCGGGCGCGGTTCCGCAGACGTTCCCGTATCTGTTCTTGGGCGGCGTGGACGCGGTGACGAGCGAATTCATCAACCCCGAGGCACGACGCCACTTCCTGCCGAACGATCCGGTGGGCGTGCAAACGATGCTCGGAATCCCGGTTTATGCCTTGGCCGACGCCACGACGCAAACGTATCCGCGATTCGAAATCTCGTCGCACGAGCTGATCGCGACCGGCTCCACCTTCGTGGGCGGGCGCATTCAATCGCCCGGCGGATACATTCACGGCACATTCGAACTGGCCACGCAAGAAAGCACGCTCTTCGGAGTTCGCCTGAACGCGCTTGGCGGCAACGCTTCGCAAAACTTGGTCGCCGCTCGCATGGCGATCAACCCGGCGGATATTCGCATCGAAGCCTCGATGTACGCCGAAGAAGGTTCCTTCTTCGTGATTCCCGGCCCGGCGTTTAACCTGAACGCGGCGGATACGCGGCTGGCGTTTAACACCGACGTGGCCAACGTGGGACGCCCGGCGGCGGAGCTTCGACGCTACCAGCAGTTCGGCGCGCGCCCCTTCGCTCCGTTCTATGGCGAACCGCTCAACGTGAAGGTGAGCATCGTCGGCTCAGTGTCGGAAAACATGCCGCAGCCCATCGCCGTGCAAGCCGCCTGGCAACGCAAGTGGGGTTGGATGCCGCGACAACTCGCGGGCACGCCGTTCTTCTTGCCAGCGCAACATGTGCCGGCCGGCCAAAACGTCAACAGCGGTGTCGCGCTGGACGCGATTGTGCCCAACTTGACCATTAGCCACGACCCGACCCTCGCTTTGGGTTCGGCGGATGGCGCGAATCCGGTGCGGGTAGACGCCGCGGGCAATAGCCTGCCGCCGATGCCGCGACTGCCGGTGTCCCCGACCCTGTCTTACTTTGGAGAGATCAACCCGTGAAGTTCATGAATTTGCGCACTGCAACCTTGTCGCTTGCCTTTAGCCTGGCGGCGGGGGCGATCGCCCAGAACTCGGCGCTGACCAAAATTCAGGTTCGAGCCGGCGTGATCTATCCCGGGAGTCAACTGACCGCGGGCGGATCTGCCTATTCGCCGATTCCGCACGTGTTCTTCGGGCTCGATCAGCGCAAGAATCTGCGTCCCGCCAACTGGGACGTGATGAATCCGCGCTCGCAGACGAACATGTCGGCGCTCATGCAGACGCAGTGGGCTTCGATTCACAGCAAATTCGGAATCGGCGGCGGGCTTCCGGCCGTCGGCTCGCGCGTGGCTAAGAGCAACGCCGCCTATTGGGCGGTTGGACTCTCTCGCTCGACCGTGGACGAGCTGAGTGAGTACGACATTCTCGCCCTCGGCGTCAGCGGCACACTGAGCCTGAGCCCGGCGGACCGCGAAAAGCTGCGCCGCTACGTGGACCAAGGCGGCATTCTCTGGATCGCCCAAGAGAACGTTGGCGACCCCATCAGCTTCGATGTTGTGAATCCGGCGCCCGTGCCGCTCACATTCCTCGGCGCATTTTCGGGAACGGTGCAAGGCGACTTCACCAGCCCGCTGCTGACCACGCCGTACCCGGTCAGCCAAAACGAATTGCAAGCCCTCGGGAACGGTTCGAGCGCATTCCGCCCGGTGACCGCCGGTGATCTCGGCGCGAACGCGGCGAGTGTCAACGAGTGGATTCCGATGGAATCCGACCGAATTCGCCCCATCGTCGGCGCTTCGCCGACCAACCAAATGATCGGCCTGAGCCAAATCGGTGAAGGCTATGTCGTGGTGACCGCCTGCAACATCGGCGCGTTCATGAACCGCGGCTTTTCGGGCGGCGCGTTTACCAACAATTTGGGCTACCAATCGGCCACGCCGTCGGCGGACAACTACGCCGCGCTCGCAACCAAGATCGTGGTCAACATGATCAACCTGCGCAGCAGCTTTGCCGGTCAAGGCGGCGGCGCGCGGCAATCGGGTTCCACGAGCGTCACGGTTTCAGCCCCGCCCATTCAGCGATTTAAGGCCAACGGCAGCGCGACGCAAAACGTGGCGATTTACAAAAACCGCATGGTCGTCATTTCGGGCACCACGCTTTCGGTGTACGACGCCAACCCCGGCCAAGATTTGGATAACGACGGCAACGTTGATGACGGCATTGCCGACGCTCAACAAGGCGGCACCGACGTCATTTGGCGCGCAACCATCGGCGCAGGAACCTCCGGCCCGGTCTGCGGCGAAGCCACGGGCGCGGCTGACCCCGACCGCATCTTCTTTGTCGACGCGACGGGCGCGTTGGTGTGCTACCCGCTCAATCCGGCGAACGTGAACACGCCGGTGCCGCTCGGCACCGCGAATGCGCCGGGTCAAAGCGATCCCGGCGGAACGCGACTGACACCGACGATTCACGACAATCTCGTTTTTATTACTGAGCGAACGACCATTCCGCAGGCCAATGGCCGCGTCTGGTCGGTTGATCTGGAAACCCTCACCGCGCCGACGCGCGGTTCGGGCTCGGCTGGAAAGGGCTACTTCGGTATCGATCGGGCGTTCCGCCTGACTTCGCCTTCGGGCCCGGCTACCGTCGGCCTGATTCCGATTGCCGATAACTCGGGTGGCGTGGACCGGGTGGCCTACGTGCCGACGGCCCCTTCCCCCGCGCTGCGCAAACCGGCGGGAATCGCCAGCCTTTGGGTGGGCACGCGCGGCGAAAAGCCGCCGACCATCATCGGGCTTCCCGGCGGTGGCACTGGATTTATCAACATCAACACCCGCGCCAGCGAGCAGGGCGTCCCCATTTATGCGGGCGGCGGTGCGCTCGGCGTAAAGATCACGCTCATCGAAATCTCGACCGGCCGCGTGTTTAATCAAGCGCAAACGGCCGCCGCGATTCGGATGAACAAGATCAACCTGGGCACTCCGGGCGTTATCCGGGCGGAAATCCTGGGCGGAACCACCCCCAGCGGGGCGGCGATTGTCATTGATGGCGCGAGTAACGTCGTGCCCCCGACGACCTCCCTGCGCGTGGACTACACGATTGACTGGGGCGCGAGCAATACTGGCTCCGGCGAAGATGTGGGTCAACCCGAAAACTACGTTCGTGGCGACGTACAGCTCGCCGACAGCACGTCGCTGAGTCGCCAGATTATGGGCGGCATCGCGATGGGCTCGAATGGAAACCTGTTTGTCGCGCTCGGCAGCAAGGACCCGGCGGTTCGCACCGGCGGTAGTTTCTATTGCATCACCGAAGAAGGTCGCGGCAGCTTCATTGTCCGATATCGTTGGGAGCTGCACGACAGCATCGGCGGCGGCGGCTCGGACCGCACGCTCACGATTCCGCTGGTCGGCGGCAACGAAACCCTGCGCTACGACGCCTCGGTGGTGGACCACGACGGCGTGCTCGACTTCCCGGGCCTCGGCGCGATCCTCGATCGCCCGCTCTCGAAAATGCAGTTTGAAACCGCGCCCGTGGTGCGTGGCGACACCGTGTTTATCGCCGCGACTGGCTTCAAGAAGGGCTTGCCCGCTTTCCCCGGAATGCCGCCGTACATGTCGGTCATCCTGGCGTTCAACGCCAACCCCGGTCCGGCCTCCATTACGCTAGACCTCGGCTCGCCGAGCAACCTGCAACTGGTTCAGCCCGATCTCGCTCGCACCGATTTCACGGCGCCGTTCGCGCAAATGAACTCGCTCGCGCCGGGTCAGTTCTCGCAAGAGAAAATTGATCCGAACATCATCACGAGCCCCACGCGCATCGAAATCCGCAATTTCTCGACCACGACGCGCGGCAGCTTGGCGAACACCATCGCCTGCAACTTGCCGCTGTACGTCCGAACCGGATCGAGCCGCGACCTCAAGGTCGAGCCCGAAGCCAACGTGCAAGACGGCGTCTATCTGCCCGGCAACGCCGGTGGCAGCTGGAACCCGCTGCGCTGGTACACCGTGCTCAACGGCATGTATACGCAAGCGAGCCCGGTCATCACCGGCTCGACGATGTACACCGGCGGCCCGAGCTTCCTGCCCTCGATCATCATCAACCAAACCTTCCCGCCGACCGGCGTGGACGGCCTGATGTACGCGATGGACACGAAGGTGTCGCCGAGCGACCTGCTGGTGCCCGACGCGACCCGCAACGGCCACCTCGCTAACACGCCGGTCCGCACGTGGTATCGCTACCTGACGACGGTCAAGGTGAATGGCGGCAACGTCAGCCAACCGCCGTACTTTAAGTGGCCGCAATTCTTTGGCATCACCGACTTCACCGACTTCGGTCAGCGCCTGTTGCAGGCCGTCATCCCGGGTGAAACCACGGTGCCGAGTCTGGCTGCCGGCGATGACCTCATCGCGGTGAACACGACTTCGGGCGTGTACGGATTCCGCCGAGGCGACTTCTTGATCGCCGACCAAGGCCGCATTATCCGCGCCGACAGCACGGGCAACGCGCTGTGGAGCTCGGAATTCACGGCTCAAGCCGGGGAAGAGCTTCCCGACGCGGGCCAAGTCAAAACGCGCAAGCTCAACCGTCCCTGGCGGGTCATCCCGGCCGGTGGCGGAAGCAACTGGGTCGTGGATAGCGGCGCCGATCGGATCGTGCGGATGAGTTCCGCCGGGTTCGAAGAGCGTGTGATCTCCGCGATTCGCGTGGACCCGCGATTCCAGCCGCCCGGACTGGGCGACAACCCGCCGAGCCGCCTGCGCATGCCGCGCGACATGGTCACGTGGACGTCGGTAGTCGCGGCGGCGAATAACCCCTTCACGAACCCGCAGCCAGCCGAGTATTGGCGTCACTATCTGATCGCCGACCAAGGCAATTTCCGGGTCATCGAACTGGTGGACCGCTACGCCTACGATTCGTCAACGGGTCGGGTGGGCGCGGTCGTCAACTATGTCGATCCGATTGAAAACGCGACCCTCGCCGGGCTCGGCGTGGTGTATAGCCACAGCAGCCCCGAACTGAGCGGCAAGCAGTACGCCTACAACAGCATCGCTCGCCTGCGCAGTCAAGATGGCACGCGCATTCTGTATGCGTTCGGATTCGGCAACATCGAACCGGGCCTGAACAGTTTTGGCGCGACCACGGGCAGCACCAGCGCGCTCGACCTCAAGAGCGGCAACGGTGGCGTGGTTCTCTACGATCCGCAAGCCGCGACCGAAAACCTGATCACGCAGTACTCGCTGCAGGGCATCACGGGCCAACTCTGGAACCCGGTGACCAACAGCTGGGCGGCGGGCACCAACACCCCGCAAACGCGCAAGTTCGCCGGACTCACGTCGGTGACGTTGGGTTACGATGCGAGCGGCGCGATCCGCCTGATGGTCACGGACTCGACGGGCGTTTATGAAATGACGACCGCCGGAAACGTCACGTGGGCCTTGCCGACGAACGTGTACCGCGCGATGCGACGCACGATCACTGACGTGGTCACCAGCGACAATCCGAACGGCTTCCGGCCCTCGTTTGCGCGCAGGCTCTCCAACAACGACGTGCTCGTGGTGAACGCCTACCAAGGCGAGTTTTTCAACGACACTTCGAACAAGACCTTTGATGGCGAAGTCGTACTCTTGCGAGGCGACGACTTCGGGTGGAACTTCGACAACCTCGGCTTCGGTCGATACACGATCAAGTTCGCCCTTCCACCCCTCAACGGCGTCCGCGGACTCACGGTCCCGGTCTTCGCCGATCAACGTTAAACCAATTAGCTTCCGATGAAAGTAGCGAAATCGATGTTCAAAAGCGGACTGGCCCTGCTCGGGCTGGTCTGCGTGGCCGCAAGTCAAGCCCAGGTGTTCGATCATCTGGGGGGTACGAACCAACGCCAAGGTCGCAATCCCGCGGCTACGGCGGCGGATAACCCCGGCTTGATGAAGCTTCGTTGGGGCGACCCGACGCTGGCCGCAAAGCGCGTGCTCGATAACTGGGACACCGCGCCCCTGGGAACGAAGCCGTTTACCAACTTTATCGCCGCCAATTGGGGCGATCCGCTCGACGCCAAGGGCGCCTCGTATGTTGACCTTTCCAACGGCACGGAAGCACCGTATCGCTACGCGTTTGCGACCGCATCGGCCCTTACGAACGACTACTGGACGCCCGCCAACCCGGCGCTGCTCAAGGTGTTCACCTGGAACTTCCCGCAGTACCAAAACGGGGATGAACTGGAGTTGTTCGTCAACATTCCGGTCGGTCCGACCGACATCAACAACGCGGTCCTGACCGAAGACCTCCGGTTCCAGGCCCGCTATCAGGTTTATCAAATCGAGGGCGTCGACAATCCCGATGGCACCACCGATCCGATCTACGTCAAGATCGACACGTTTAACGTGCTCGGCGGCACGGTCCGCCTTGGTCTCGATCGGGGCCCCAACGCGACGTGGACGGCCAATCTGAACGGCGGCGTCAAGATCACGCTGCTCAACACAATCCCGCGTAACTCAAGCGGCACGCTGGAAGACCCTGAAGAAAACAATCCGGCGGGCACCATCGGCAAGCTCGTTTATGCCGACTCCGCTGAAGCGCAACTCGTGTTGCCGGGCAATGCCGGCACCATCACCGCGCAGCCGGTGGTCTATCAGCGAACCTCGGGCAACCCGACGGACTACACGGTGGCCGCGGGTCGCAACGAAGCCGTTTCCGGCCAAGTCGGCAGCGAAGTGTTCAGCTCGAACATGGCGATTGTCACCGGTTACGCTCACAACGGACAAAAAATTACTGCTGCCGAGCCTGGTCTCGGTGGTTCGGTGCGCCGCAACATCCTTTGGTCCTGGCCGGTGCGCCGTCCGTTCGCCAACTCCTCGGCGGAACTCAACACCTTTAACACCGCGAAGTCCACGTGGATGGAGACCAATGGTCGCTATCAGCAGGTCCTGACGCAAGACAACCAAAGCAGTGGCGTCACGCCGACCGGCGGTTGGAATGTCGCGACCCTGCCCAACAACAAGGGCGACGACGCGCTGACCTTCCCGGCGGTGGTCGGGGCGGCGACGCAGCAGATTTCGTTCGCCAAGAACGGCCTCAACGGCCAGTACGTGATTCAAGTGTGGTCTCCGGGCGGCACCTTCGCCAACCGCGTGATCGTGCAGGTCAAGTCCCTGGGCTTCACCATCGCTTCGGGCGAAGTGGACCTCAATGGTGCGACCGGATGGCGCGCTGTGCGGGCCGCTGGCTTTAGCAACTTCGAAGCGTTCGGCAACTTGGAACTGGTCATCACCAATGAGACCAATGATGCCGGTAGCGCGGGCGCTGATGTGGTGGCGGACCAAGTCCGGTTCATTCGCACGGCCGACCTGAGCATGACCAGCACGCCGGTGGCGGTGCAAATGCCGATCAACGTCGGTGGCTCGCTTGTCAACCGAACGGTGCTGTTTGTCGCCCTTCAGAACGGACGCATTTATGCGCTTGATGGCGATGGCGACCCCCTCACGGGCACGACGGAAGTTTTCTGGGCCTATCCCAGCGAGCGAGCGGTTGACCCCAACCACATTGCCACCGAAGATGGCGTGGATGGCATCGCCGAAATGCCGGCGCAGTTCGATCTCACGTCCGCCGCATTCGAGACCGTGACCTACGGCCCTGGCGATCAACGCACGGTGCTGGTGATCGGAAGCACGAACGGCAAGGTTTACTGCCTCGACGCACAAGGTCGTGGCGACCAAACGCCGACGCTTTACGGAACCACGCGCCGCTATTGGAGCTGGCCGGATGATTATCCCGCCGCGCCGAGCACGGAAAATCATGGCGCCATCGTTGGCTCGGTGAGCTGGTCCAACATGGGCGGCGTGCAAAAGTGGATCGTCCCGACGAGTTCGGGCCGCGTTTTCGCCCTCAACGCCGTGGGGAACGACACCACCAAGACGACGTCCGTGGCTTGGCAATACCCGGCTCCCGCCGCCACCCCTCGTGGCCCGGTCGTGATGTCGGCGCTCAGCCATCTGAACCACATCGTGTTCGGATCGGGCGATGCCATGATTTCGCTGGACGCCGCTTCGGGCGCAGAAAACTGGGTGAAAACCAACGGTGCGACGGGTGCGTTCCTGCCGTTCGGCACCTCCACCCCGGCGCTGATGCGACAAATTTCTGACCCGCTCTTGCCGCACGACACGCTGTTCTTTGGCAATGGCGACGGCTACATTTATGCGGTTGATCTGGCCAACGGGAACACCGATTGGGCGGAAAACTCGATCGGTGCGGTCGCCTCGGCTCCGCTGACCGCGATGCACCGCCGCGGATTCCTGACGACCGGCGCGCTTTCCCCGACTCCGGAACCGATTGTGCTCGTGCCGACCAACGCTAACAGCTATGTGGCCCTGCGCGCGGTGAATTCGATCACCGGCAACCGCGGTTCGGTTGCCTGGACGGGACGCCTCAAAGGCTCGCCCACGCCGGCCGCCACTGGCGCCCGGGCAATCGGTGCGAATCCGAACCTGATTGACGCGCGGATGGATGACGAGTTTGGCTACATGTTTGGCGCCGACTCGGACGGAAACCTGCTGGCCTACGGCTACGATCCGGACTTCGGTCTCGATGATCAGTGGCTGCCCGATGGCGCGCCCCCCGTGGACGACGGCATTGACGACAACGACCCCAATTCGGTGGATGTCTCGAACATCGCCAAGGGAGCCAAGGTCGCGTTTATTCTGGAAAACGATCTTTACATGCTCACTCGCCTCAGCCGCGAGGGAACCCTGAAGCAAAGCGACGTGGACGCCGCCGTGACGAACGGGGCCGCGATTACGCGCCGCCACTTTGAATTCGGCGAACGCCTGAACTTCATCGCCTACGACATGCCGGATCCGGCCACGCTCGGCTCGGGCGCGTCGTACTCGGTCGAGATTCAGATCAGCACGCCGGGCGGCTCGTCGCAACGACGAAGCGAGTTCCCGCGCATCATCACCGACGCGGCCAGTCCGCTGCGCTCCCGCTTCATCACGGGTCAAATCGCGATCGTGGGCACCGGCAACAATGCCGTGGCTCCCGGCCCGACCACCGTGAAGTGCTCGATCGTCGGCTACGCCAGTTCGAGCGGTGGACAGGCGCAATCGACCTCGGAGATTCCGAAGGCAAACATTTCGTTTGGCGGTCAGATCACGACGAACAACCCGATGGGGATTCGCATGCTCTCGACGCAAGCCGGAAACGTGAACCTCGCCATTTCGGGAACTCCGCTCGAAGCTTTTGCCGATGGCAACGGAAACCAAGACCTGGACAACAACACGGGCGCGGTCATCGCGAACCAAGTGCTGCGCCAAGGTTTTGCGCCGAGTCTCGCCGAGGCCACAGGTGTCGCGCCGGAAGTCGCGCACGGCAACCAAGCCCAGTCGCGCATCTTCCTTTACGACCGAAGCTGCATGTCAACCCTGCTGGGTCTCGACCGTGGCCTGCCGAACATTCGCATGGCCAACCGCGACCTGTTGATTCAGGGCGCCAACGGCTCGATTCCGGCGAAGGCACTCGGTACGGATTATCCGCTGTTCGAGCAACCGATCTCGCGCCCGAACGGCGTGAACATCAGCCTCGACTACCCCGACATGAAGCGATCGCTGATCGAAGTGGTCAAGGAAGTCTCGGGCAACGCGGAAAATCCGCTGTTCTCGCCAGTCTCGCTGAATCCGCCCGCCTACACCGTTGCGGACTACCAACAGTACAAGTCGGACGGCGCGACCTACAACGCAGGTTTGCCGCGCACGACGCAAGCGACGCCGTTTGACTACCGGTTGAACACGCCGCGATTCCAGCCGCCGAGCAACTACCTGGGCACGCAATATGCCTACGTGGATGCTCAACGCACGACGCTCTCGTTCGTGCCGGGTGCCACGACGGGCTACGCTTACCGCGAGTTCACCGCCAACGCGGTGGTCGGCGGTGACGAACGCCTGAGCGTGGTGCAAGAAACGATTGACCTCGGCACCCTGATGGGTGGCGCCGGATTCGCTCCGGGCGTTCCGTTCGCGGCTCCGGGAATCAACTTCCAAGCGCCGGTCTTCAACCCGAGCGGCAATCCGTTCTTCCAACGCTTCGGCGTGATGAACGAGGGCAACGTGAACTTGCTGAATGTGCGCGTGGCCAAGGCGGTCGAAAATGACTTTGAGCTGTCGAAGATCTCGGGCCTCGGCCTGCAGCCTTCGGCGTGGCTCAACATCTCTCGCCACCTGCACTCGGATATTGATCCGGAGTACGCGCCGGCCGGCACTAGCAATCGCGTCGCGATTCAAAAGGCTCGCCCGGGCGATCTGGAACCCACTCGCTTGCGTGTGAATCCGATTCGCCGCGCGAATCCGGCGATCGGCGCAACCCAGGTTCCGCTGCTTAACACAGCGGTGTTCCCGGCCAACGAAGATCCGAAGATTGCCGTCTCGATTCCGATCGGGGCTCCGATGGGCAACTACACCGTGAACGTGGTGGTTTTTGAAGATCGCGACGTGGTGAACGCATTCAACTCGCCCGTGCTCAATCTCGAGGCAAGTTCGACCTACGAACCCTACGCCGATCCGTTTGTGCTCAAGCTGAACGTCGGCGAAACCCGACTGACCAACGCTCGCCCGAACAAGGCGATCAACATGATCGATACCGATCTGGGTCTGACGGGCAAGGAATCGCATCGTTGGGGCAACCTCCAGCCGAACATGTATCGCGATGGCCTCGGTCACGTCTACATGGCGTTTGCGAGTGAGCGACGAGGCGGCACGAATGTCGCCGACTGGAACGCTCGCCTGAAGACTCCGGCTGATACGACGACCCCGCAGTACCGCATTTATATTGCGTCGCTGGCCGGTGGTGTCCCGTTCGCTCCGGGCGTCGATCCGTCGCCGCTCAGCGACCTCGACCGGTTCAGCCCGGCGATCGCGAGTCGATGGTTCTTCCAAGAACTGAATCCGTTCCCGATCTTTGCCAGCCCCGAAACCTTGTTTGGCGTCGGCGCGGGCGAGACCGTGCAACCGGGTTCGGTGCAGTTCGGTTCGCCGACGTTCCCGACCAGCGGTGGATTTGCCTCGCGAATTTCGCCGGGCAACACGGGCCGCAACTCGACGATTGCGCCGTACATGGCCTTCATCGCCGAATTCAATAAGGTGGATGGCACGGGCCAAGTCACTCGCGAAAGCCGCATCTTCCTGTCGCGTCTCAGCGGCGGGCCGGGATCGGTCACGATGAGCGCGCCGGTGATGCTCAGCACGACCGCGGCGGTCATTGACCCGTCGGCAAAGATTGGTCGCCCGTCGCTGATTCAAGACGAAAACGGCGTCGCGACGTTGTTCTTCACGGTCACTCGTGGCGGACAAAGCCAACTGATGTTCGCGACCTACAACGGCACCAACTGGGTGGTTCGACCGGGCTTCGGCGGTAACGCCGTCGTGCAGTCGTTCAACTTCGGCAGCGCCTTTGAGCTGATCTCGAACGCGAGCTCGTACCTGCGACCGGCCGGTGGCCTTGATATCGTGATGACGGGACGTGTCCGCGGCCGCAGTGGCTCGGAAGTCTTCCTGGGTCGCATGTCGCCCACCAACTCGGCACAACCGAGCTTCTCGGGCGGCGGCTGGATGAACAAGTGGAACACGCTCGTGTCGCCGCTGAACAAGGACGCGCGAACCGGCATCTACTGGGGCCTGGGCGTGCAACTCGACACGCGCGATTGGAACCAAGATTCCGCGGGAACGCTGGCCGATCCGACGGTGGCCGACTTCATTGACGTCTTCCGACGCACGAATGCCGGCTACGTCTCGGTGATCAAGCCCGGCACGCGCAAGCTCAGCGAACGCACGAATAACGTGGTCGCCGAATGTATGCTGGGCGGCACGATAACGATCAATATGACTAGTGGGGCCGTGCAGTTCGATGGGGCGTTGATCCCGGCGAACATGCAACTCTCCATGCGCTACCGCGCGGAATTCGTCCGCATCAGCGGTGGTCAGGGCGCCAACTACAAGGGCGTGAGCATGGTCTTTGACGACCGCATGGTGGGCGACACGCTCAACTGGCGCGATGCCGGCGGGAATCCGCTGGGCACGGTGGTGCCGCGTAACGATCGGTTCGTGTTTACGTACCTCAAGGAAGACCAAGAGTCGCGCCTCGGCCCGCAGGCCATCATGCGCACGGCTC
This sequence comes from Chthonomonas sp., assembly GCA_016788425.1. Lineage (NCBI taxonomy): Bacteria > Bacillati > Armatimonadota > Chthonomonadia > Chthonomonadales > Chthonomonadaceae > Chthonomonas > Chthonomonas sp. The sequence goes on from JAEURQ010000003.1 coordinate 293,987, forward strand.
GCTTTGGGATTGTCCTGAGCCAACGTCTCGCAACGGATGCCAACGGCAACTATCAAATCACGGCGATCTCGGGCAACCTCGGTCCGTTCCAAGTGGATCCGGTGAACAACCGCATCTACTTCCAGTCGGAAGACGAAGCGCGATCGGTGCAGATTAGCTACGTTTCGACGGGCGGAAACACGACCGATCGGCAAACGGTTGGCGTGCTCACCGAAACCGCGGAAACCACGCTGCCGATGACGCCCGGCGTCACGAGTCTGCAGGTGGCACTGGACGCGCCGAGTACGGCCTTCAACAACAACGTGTCGGCTCGCCGCGCGAACCTGTTGTGGCTGATCTGGTCGAGCACGCAGCAAGGTGTCCCGGACATCTACATGGGCACCGTCGCGCCGTTCTTCTCGTCGCGACCTTAAGGAAACCCAAGACCGAAGGGCGAGCATGGAAAATGCTCGCCCTTTTTTCGTTTCGGCTGTGCCTTATTTGGGTTTGCGACCATCATAGAACTAAAGCGGAACTTTGCCTCGTCATGGTAAGGTACGCGGTGGGTTACGCCCTTGCACGGGTTGTGCTCTCCGGGATAACATAGGGGACACCCAAACCAGGGAAGAATTTGGACGAAGTATGGCGAAAAAGCTAACGAGCGTTTTAGGGATCGATATCGGCAGTCAGCAGATTAAGATCGCCGAAATCAAGATGCAAGGACGCGAACCAGCGGTGACTGCGCTGGGGATCGCCCGTACGCCCGAAGGGGCGGTTGACCATACCGGTGTCTACGACGTGGATAACGTCGCCCAGGTGGTCAAAGACCTGGCGCAGGCTTCGGGAGCCTCGGTCAACCAAGTGGTGGTGACCGTCGCCGGGCAAGCATCCGTTTTGGTTCGCACGGTGGAGGCTCCGCGCCTCGAAGGCACCGAGCTAAAGAACCACATGGAATGGGAAATTACGCGCAACGTGCCGTTCGCGGAAACCACCATCCAATCCGACTTCAAGCCGATACCGGGCGGCGATCCGGCTAGCCAAAACATGGACGTGATTATGGCGATCTCGCCCCAGTCCGCTATTGACACGCTGGTGGACATCGTCAAGAAGTCCGGCAAGAATCTCGCCGTCATCGACGTGGAGCCGCTAGGCCTCGCCCGAGCGTTCAAGGCCACCTACGGCGCGGATTACGATAACCAAACCGTCTGCGTGGTGGACTTCGGCCATAAGACGACGGCCATTAATATTTACCGCGACGGCTACCTGATGCTTCCGCGCCAAGTGCCAATGGGCGGCGAAAACTTTACGCAGGCCATTGCCGCCAACATGGGCGTCGGCATGGACGAAGCCGAGCACATGAAGACCACGCGCGCCCGAGTCCCGGAAAACGCTGGTCAACAAAACGCGTTTGGTCAAACTGGTGGTTTCGAACCGTTCAATCCGTTCGCGGATGCGGCGGCGTTCAATCCTGGTCTAACGATCAACGTCCCCGCGGCCGATCCTGGTCCCGGTGCGGCCGGAACCGGTGGCAGCCTGTACGATTACGCGGCGCCAACTCCGGGGGCCGACGACACTCCTGCTGATTTCAACGCGTACGCCGCGGCGGACGCGACTCCTGAGCCGGAACCCGAGCCCGCGATGGCCCCGGTGCCGGCGGCTCCCCCGCAAAACGACGAGGAAACGCAGCTGTACCAAGCCTTTGCGCAAGTGCTCGACGAGTTCGTCAGCGAGCTGCGCCGATCGGTGGATTACTACCGCTCGAAGGGTGGCGAAGTTTCGGCCGTCCTGCTCGTGGGTGGCGCGTCGAAGTTGCCTGGACTTACCGAGCATCTTCAAGCCTCGCTCGGCATTCCAACCTCGCTGCTCGATCCGTCGCGCGGCCTCCCGATTAATGCCAAGCGCCTGGAAGCGGGTCTGCTGGAAAATAATCGCCAAGATTTCGCCATTGCCATCGGCAACGGCCTGCACATTGCCTTTGATTGATCTATGAAGCTGAATCTCTTGCCTCAATACGTCACAAAAGGGGCCGCTGCGCGGACCTGGATGGTGGCTTCCATCGCCGCGGCGGTGGTCTCTGTTTTGGGTTCGGTGTTCCTTATCACCAGTTCCAAGGGTCAGCGCGATGCGGCTGAGGCCGCGGCGAACGACTTGGTGCCGCAAGCCCAAGCTGTTGTCGCTCTCGCCAAGACCGCCGATACCATCGGCGCGAGCTCGGCCGAAACGGTGCGCAACATCGCGCTCGCCGATGCCATGCAGAAGCACCCGGCCAAGATCACCGGTTTCTACCGTGAGGTGATCCCGTACATTCCGAGTTTCTTCCGGGTGAACGCGATGTCGATGACGCCGATTGATGGCAATCGCGCCGCCTTGACTTTGACGGGCACCATCCAAACTTATCAACAGTACGCCGACTTGATGTTGGCGCTGCTGAGAATCCCCGGCGCGCAAACCGTCGGTCGCACGGGCTACGTGCTCGATCGCCGTAACCTGCCGAATGTTACGGAAACCGACCAGTATCCGGAGTTCAAGAAGGCCAGCGACGACCGCTTGCCGCTTGATCCCGTTGACCGCATCAACGCGTTGGTCGCGCGCGCTTCGGCGGAACCGACCGGCTTTACTGGCGCGGGCAACTACGCCGGTCCGATTGAACAACCGCGACTTGCGCTTCCGAAGTGGCAAAATATTACCGTGAGCGTCGTGCTCCAAACGCCGGGAGCGCAAGTTCCGGTGCCGGGCGCAACGACTCCAGGCGCCGGGCCTGGCGCAATGAATCCGGGTGCCGCTCCGGCTACCCAACCCCGACCGAACGCAGGTGCGAATCCGGCGATTGTGGCGGGTCCGGAATACAATTTCTTAGTCCCCGTCCCCAAGGACAGCATGCCCGCGGGCGGTCCTCGCCCAGGTGGTCGTGCTGCGGGTGGGGCCAACCCCTCGCTTCCGCGACCGGGTGGTCCGGCGGGCCGGGATGGTGACATCTAATGAAAAAGCTTTCGCATTGGACTTGGATCTGGATCGGTCTTTCGATCTCGCTGGCCGCGCTTGCCTTTGGCTACTTCCAGCACTGGAAGCCAAACATGACCGAAAAGGAATCGTTTGACGCCCAAAAGGAAAAGCTCGAAGCCATCGTCGCCTCGCGCGGCAAGGCGCAAAAGCGAGTGGAAGATGTGTCCACCGAAGTCATGGCGAAGAACGACGAGTGGGGCGACATCGTCCTGCGCAAGACTCCGCAGCAAGGGCTTCAAAACGGCGGCATTGACCTCGCCGTGAACCCATGGCAGCTGGTGGTGGACGCGCCGAAGTTCCGCGACTCGATTCAGGCGGCGGTGAACCGACAAGTTCGCACCGGCGGAATCAAGGTCATCACCGGACCTGCGATCAAGCCGTTCTCGCAAGAAGCGACCAACATTTTGGCCTCGGACTTTAACTATCCGGCGCTTGGCTATCCGGTCATGTTCATCGACCTCGGCACTATCACGGTCCGCGGCACGATGCAACAGATCATGGCGAACTTTGAAAGCTGGGCGAACATGCCGAACTATATGGCAGTGAGTCACGGTCTTCGATTTAACGGAACCTCGCCGGTTCTCACGGGAACCTATCAGGTCAGTATGGTGGCGTTCATCCGTGCCGATCAGGTGGGTGCTCCGGTTCCCGAAGGCGCGGCTCCCGGTGCAAGCGGCGGCGGTGGAATCGGTGGTCCCGGAGCGGGTCCCGGCTTGCCGGCCCCCGGTGGCGGCGGTGGTAAGCTGAGCCGCAGTACTCAGAACAACTAATCTAGTGAACATGAGCAACAAAATTTGGACAATATTGGCGGCCTCTGCGCTGAGCTTCGGCTTGGTTGCTTGCGGTGGCGGCGAAGGCGATGCAGGTCCGGCAACGCCTCCGGGTGGCCCGACGGTTGGTGGAACAAACCCAGCCGTTGGCACTGGAGCAACGGGCGCGGCCACGGGCCCCCTCATGAGCCTGGAAGACATCGCCAAGAAGATGAACCGGCCCTACACCAAGCCGCTCGCGGGCATGCCGCTCAGCGAGAAGTTGGATCCGGGTAGCGCTGAGCTTCGCCTGTACGCGGAAAACAAAGGCTTCCAATCGAGACGCGATCCGTTCGCGCTGCTTCCGGTGGAAAAGGCGTTCGAAAACGCTCAGCGCCGCGAGAAGCTGTTCAGCGAAGGGCTCTCGTTCACCAACTATTTTGAATTGCCGGAAGAAAAGCCTTCCGAAGAAGACATTGTCGAGCCGCCCCCCAACAATTGGCGACTGGCCGGCATCTTCCAGGGCAACGGCATCTCGGCCATCATGACCAACGGCTCGTTCCCTGCGCTGCAGATCAAGCCAGGCACCCAAATTCCGGGTTCCGAATGGTACGTGGCCTCGATCGATTCGGAAAAGGCGATCCTTCGTCGACGCAACAATAAGCGTCCGCGCGAATGGGTGGTTCGCCTGCAGGGCTCGTTTGACTTTGGCGGAAACCAAGGTGGCGGCGGTGGAAATCAAGGCGGCGGTAGCCCCGACAGTCCTCCCCTCCCCGGTGGTCGCGATGGCGATGGCATTCCGGGAGGAGCCGACCGATAATCAATTTTGGCGTAACTGCCGTTGACCAGAAACATTCGACTTATTGAGGTTGAAACTATGAATAACCGACTAAAATTGGCGCTTGCCGCTTTGATGCTGTTCGGAGCCATGATCTTCACTCCGGTGAAGGCCATCGCTCAGGGCACCGACCCGCGAGACCAGGTAATCCCCTCGATTAGCCTGGACGAAGCCGACGTGCGCGACGCGCTGCGCGAGCTGTTCCGACAAGTTCAGGTGGACTATTCGGTTGCTCCCGAAGTGCAAGGCACCGTAACGATTAAACTGACGAACCAAACGTTCGAGACCGTGCTGCGCAACATCCTCAATCAAGTGGATTCGACGTACCGCGTGGAAGCTGGCGTTTACGTCATCGTGAAGAAGTCGGACGGCGGCGGCCCGGTGGGTCCGGAAACGACTCCGGAAACCCCCCAAGCTCAAGAAAATCAGATTGTTCGCATTCCCATTCGCTCGGCTGACCCCGAACTGATCATTCGCTTGATCAACGGCACGCTTAGCCCGGGTTCGGAAGTCGAGTTCAGTTCGCGGCCTTCTAACAGTGGCTTCGGCGGCGGCGGTGGTGGCTTTGGCGGCGGCGGTGGCGGCCTCGGTGGCGGTCTCGGCGGCGGTGGCGGTGGCCTCGGCGGCGGATTCGGCGGCGGCGGTGGCGGCTTCGGCGGCGGCGGCGGCAGTCTGGGCGGACGATAATTCGCCAGCATTTTTGCAAGGATATTGAATAGTATGTTGAGGATGAAGAAGAAGAGTTTCGCGAAGGTCGCCAGCCTGCTGGTCGCCGGATGCGTACTGGGTGTCAGTGCTTTCGCCCAAGATGGTCTGAGCAAGCGGATTGACGTCACGTTGAGTGATGCCGACCTGTACTTTGCAACTCAGCTGTTGACGGCGCAAACGGGAATCCAGTTTGTGATTGAACCGGGTGACAAGGACTTCGCGAAGATCAATATTTCGCTGAAGGACAAGACCGCCGAGGAAGCGATTCGCTACATTTGCGACGCGGCCGGCGCCCATGCTGAACGCGACGAGTCGGGCGTGTTCATCATTCGCCGCGGCAAGAAGGTCACTGCTCCTGAGGTTCCGGTCTCCACTGCGGCACCTGTCGTCATTCGCAAAGTTGTTCTGCAACATGCTGACGCGGCAAAGGTTCTCCAGCAGATCGCAGCTCAAGAAGCATTCGATCCGATCGAGGGTTTCCGTGAGCTTCAGGCCATGCAAGAGCTGTATCAAAGCAAGTCGAAGAGCAGCGAAATCTACATCGTCGGCAGCGGTCCGATTCCTGGCCAAGCATTCCCCGTGTCCAACCAACCCGGTTCGTTCGAAAAGGCTGCCCGCGGTACCTCGGACATGAATTCGGTAGATTCCGACGTTCGCCTTCCCGGCGACGAAGCGGCTAAGCAAGCTGGTTTCGGCGGTCGCGGTGGCGGCGGTGGTGGCGGCGGCCAAGGCAACGG